>JAAYEK010000047.1 GCA_012728785.1 Bacillota bacterium | reverse complement strand
TGCGGAAGTAGCTCAGCGGTAGAGCACCGCCTTGCCAAGGCGGGGGTCGCGAGTTCGAATCTCGTTTTCCGCTCCACTTTTATGGCGACATAGCCAAGCGGTAAGGCAGAGGTCTGCAAAACCTTTATCCCCAGTTCAAATCTGGGTGCCGCCTCCAAAAAATATATAATCTTTGCCGAAGTGGCGGAACTGGCAGACGCAAGGGACTTAAAATCCCTCGGTTGAATAAACCGTACCGGTTCGATTCCGGTCTTCGGCACCAATTTAAAAAAACCGACTCGTAAGAGGCGGTTTTTTGCATATATTCGAAGACCGGAGTCAGAACCGATGTTGCGAACCAAGGATGTAATTGGTCCATATTGACATTAGCCTTTATTAAAAGTTATTTCTACTGATTTTTTTGGTACAAATAGCTGGAGAAAATGGCAACGGTTTGTTAACCCTTTCTTAAGTCACCCTCCGCCATGTTTTTGGGGGAATTTTGGAAAGGTTTGAAAAAACATGATTTTGTTGTAGTCGATACCCGAGAGCCCGTAATAGATCCGGAGTTGTATCCTTTACTGTCAAACCCAAAGTTGGTCAATTGTTTCAAATATTCGGACGTTGCTGCTTATGAGCAAGGCTTATTGTTCTTCAACAATAAATTTCAGAAAATACTGGAACCGGGAATATATTATTTCTGGAACGGTATGGTTAATGTTACTGTAACCAAAGTTGATTTGCGTCAGCAACAGATTGATATGACAGGTCAAGAAATCATGACTGAAGATAAGATAACTTTACGGATGAATTTTATCTGCCAATATAAAATTGTTGATCCCAATAAGGTTAATGAAATCAAAGACCATGAAGAACAACTTTATATTTTACTCCAACTAGTTCTGAGGGAATACATCGGGACTGTTAAATTAGATGAACTTTTAGCGAAAAAACAGGAAATTGGTGAATTTGTATTGGCCCGGCTTCAGGAACGTAGTGCGGACTTCGGCGTAAATTTTTTGAATGCAGGAGTCAAAGATATCATTTTGCCCGGTGAGATAAAAGATATTTTGAATACGGCGAAATTGATGGATGAGAATCAAACCTTGTATCGCCTCAAGGAACTGGAGTTTTTGGAGAAAATTTGTGAAAAAATTGGTACTATCTCTCTAACGGGTGGAGGAGGTTTGCTGGAACATCTTAATGCTTTGCTGGCTAACCGGAAAGAAGTAAAGTGAATTCGTGTTTTTTCCGACTAATAGAACCTCTCCTATTGTTTTATACTAAAGAATAATGAATGGAGGTTGCTATCTTGAAAAAGACAAAAAATCAGTCAAAATTAAAAGTTGAGCTAGGGGAAATTCGTAAAGCCGAGGCGGACGAAGTAAAGACTATGATGCTCTTAAATGCCATCCGCGAAAATGATCGTAAAAAAGAAATGTCGGAACTTGAGAATGAACATTAAAAAAACCTCGTAATAAACGAGGTTTAATGGGTTTCATTTTCCACGACTAGTTTTCAGCTATTTGATTGATGCTGGATGTGTTTTTTCTCCTCATATTAATCAAATGGCGTTGACGCTGGACTAAATAAAAACTAATTTTATTTTTAACATCCTCCGAGGCTGTTTGAAAATCAAGCGCAACCCAAGCGTGATTCTCATCTTCCTTTTGAACCCGAGTGATCTTACCTATAATTAGCAATGGCTTCTTGACGGTAGGTAAAGTAATTTTCCCAGTCAAGGTATTATTCAGCTTTAAAGAAGGGCTTAATTTGACTAAAGCTAGTAAGCCGTTGATGGACAAATTGCGGATCTCGCCCATTTTTTCTTTTAAATCATCATAATAACTAAATGGCAAGCTAACATCTAAGCGCAGAGAACTACGGCGAGTCGAATGATCAACTTCTCTAGGACGTTTAACTATTACAAGAGGGAGTTCTCCTTGTTTGATCTCGATCAATTCGGATAAGAGTCGGTATTCATGTCCTTCGTCTTCATCCCGGCCGATCAATTTAACCTTTGTTCCTGGATGAAGATAAGAGATGAGGGAATTGCTCTCTTTCACTAATAACGCCAATTGTTCTTCATTAGCGCTTCTAATGATATAAGTATGAACCGACCCTTTTACTCCAGTCCCTGTATATTTTAAGAGGATACTCTTACCGGGTTGTAAGAGCCTGTTCAATAAATCCAAGCTAAATACCCCTTTCGAAATTAGATTACTTCCGTTAACTGGATCTAATAATATTTTAACACAATCTGTTTTTCGGTAACAGATATTTATAATTTAATAGGTCCCAAGTCCCGGAATTCTTCTGCCTTAATCTTACCATGAATCATTAATTTGGACAATTTAAACTGCATCCGGCCTGTAACCTATTAAAAAGCAAAAACTTATTGGTAGGAATAGGGTTCAATTTATTGAATTATGACCGATAAATATATTGACTTTATATCCGGAGGTGATTCGATTGAAAGAAGAAGGTCGAAGCATAAATCCGACAGTGGTGAGGGACAGTAAAAGCGAGAAATGTAAAGTTGAGTTTCACTCTCGACATCATAAACTGGTTGTAAGAGATCTGAAAACCGGGAAATATGTCAAAAAGCCCAATAAACATTGACGTTTAATATTTTTTATGCTTTAAAAGCATTAAAAGACCGGTATAAGGCATACTAAGTTCGACAACTATCCCCTAGGAGGCATCTACTTGAAAAGTAATGAAAGATATACCGGAGAGACTCCTTATGAACCGGACTCGAACAACCCTCATGAACCTGCTTTAGAGCAACCAATACGGCAAAGTCCCAGAAAACAAAAGATGGTTTTGGAAAACCTAAAATCAATTGGCCAAATGACTTCAGTAGCTCCTGTGGAAAGCAATACTCACACCATGATTATTGTAGGCCAGATCGAAGGCCATCTTATTCTTCCTCCTAAAAACAAGACTACTAAATACGAACATATCATCCCTCAATTGGTGGCTATCGAACAAAATCCAAATATTAAAGGGTTGTTGGTAATTTTAAATACAGTGGGCGGAGATGTGGAAGCCGGATTAGCAATTGCCGAAATGTTGGAAAGCCTCTCCAAAGCCACTGTTTCATTGGTGTTGGGAGGCGGTCATTCCATCGGAGTTCCCATCGCTGTTTCAACGGATTATAGCTTTATTGCCGAAACCGCGACAATGACGATCCACCCCTTAAGACTGACCGGATTGGTGATTGGGGTTCCGCAAACCTATGAGTATCTTGATAAGATGCAGGATCGGGTTATCAAGTTCGTTACCAGCCATTCTCAAATTACTGAAGACAAATTCAGAGAATTAATGTTTCGAACTGGGGATCTAGTACGGGATATTGGAACGGTTTTAGTGGGTAAAGATGCGGTCGGATTGGGATTAATCGATGAAGTGGGAGGTATTAATAAGGCTTTAAAGAAACTGGATGAATTAATCGAATTAAAAACTCCCCCACGCCGAAAGGAGCCTCAGTAATGTTATATACAATTATTCCAGTTGAATCCATCTTTGAATCCGAAAGTGATAGTCAGGAAGATGTCCATGATGAAGTGGAGATCGGGGCAAGCGGGGCTAGTTTGTTGGTTCATTCACTCCCAGGTGGAAAATATAAGGTGATTAGAATAATCAGTACTGACCCTCAAGATTACTTAAATCCTCAATGGCAGCCAGGGACAATAATATCCTCATTATAAACCTTACCCCCTGTGACCTTTCATGAGGGGTTTTGTTTTACAACCTTTTAATGATATAATGAATAGCATTAGCCGGAATTAAACTTGGTCAAATGATCTAAGGCAGGAAAATATAGAAATCCAAGAGAATTACTTATTGAATATTTTGCTAAATTCATTATTGGGGGGAAGTCTATTTGTCACCGGTACTGGAGGGTTTGATTGTTTTAATTGGAGCTTTGGGACTTTTTTTATATTCAGTTTATCGATTTGGTGACGGTATTCAAAAAATGGCCGGCGAAAGGCTTAGAGCTATATTGGAAACTCAGTCGCGACAACCATTTTTTAGTATGTTAACCGGGTTTACTATGGCCGCCTCTTTACAAAATAATTCTTTAACTTTTGGAATGATCTCCAGTCTAATGAATGCCGGATTATTGAGTCTTTTTCCTGCTTTGTGGATTATGATCGGTGTTAATTTAGGGATGACTATTAACGCCCATTTACTTTCGCTCAATGTCGGCGTTGTTTTATTTGGGTTACTTTTTGGCGGGTATTTATTGTATTTTTATAGTAAGCATCGTAATCTACATTATCTAGGCCAGGTCATCTTTAGTTTAGCCTTAATGTATCTTGGTTTTTTATTTTTTCACGAATCATTTCAAAAGATAGTTACTCATCCGCCGGCAGCTCTTTTTCTAAAGAATCTCTTTTTAAAACCCTGGTATGGTTTTCTATTGGGTTTAAGTTTGGCGGCATTATTTCGCAGTAGTAATACAATGGTAGCTTTAACCCAGGCAATAGTAGGGGTTGAATTAGGATTGAGCGCGCCAATCTTCTTGAGTGGCGCTATTGCGGTTATCATTGGCGCTAATGTAGGTACTACGATTATTAATATGTTAATCGGTTTAGATCGGTTACCAACTGTCAGAAGAGCTAACTGGTCTCATTTTTCTTTCAATTTCCTCACTGGATTGCTCTGGATTGCATTATTACCTTTGGCGTATCAAGTTGTCAATGAAGTCAGTCTCAATCTATCATTCTTATCAAAATGGTTTCAAACCTCGGTCTTTCGATGGTCTGGGTTTCCAAACCCAGTTTCGGAACGTTGGTTTAATGTATGGCAGTTGGCAATGGCCCACTCACTTTTTAATATGTCGGTGATTGCGATTTGGTTTCCGATTACTTTCGTCATTTCAAAATTAGGAAAAATTCCGATGGCTGATAAAACGAAGATTGGCTCTACCAACGGGAAAACTTTTTTAGATCGTCGCGCATTGCAAAGCCCGGCTTTAGCATTGATATTGGCAGCACATGAAATTAATCAAATGGCTTCGTTAACTCGGGAAATGTTAAAAATGGCGCGGCAGGCTTTTCTCAAGAACCAACTTCATTTACTGGACAGTATCGAAAAAAATGAAGTAATTGTTGACGATCTCCAAGAACAAATCACCTTTTATCTTTCTGCCCTTTTATCACAAAATTCATTGACGGAGACTCAATCCCATCGCTTAGCGAATATGTTGCATATTGTGGTTGATATTGAAAGAGTCGGTGATCATGCTACAAATATCGGGCGGTTGGCCGATAAAAAACACCAAGAACAACTTCCTTTTTCGGAAATAGCTTTAAACGAGATAGAATTATTATTTGGGAAAGCAACCGACTTATATAACAAAGCATGTCAGAGTTTGCTTGAGAACAACTTGGAATTGGCGAAACAGATTAAATCCAGGGAAGAAAATATTGATAAACTTGAAGAAGAGCTTCGTCAAAATCATATTCACCGTCTAAACCTCGGAAAATGCTGGCCTGGTTCCGGAGTAATTTATGTCGAACTTTTAAGTAATTTATTACGGCTTACGGCCCATTCGGCTAATATCGCTCTGAAAGTGCTTGAAGAGGGTGAAACCGGATGAAACGCAGACCACAACAAGTTGTAAAGGAAACGCATAGTCCTGCTGGAGATGAACGAACTGTTTCTCAACAAATTGAAATCACCGGGGTCCTTTTTATCGGTTTGGCCTTTTTATCTTTGGTGGCTATCTTTTGGGATGGCGCCGGTTTTATTAATGAAATAATCAAACAGGCTTTTTTCTTTCTTTTTGGAGAACGGGGTTCAATTATTCCAATAGTTTTTTTAGGTATTATCGGCTGGACCATGTTATGTTGGATCCCGGAACGCCATTTAAAAAAACAGTTCGTCGCCCTTTCGATGCTTTTTTTGTGGGCGTTGATAATAATGCACATCTTCAGTGGAGTAGAACTAACTAATGAAAATTGGAGTTCAGCCAGTGAAGGAGCAGGTGTCATCGGGCATGGAATGGCTTTAGGCTTGGTTTTATGGTTTGGTAAAATGGGAACAGTTGTCTTTCTATTTATTTGGCTGGTTGTAGCGACGATTCTTGCCCTAAATCGGCCTTTAGTGATGCTTTTTACCGGCCTTTTTTCTAAACCCGCTAAGGAGACGTTACAAAACGAAAAGGATCAGACGGAAAAACCTGTTTGGCCATATCCTTATGTGGCAACTAAAAAAGAAACTGTTTCAGTTATTAAAGACTTAGCATCACTTGATCAAGAACCGAAACAAAAACCGAATCTAGAATTGAACCAAGCGCCTAATCCAAAATATTCTCCAAAAGCGCCGTTACCGGCAAAAGAACGTCAATCCGGAAAAATACTGGCTTCCCTACAAAGTATGTTGAAAGAGAAGGAAAAAGCCAAGGAGAAACCGGGCCCGAAAAAATTAAACAACCATTCTTCGGGAAACTTATACCGCGGAACCCCATCCGGCCCATATCAATTGCCAGGGATTGATCTGGTTACCATTCCCGGTATTAATAATAAAAAGAATATTCGAATGATCGATCAATCACAACAGTTGGTGGAGACTTTAGCTCATTTTGGGATTCGGGCCCGGGTTATTGAAGTGCATCATGGGCCGGTAATCACCCGTTACGAACTGCAACCCGCGCCTGGAGTGAAAGTAAGTCGAATCGTCAATCTTATTGATGATATCGCTTTGTCTTTGGCTGCTAAAGGGCTTAGGCTTGAAGCCCCGATTCCAGGCAAAGCCGCCATTGGGGTAGAAGTCCCTAACAATGAAACCCAAATCGTAACTTTTAGAGAAGTGTTAGATTCGAAAGTGTTTTGGAATTCCGGTAAACTCAGTTTCGGATTGGGGATGGATATTGCCGGAGAGGCTGTTGTAGCGGATCTTCAGAAGATGCCTCATTTATTAATCGCCGGCGCTACCGGTTCCGGAAAAAGCGTTTGTGTAAATACCTTAATTATGAGTATTCTCTATAAGTCCTTTCCTAATGAAGTGAAATTCATTATGATTGACCCTAAAATGGTTGAATTATCGATGTATAACGACATTCCCCATCTGATGGCGCCGGTAGTGACCGAAGCCAAAAAAGCATCAGGCGTTCTTAAGGTCGTAGTTAATGAGATGGAACGCCGCTATAAATTATTCGCCGAGGCTAGAGTGAGAGATCTTGCCAAATATAATGCTTTACCGGAAGTTGAAAAATTACCATTTATTGTTGTGATTATCGATGAGTTAGCTGATCTAATGATGATTGCTCCGGTTGAAGTCGAGGACTCCATCTGCCGTTTGGCCCAGATGGCTCGGGCGACCGGGATTCATTTGGTGGTAGCCACACAAAGGCCTTCGGTGGATGTTATTACCGGTTTAATTAAGGCTAATATTCCATCGCGAATAGCCTTTGCCGTTTCCTCACAAGTTGATTCCAGAACAATCTTGGATTCAGCCGGAGCGGAGAGGTTATTAGGGCGTGGCGACATGTTATTTGCTCCGGTCGGCTCCATGAAACCGTTAAGAGTTCAAGGCGCCTTGGTTACTGAAAGGGAAATTGAAGCCGTTATTAAACATTGGAAAACCCAAGGGCAACCTAAGTATCAAGAACAGTTTATTAATATTCCTGAGGCGAAAGAGAGAAAAATGACTGAAGAAACCGATGAACTGTTCTGGGACGCAGTGCGGGTAGTAGTTGAGCATGGACAGGCTTCGGCATCGGCCCTTCAACGACGCCTAAGAGTCGGTTATACCAGGGCGGCTCGATTAATTGATATGATGGAATCGAAATCGATGATTGGACCCTATGAAGGAAGCAAGCCGCGGGAGGTTTATCTTACCGCCCGGCAACTGGAAGAGTTGAGAAAGAAGGAAGAGGTTGAGTAAATTTATTTTATAGGAAGGAACTGCGCTAATTTGCTAGAATAAGTAACTAGATTAGTTAGATGGGATGATGGAACAATGAAATTTGCTCCTTTACAATAGATTAAATGGGGTGGTTTTTTTGAAAGAAATCGGTGACATCTTAAAACAAGCGCGGGAAGAAAAAGGACTAAGTTTAAAAGAGATCCAAGAAGTCACCAAAATACGTTTACGCTACTTGGAAGCGATCGATGAAGGCGATTTCGAAGCTATCCCGGGAGAGGTTTATCGAAAGGGATTCATCGTAAACTATGCTAATGTTATAGGTTTGGATGGGCCACAAATTTTGCAAAAGTATCACGACTTAAAAGCGGCCCAGGAAGAACAAATCCGGCAAGAACAGCTCTTGAAAGAAGAGGAAGAGAACGAGTCCCCCAAGACAAATCTAAATAATGATTGGATTAAAGGGATCTATCTTGGTGTAGCGGGTGCTCTGGCAATAGTTTTATTAATTAGTTTCTTTTTAATCCCTTCTTTACACAACTTAAAAACGGAAGATGCAATCAAACCGGTTAATATCGAAGATAATATTGAGACATCTGATTTTAATCAGACATTATTCCCGGCGCCGATTACCATTACGGTTGAATTTAAAAAACGGGTATGGGTTCAGGTGATTGCCGATGGCGAATCCATTTTTTTACGTGACGGAAGGACATTTGACACATCGGATCCCGTTCAAGTTTGGACTGCTCAACAGGAGATGGAAATCAAAATTGGAGACCCTTCAGGGATCGAACTTACGTTTAACGGCAATAAACTTGGTCCATTAGGAGTTGAAGGCAAATCTAAGACTGTAAAATTTAGACCCGATGGCTTAGTAGCGCCTTAAAGGCGCTTTTTTCTTCTAGTTGTTTTTAGGTCTTAATAAAAAACCATATCTTGGCTCAAAATATTAAATACTAGATTCGATCATTGATGAGGGTGAGCATTGAATCAAAACCGCAATAATGAAATTATTCAGGAAATCAAAGATAAAAGTGACATAGTTTCAGTAATTTCCGAATATGTCAGTTTAAAACGGTCGGGAAGGGCTTGGCTTGGGCTTTGTCCTTTTCATAATGAAAAGACGGCTTCTTTTAATGTTAATCAAGAAAAACAATTTTTTTATTGTTTTGGATGCAGCACCGGCGGGGATGTATTTAGTTTTATCATGAAAATTGAAAACCTTGAATTCATTGATGCCGCTCGAAAATTAGCCGACCGTGCCGGAATACCTTGGCCGGAATCAATCAAAAAATCGGAAAGTGATCATCGTAAAGATAGTTATTATAAAATAAATCAATTAGCAGCTGCTTTTTATGCTCAATATTTAATGAAAACCGAGGCCGGAAACGAAGCCCGAAATTATTTAGTGAAACGGGGATTTAACGTTGAACTTTGGCAGAAGTTTAACCTAGGTTATGCTCCATCAGCTCGGCATAATTTGACCGAGATTATCCGAAAGAAAGGGTTTTCCCTGCAACAAGCTGAAGAGTTAGGTTTGATCGCCATGGGTGAAAACGGCTATTATGATCGATTTCGCGATCGAATCATTTTTCCAATCACCGATTCCCAAGGGAAAATTGTTGGTTTTGGCGGTCGGGTAATGGAGAAAGGAGAACCAAAATATTTAAATTCTCCCGAAAACATTCTCTTTCATAAAGGGCATTTTTTATATGGTTTGTCCTGTGCCAAAGAATCGATTCGCCGGACCAAAAAAGCGATTATTGTTGAAGGATATATGGATGTGATTCAAGCCCATCAAGGAGGTTTTACTCAAACAGTCGCTTCGCTTGGGACCGCTCTTACCAGAGAACAGGCTAAAATAATTAAACGTTTTGCTTCGGAAGTGATTTTAGGATATGATGCGGACACCGCCGGTCAAAACGCGACTATCCGGGGGATGGAAATACTGCGAGATGTAGGTCTTAAGGTACGGGTCCTAAAGTTGTCGGCTGGTTATGATCCGGACTCGTTTATTAAAGAAAAAGGCGCGGGCGAGTTTGAAAAGATGATTGAAAATGCGGCGGGGTTGATTGATTTCAAAATTGGATCGATCATAAGCAAATACGATTTAACCACTTTCCAAGGAAAAATTTTAGCGATGGAAGAATTATTACCTTGTCTTTCAAACATCGAAAGCTTGGTAGCCAGGGAACATTATCTCAGACGAATTGCTAGGGAAACCGGTTTTTCAGAAAATGCGATCCAAATCGAATTAGGGAAATGGCAGAAACAAAACAGGAAAAAACAACCGTTTTTGGATAGGAAATCAGAGACTAGTTATACTAATCAAATGAATCCTAATTCCGGTGTTAATCTAAACGAACTAACGCCAAATGCCCTTTCTCCGTTACAAAAGTCAATTTTTGAGGCGGAAAAGGAACTTTTACAATCTGCATTGCAGGAATATGATAAATTGAAGCGAATTAAAGAAGAATTAAAACCGGAAGAATTTAGTTTTGAGGTTTGGCGGGATTTATTTATTCAGATTAAAGAATTGAATTTTTTGACCGATAATATTGAGACAGTTCTCAACGAACTTGGTAGTAGTTGGCGTGAAGTGGCTGCATCCTTAGTTGCTGAGCGCGAAGTTAAAAATATGGCGGCTGATTTCGATCAAATAATTAGCTATTTACGGATGCTTCATCTTAAGGAAAAAATTGAGTCCTTGACTTTACAGATTACTACTGGCCGAAATATCTCCGGTCAGGTGTTGTCGGAGGAAGAAACTAAAAAAATAATGGCACAAATTACCGAATTGAATCGTATCTTAAAAAAAGATTACCCTCAATTTTCGGGCTTGTCATAAATGTCAGTCTTTTTCATTCCAGGAAGGATGGTAAATCGACATTGAGTAAAGAAAAAACCTTGCCAAGTACAGAGAATATAAAAGAATTAATTCAAAAAGGCAAGCGCCAAGGGATATTATCATATCATGAAATCATGGATGCGTTTGAACATGTAGAGCTTTCTCCGGAACAAATTGATGATATCTATGAAACCCTCTCCAATCAAGGGATTGAGATTCAACCGAAGACTAACGGAGATACAAACGAAGAAGCTCATGACCAGGAGAACTTTCAACCGGAGGACGAAGAGGAAGTTGAAATTGATCTGACCGTTCCGGAAGGAATCTCCCTTGATGACCCAGTTCGGATGTATTTAAAGGAGATTGGGAGAGTTCCTCTTCTTTTGGCCAATGAAGAGGTTGAACTGGCTCAAAAAGTTGAGGGTGGGGATGAAACTGCCAAACGCCGCTTAGCTGAAGCCAACCTTCGTTTGGTGGTCAGTATTGCTAAACGTTATGTAGGCCGTGGGATGCTCTTTTTGGATTTAATTCAAGAGGGAAACCTAGGGTTAATTAAAGCGGTTGAGAAATTCGATTATCGCAAAGGCTTTAAATTTAGCACTTATGCTACTTGGTGGATTAGACAGGCGATCACCAGGGCTATCGCTGATCAAGCAAGAACGATTCGTATTCCAGTGCATATGGTGGAGACGATTAATAAACTGATTAGGGTTTCCCGGCAACTTCTACAAGCTTTGGGGCGGGAACCTACTGCTGAAGAGATTGCCGATGAGATGGAAATGAGCCCTGAACGGGTTCGGGAAATCATTAAAATTGCCCAAGAACCGGTTTCTTTAGAGACACCGATTGGGGAAGAAGAAGATAGTCATTTGGGTGATTTCATCGAAGATCAAGATGCGCCGGCGCCGGCTGAAGCAGCGTCCTTTCGGTTATTAAAGGAACAATTGGAAGATGTATTGTACACTTTAACTCCCAGAGAAGAGAAGGTATTACGGCTTCGTTTCGGTTTAGATGACGGGCGGGCCCGCACCTTGGAAGAAGTTGGCCAGATTTTCAATGTTACCAGGGAGCGAATTCGCCAAATCGAAGCAAAAGCCCTTCGAAAGTTACGCCACCCAAGCCGGAGTAAAAAATTGAAAGATTTTTTAGACTAAATATTTATGATCCCAAATTAAAGGAAGTCGTTAAAAAGACGTTTCCTTTTTCTTTTTTCGGTTGATGTTTTTTAAAAAAAGTTGTATAATGTTATATGTTGTTTTTAGGGTCCATAGCTCAGGGGTAGAGCAGTCGGCTCATAACCGATCGGTCCTTGGTTCGATCCCAAGTGGGCCCACCATTATACAGATAATATTTTAAAGGGAAGCAGAAATCATACTGTCTTCCCTTTGTTTTTAGGTCGTTTTTAAGGTTTTCTTGTTTAACCGGTTTGTTACTTAAAGCCAGTTTAATAAGGGCAGTATATTCTAACTTGCCGGATTGAGATTTAAAATTACTTGAAGTCGAATAAAAATAAAAAGTCATGGGGAAGGATTTTAACCCTCGAAAACGAAATGTTTATATTTGTTGGATATTTCTGAAAGGCTTTTAATATTTCAACTTCAGCCTCGGAGGCGATCAAACTTGCCGGCATTAACTGGACTAACTGATGCCATCGCTAAATTGGCCCCATGGGATTTAGCGGAATCCTGGGACCAGGTTGGTTTGCAAATTGACAGTCGCCGCAGCATGGTTAGTAAACTATTTGTAGCGTTAGATTTAAATCAGCAAATTTTGGAGGAAGGGTTAAAACATCAGGTAGACGGTTTTTTAGTCCATCATCCACTAATATTTAAGCCTCTCCAACGATTATCCTATCGAAATGAAACTGAAAAACTGGTTATCGCTCTGTTAGAACACGACTTATTTTTAATAGCGGCCCATACTAATGTTGATAAAGCGAAACATGGTCTTAATCAATATTTGGCTGAAAAGTTAAGTCTTGAGAACATCAAACCCCTTGCGGTAGTTGAGAACTACACTTATAAAGTAATTGTATTTAGTCCTGAAACTCATCTAGAAAAAATTAGGGATGCCATGTCTCAAGCCGGTGCCGGATTAATTGGCGATTATCAAAAATGTTCATTTGAATCTTCCGGAAGTGGCGCGTTTGAGTCGAGTAAATCAGCGCATCCTTTTATAGGAACTCCTGGTATTTTTGAGAGAGTTCCAGAAATTCGGTTGGAAATGATGGTAGAAAAAAATTCTCTCTCTCGTGTAATTCAGGCAATTTATCAGAACCATCCTTATGAAGAACCGGTTTTCGATATCTACCCATTGGTTAATTCTTCGGTCCATGGTTTGGGGAGAATTGGAGATTTAAAATTTGCGGCAACTTTTGAAGAGTTTGGTCGTTTAGTAAAAAAAGAATTATGTTGTGAGCATATTCAGGTCGCCGGAGACCTTTCCCGTCCTATTAAAAAAGTAGCGCTTTGCTCCGGAAGTGGTCGCGAACTTCTTAATCAAGCCATTAAGCAACAGGCTGATTTATATTTGACCGGTGAACTTAATTATCATGATTTTATCGCTGCCCGTGAAAACGGGTTGGCGGTGATTGCAGCCGGGCATGGGGGTACGGAACATTGTTTTGTGGATTTAATGGCTGATTATTTAAATTGGTATTTTAAATCTGAAAAGAAATTCGAGGTGATTAAAGGTAAAAGTCAGGCAGAACCATACTTAACCTTATAAGGAGGTTGCCACTTGTGAATAAAAAATGTGAATTATGTGGTAGAATTATCCCTAGGGCAAGAATGGAAGCTTTACCAGACACCAAGAGATGTGTTGAATGCGCTCGACAAAAGGGGTCCGATTTTTTTGCGAAACGGACTGAGATAGGAATGGATATCGATACCTATAAAGATCTATTGGGGGCAACCCGAAGTTAGGAGGAAGAATGGCGAATCTTCCTATTTTATATAGGATTCAAGAGATTCATAACCGGCAAAAGGCAGTTGAAAAATCCATTGCTGTAGCTGAACAGAGTCCGGACTTAAATAATTATCAGTCCTTAAAAGTCGATTATCAAAAGAAGTTGACCGCAATTATCCAAAAGCAAGAATCTACCCGGAAAAGACAGCAACAACTTGATCTGGAGTTAAAATCATGTCTGGAGAAGATCCGGCAAGAGGAAGCGAAGCTTTATGGAGGTTCAGTGGTGAACTCCCGTGAATTGGAACAAATCCAGCTTAAAGTGGCGGAGTATAATAATACAAAGGCTCAAATTGAAGAATCGATGCTGCAAACAATGGAAGAAGAAGAAAAATTGGCCAAATTTAAAGAGAGGGTCATCGAAGCCGACCGTGAAAATGGAAAGAAATTAGAAATTTTGGAAGCCCAAATTAAAGAACGGGTTTTTGAGAATAAATTAGAATTGATAGAATTAGATTCTGAATTGAATGAATTAATACCTTCGGTACCGGAGGAATGGTTAAAGAAGTTGGCAAAAATCGCCGGTTCCCATAATGGCGTTGGGATTGCTCAAATTAAGTCGGGCTGCTGTGGCGCCTGTCATGTAAGTTTGCCGGAGTCCTTATTACAAAGAGCTAAACGCGGCGAAGATCAAATCCTGTTATGCGAGAATTGCGGCAGGATTATTTTTTATTGAGAAGCATTTATTTCCTTTACCTAGCTTGAATTTGACATCAAAGCATTGTTGTGCTAAAATTTTAATTGTCATAACTGTCTCGGGTAACTGCGGATCCTTGGATCTGAGGAAAGTCCGAGCTCCATAGGGCAGGATGCTGGATAACATCCAGGGGGGGCGACCCCACGGAAAGTGCCACAGAAAAGAAAACGCCGGATATATTATCAGGAATGTTTCAAACCTTCCAGTACATTATATCAGGCAAAGCTGAAAAGGTGCGGTAAGAGCGCACCAGCGGTCGAGGAATCGATCGGCTTGGAAAACCCCATCCGGAGCAAGGCCAAATAGGGAAGTTATAAAACGGCCCGTTTTACTTCCGGGTTGGCTGCTGGAGATGTCGGGTAACCGGCATCCTAGATAAATGGTTACCACCCTTAAGGGCACAGAACTCGGCTTATAGAGACAGTTATTCATTATATTAGTGATTATTTGCGGGGTTTCCCCGCTTTTTCTCTTTGACAAAGATTATTGGAGCGCGAATAAAACCATGAAGCAATTTGGGGAAGGATTTATTGAATTTGAACACTCAATTGATAACGATATCATTAGACAAATAAAAGTCGCTAAGATTTGGGATTCACCTTTGTTTCGGGATTTTTTGATAAATATCGAGGAACATCTTGGGCAAGGACAAGTAATCCATGATTATCGCAATGTACTAATCCGGATTGACCAAAATGAGGAATTAGGTTTAGTAAGAGAGCTCCTGGTTAAAAAATATAAATTGCTCCGCCGCTATGACCAGTTCCGTTTTCGTTTTCTAGCTTCAAAAGCCCACCGTTCGTTAACAATAGCTTTATTTCTTTTAGAAAAGGGTCTAAATACCCCTGCACCGATTGGTGTAATAGAAGATAGAGACAGGTTTAACCGTTTATTAAATTGTTACTATTTAACTGAGTATTTAAATTATGATACATCATTTGCTAAAGTTATTAATGAAACGGACGTAAATCAGAAAAGCAAATTTTTAACGGAAGCAGCACGAAATATTCGTTTAATGCACGACTCCGGTATTATTCATAATGATCTCCATGCTTCTAACATTTTAATCAAACAGATAGCAACTCACCCCAATTTTTATTTTATTGATTTAAACCGTGCTAGGAAAAGAAATACCTTGTCTTTA
Source organism: Bacillota bacterium (assembly GCA_012728785.1). Classification (GTDB taxonomy): domain Bacteria; phylum Bacillota; class UBA4882; order UBA8346; family UBA8346; genus JAAYHS01. The sequence continues at coordinate 3,266 of JAAYEK010000047.1, read as the reverse complement.
AAAGATCGAGCTAAGGATCTTGGGCGTTTGGCATTACAGCAGCAGGATCGGTTGATTTTTTTTAAAAGTTACGATCCTCAAAATGCTTTATGGCTAAGACTAAGGAGTCATCAAGTATTAGCTGGAAGAAAAAAATGGATGGACTTTAAACGTAAAATACGCCATTTTAAATCAAAATTCAGTTGAACTTATTTATGCGATAATGATTTGTATCAATATTTTGCTGGGGTGAGATAATGAAACACCGTTTATTTTCATTAATTCTAATCGCATTAATTGTTTTTACTGTATCCGCACCAAATATTTTTGCCGGCAACTTTCTGGATTCTTTATCATTAGGTCTGGAAAATGAGATCGGTCATATTTCATATCAACAAATTATTAAGCAAAAAGAAGTAGTTCAATTGCCTAAAGACCAGGAAACAAGAGTTAACCAAATCTTCTCCCAATTGGTTAAAAATTCGCACCGCCATAAAGAAATTGATTATAGTCTAGCAGTAGTAAAAGACGATACTGTTAACGCTTTCGCCTTGCCGGCGGGATATATTTTTCTCCATACCGGATTGCTTGCTTACGCTCAAAGTGATGGAGAATTGGCTGGAGTGTTGGCCCATGAAATAGCCCATGTGGACCGACGTCATAGCATGAAGACTATTTCCCGGACTATTGGGATGAGTGCTCTTCTGGAACTTATCCTTAATAGGAGTAGCAAGAAGCGGAAGGAAGATATTTCAAAAGTAGGCCTTGTTGCTATTAATCTAGCACAACTCGGGTATAGCCGAGAGGCGGAATATGAAGCCGACTCCTATGGAGTAAAATTTATGCAGGCGGCAGGTTATTCGAAAGATGAGATTCTTAACTTTTGGAGACGCCTGGAGGGCCAGTCCGGCGGGGGTGATAGTCACGCTATTTTACAGCTATTTTCAACCCATCCGCCCACCAGTGAGCGTATTAAAAGAATTGAAGCTATGTAAGGGTTAAAGTTAATGATTACGAGTATTTCCAATGAATTAATAAAACTAGTAAAATCACTACATCATAAAAAAGGCCGTCTTCAGGAGAACCTATTTTTAGCCGAGGGGATTCACCTGGTTCAGGAAGGAATAAAATCCGGCTTGAAGATCAAACATTTTTTTTGGTCGGAAAAGCTTATCAGAACAACTGAGGGAAAAGAGCTATTAAAGGCATTAAATGATGATTTTCAAGATTTGCAAGGGTTTCAAGTATCCGAACCGGTGATGGCCAAAATTTGTGAAACCGAGAACCCCCAAGGTATAGTAGCAACATTGGTTCTTCCTGCTCCGGGGAATTTGAAAGATCTAATCGATTTTAAGTTAGGTCTGATTATTGACGGTCTTCAAGATCCGGGCAATGTGGGCGCTATCATTCGAACCGCTTGGGCCGTTGGATGCGACGGATTATTATTTACTCCTTATACCGCCGATCCATTTCAAGGTAAAGTAGTCCGGGCTAGTATGGGAGGGATTTTTTATCAACCCATCTATCGAGACCTTAAACCTGAAGTTATTGCCGAATGGTCGGAACGGATGGGAGTTCAAATTGTAGTAGGTGATCCAAAGGCTTCTCGTTATTGTTTTGAAACCAATTTAACCAGACCATCATTGATTCTGATCGGCAATGAAGGCCAAGGTTATAATCCTGAATGGGATCACCATCCAACTAGCAAGGCATTGATTCCTCAACCGGGTGGCGCCGACTCTCTTAACGCCTCGATTTCAGCCGGCATTTTTCTTTACGAAGCTTTGCGTCAACGGTTGACAAATTAATTTCGGGGTTCTCCCATTGAGAATAGTTCACCGGTAATATGGTAAATTAATGGGTTTTTTCGGTGTTTTGCTCCCCAAAATGTCCCAAATAATGTTGAAACTTATACTTATCAGCACTTGCCAAAGTCAAACAGCTTTGATATAATAGATTTTGTAATACGGTGACCGTTTTTCACGACAACAGTCAGTGAATAGGGGTTGATGTTGAAGTGAAGGTATCGGCTGAATTTTTTTGGAAAGTTTTTGAAAGTACAGGTTCGATCAGCGCCTACTTGGTTTACCGTGAGATTCTCAGGGCGTCTTTGAGTTAGATTTAAAGTGAATAAACTAATGTGATGACGGAGAAAAGTACCGCGTTCGGAATGGCGCAGGGAGAAAGGTCTTGATTGAAAATCTTTCCCGGACCGACACAGGGAAGTTCCCTCCTGAACTGCAGACTGAACTCACAGTAGGTCGCGACGGTTCTCCACCGTTATGGGGAGAGGGTATCGGATTATACATATCCCGTACCTTTCAGAGTATTTTAAGGGTGGTACCACGAAACAGCCTTTCGTCCCGATGGATGAAAGGCTGTTCTTTTATATCTGGGATTAGGCAGCTTTAACGGATTCACTTGATTATTAATAACTTTTTATCAATTTAACGGAGGTCCTGGGAATGAGGGAAGAACTGGAAAGGTTAAAGGCGGAGACTATCAAAGAGATTCAAGGTGCGACTGATAGCTTCGCTCTCAATGAGATCCGAGTTAAAGTCCTTGGCAAAAAAGGAACTTTAACTGCGATTCTCCGAGGAATGGGTGGGCTTTCCCCAGAGGAACGCCCGGTTATCGGTGAATTAGTAAACCGGGTAAGGGAGGAGATCGAAACCGTTTTGGGAGAACGGGGTCGGATTATTGCCGCTGAAGAACAAAATCTTAGATTGGCTCAGGAAGAGATCGATATTTTATTACCGGGGCGCAAGCCTAAAATGGGCCATTCTCATCCTTTACAATTAGTACTGGAGGAGATTGAAGAGATATTTTTGGGAATGGGTTTCACCATTGCCGAGGGGCCTGAGATTGAAACCGATTATTATAATTTTGAAGCCTTGAATCTTCCCAAGAATCACCCGGCCCGTGATATGCAGGATTCACTTTATATAACAGCAGAAACTCTACTGAGGACTCATACATCTCCAGTTCAAGTCCGGACTATGGAAAAAACGTGTCCCAATCCGATTAGGATAATAGCCCCGGGAAGAGTTTACCGGAGGGATGCCCTAGACGCTAGTCATTCACCGATGTTTCACCAGATTGAAGGGTTAGTTGTAGAAGAAGGGATTACTTTTGGCGATTTAAAAGGCGTGTTAACTGTATTTGTGAAGAAGCTCTTTGGTGAGAATAGGTTGGTCCGATTCCGGCCTAGCTTCTTTCCGTTCACTGAACCCAGCGCTGAAGTTGATGTCTCATGCAGTTGTTCCGGGAAAGGATGCCGTATCTGC
>JAAYEK010000046.1 GCA_012728785.1 Bacillota bacterium | reverse complement strand
TGCCCTAATCTGGCTAAGGTATACCATTTATAATATAGCTTACTCACAGTGGTACTTAATAAGGGGTTAATACCATCTAAATTTAGAAAATAATTGTCAAAATAGCTTATTAAAAAAATTTTAGGTTCAAGCAATAACCCATTGTTTTCTATAAGATTATTTATTTTAGTTAAACACCTAATAAAAAGTTCCTCATTTTGTTCATAAATCACTTTATCCAACAAATCGAGCATTATTCTATTAATCCGCTTTTGAATCAGTGTACGAATATATGGATCTTCTGAAATTGCTTTGTTATTAAATGTATGTTCCCATAAAATCAAATTCTCGTAATATAAACCACCTGATTTTATCGTATACCGTTCTGAATGTTTTCGATACTGTAATAAGGGCTTCTTAAGAAGATATATCTTTTTCGAATATGTATTAAGCTCGTACCACAAATAGGCATCACAACAAGGACCGACACTAGTATTAAACTTTATTCCTTCTTGTCTTAACATTGTTAACTTTATCATGGTTGCTGGAAAAGGCAAGAAATATCTACCTTCCAAACTTTGTTTTATATAATCAAATCTATCAAAAATAACATCGTTATCCATATTCATGCATTTTTCTTGGAATATAAAGCCGTTTTCATCTATAATAGAGCAGTTTGCTGAAACCACTATAACATCAGTATTATTATCTAATATATTAACTTCCTCCATTAATAAATTAGAATCCATAACATCATCATCACTTAAAACTATTAAATATTCTCCCTTTGATTCCTCAATCGCTTTATTAAAGTTCTTTTCCATACCGATATTAATATTATTGCGTATATACTGTATTCTATCATCCTTGAAAAATTCAACAACTGATTTCGTATCATCCTCAGAAGCATTATCTAAGATAATGAGTTCAAAATCCTCATACGATTGAGATAAAACACTATCGATTGCATAACGAAGATAGTTCGCACGATTGTATGTCGGAATAGCCACTGTTAATTTATGATTATCTCTCAAGTTATTTCCTCACGATTTTATAAATTATTTTTCTTCCATACAAGGCAATGTCTCCTAGACATTCTCAGTAATACAAGTAATTTCTTTCACATTTAATTAACAAAATATAAATTAATACGCTCTCAAATCTGTTTACCTTCTGTATTTTCAATTTATTACATAATTTTTTTTAGCCTTCATTTAATGTCCCTTTACATTCCCAATCCGGCAATGGTTGACCTCGTCAAGGCTAGGATTAGTTTAAACCAGCATAATTATTCTTAAAAACGCCATACCGGTAGTTATTTTTGGGCTTAAAAAATCAATAAACCTTAAAGCTTTGTTTAAATCTCCGACGCAACCAGAAAATACAAAAAAACTTAGTGCTCCACATTATTGATATCGGATAATCACATGGATTCGTTTAGAAGTATCTCCTGGTTTTTCTCATATCTTTTAACCGCTTTTTACCAGCTCCAAGCAAGACCAGAATAAGGGTATGACAACAGTAGTTCCAAAAAAATTCAATAATAAGCAGTCAGCTTATAGAACGCCCTGAAAACGCTTCGATTCAGCTTCCGGTTCCCAGTTCCATGGCCCGCCATATTTTATTTATTCTTCGAAACTAAATGAATACTATTTCTTGCCCATCGTTTACTAATTGAACTACGCTTTTACTCTTTTTAAATTGTCATTTACTGATTTTTACTAAACGGATACTAATTTTTATTAACCACTTAGTAAGTGTAACTAATCGTTTAGCGGCATTCACTTACCGTTTAATAATTTGAATTAATCGTTTAGTGATTCTTCATTATCCTTCAGTAACCGGAACCAATCGATTAGAAAAAGTTACTAATAATAAATTACCCAAATCCTCAAATTTATCATCTCAGTTCAAAGTTTTCGGAGAAGGTTTGGAAATCGTCCAAAATCAGGTTTCCGAAGTAAATCAAAAAGTCGACGGTCTAATCGAGGAAATGGACATGGTAAAACCTTCTTTAGTCAAAACAAACAATCCTTCAGATTATATCATTGTTTGCATCTGCTAAATATACTATTATATACTTAATGGTAGAGTAATTTAAGCATATTATGAATAGGTTTGATCTAATATAAATATTTGGAATAAAGTCTAATGATAAACAAGGCCCTTAATTGAAGCGAATAAAAATGTGAAAACCACCTAATCATAAAACATAGTTTTTACTGTATAAACTATGAACGAAAGTTTTATTAATAAAATTGGAGGTTTTGCTTATGAACATAATTAATATAAATGTAGCAATACCACAAGAAATATTATTATCTTTAAAGGAAGAAGAATATGACCTCGCTTTGGATATGAAACGATGGACAGCCTTAAAGCTATATTCGGATAAGAAACTTACCATCGGCCAATGCGCCGAGCTTGCCGAAATGAATGAAGAAGATTTTATTAAGTATCTAGGAATAAATAAAATATCCATCTTCTCTTTCAATAATCCCGAAGATTTGAAGGAAGATATTAGGAATGCGTGATAAAATTATTATTGTAAATTTACCCCTATTATTGCTTTAGCTTCAATTGATAAAATCAATTTACTAAAAGAGTTATATGGGGAAATTCATATACCCAAAGCTGTCCAAGATGAAATCATTGTGAAAACTGGTTCAAAAGCGCAAATCGCCGTTGATAATTTTCAAGATTGGATAATTGTTAGCTCCATTAAGAATATTGAAACAAAACGGTTTTTCAAAATCCAGCTCCATGATGGCGAAGTTGAAGTAATGATTCTTGGTAAGGAATTAAAAGCTGATACACTTATTATTGATGATAGCTTAGCAAGAAAATATGCTAAGTATCTTGGGTTTAAAATAACAGGGACTTTGGGTGTCATTTTAAACTCTAAAGAGCAAGGAATTATTAAATATGTTAAACCTCTAATTGATGGATTAGTTGATAATGGAATCTATATTGAAGACAGTCTTTATCAAAGCATACTTAGAATTGCCGGAGAATAAAAAGAGACAATCTATACCCCGTGCCCTATAATCCATGAACAGACTCCTCAACTGTTGCCTCCGCTAATCCCAAATAGTTCAAAATCCCATTAAGTATCCTCTCCGCTGCCTTCCCATCCCCATAAGGATTAACCGCTTTGGCCATTTTTTCATATTCCTGATGATCGGTAAGGAGTAACTGAGTTTCCCGAATAAGATGGTCTTTACTAGTCCCAATAAGCTTGACTATCCCCGCCTCAACCGCCTCCGGTCTTTCGGTAGTCTCCCGCAAAACCAAAACCGGTTTTCCCAGTGCCGGAGCTTCTTCCTGAATACCCCCGGAATCGGTTAAAATTAAATAACATCGATTCATCAAGTTCACGAACGGTTCGTAATCCAACGGTCCGATCAAATGGATTCGCTCGCTATCACCTAAAATCTCCTCCGCTAATTCCCGGACTTTAGGGTTCGGATGAACCGGAAAGATCACTTCCAGATCTTCATTCCTATCGATAATCTCTCTAATAGCGCTGAAAATATCACCCAGCGGTTCTCCTAGGTTCTCCCGACGATGGGCGGTAACTAAGATCACCTTTCGCGTCTGATAGTCAATCCCATTCAATAAAGCACTCTTAAAATAAAAATCTCTTTTGATCGTTTGTAATAAAGCATCAATAACCGTATTTCCCGTAACTGTAATAATTTCTGAATTTACACCCTCTTTTAATAAAGCTTCTTTAGCGGTAAGGGTCGGAGCGAAATGTAAATCCGCCAGACATCCGGTAAGTTTCCGGTTCATTTCTTCGGGATAAGGAGCATATTTATGATAAGTCCGCAGCCCAGCCTCTATATGACCGATGGGGATTTGCCGATAGAAAGCCGCCAAACTTCCGGCTAAGGTTGTCGTAGTATCACCATGGACCAAAACCAGATCCGGCTGTTCTTTGAGGAGAATAGCTTCAAATCCTTTCAAAACCCTGATCGTAATATCGGTAATACTCTGGTTGGTCTCCATGATATTCAGGTCGTACTGCGGTTCAATATTGAATAATCTCAATACCTGATCCAACATCTCCCGGTGTTGGGCGGTAACAACCGTAATCACCTTTAATTTCGTACTTTCCTCTAATACTTTGATCACCGGCGCCATCTTAATCGCTTCCGGACGGGTCCCAAAAATACAGATGACTTTTTTGATGGTTCTCATCCTATCTGGAAAATGATCCACCGATCCTGATTGACAGGGATTATCCCTTACAACCATCTTATAAAAAACCTTATTAACATATTCGATATAATTAGAAACAATGCTCAGGAAGGAATTTGCGGTATTAAACAAAAGAGTTTATCAAAGGATTATAGTAGCTAAAAATGAACCGTAAAGTTATAATTAGACCCGAAGCAGAAAATGATATGGAAGAAGAACAAGAAAATTTCTTATTAAAAGATTTCCATACAAGATCATTTATCTAGTTGAACAAGAGAAAATAGTTATTTTAGCGGTATTTCATGGTAAACGTTCTTCGGATTTGATTAAAAAACGTATAAATTAGTGATTATCAAAGGTTAATACAAAAGCCGGTTAATCCTTTAAATTTGGGATGTATCTCGAGTTAAACCGGCCGCCGCCGGAAGGCGCGAATCTCCGCCTCATGCTCCCCAAACATTTCTAATAAGGACTACTGAGTTTCAAAGGTCGAATCCAAGCAGGAAATGACTTCAGCCCTAAACTCGATTAATCCGGTTTCTTTGACAGGATTCACGGGATTTCTTGTTAATCCATTCGACTTATATCTAATAACAGAATCTTTCAACCTTCAAACAATGCTAAACATCTCCGTGTCATCTCCCTTAATTGGTCTGGATTATTCAACCGAGCCTTTATCGCCTCAACTAGCTGCGCAACACTGACTTGCTCATGCCATCCTAAATTCCATACTATCCCGTCTTCGGCTAAAACCTCCACAGTTTCCTGCTGGTTCGCCGCTACAATCGTCACCAAAGCCGGCAATCCTAGGTAACACCGTTCCCAAGTGGCCGTCCCTCCGGCCCCTAAGGCCAAGTCGGCCTGGGCCATCAAATCCGCCATATTCTCGACTTGACAGTAAAAGTTAGTATTAATCATCGTGGCGCAGATTGCTGCTACCAATACCCGGTTCGGATTGGCTGCCCCTACCACCACATCGATGGTCATATCGGATCGGTTTAATAATTTGATAGCTTGCAAAGCTTTCGCCGTTTCATTGGTAGGATCACTGCCTCCATAAAAGACCAATATCCGCTTAACCGAATTATCACGCGCTCTCAAAGTTCGCCGGAGCCTTTTAAACTCACGCCTCAACAAGGCATATTTCGGACCTAATAGTTTCCGGCAATTTTCCGGAACTAAATATTGATAGCGCAAATCCAAATCCCGGTAATAGTTTTGGTCCAATAATATATCACAGTCATGCTCCCGGTCGGCCAGATCATCAATGACCATAATCCGCTTTACCCATGGCCTTAAAGCTGACTCCCACCTGTTATCCAGACCATAATCATCCACTATTAACCAGTCAGGCTTCAAATTATTGTAAATTAATCGGTCCTTTGTTTTCTCAGCATCGTCCCGCCATTGAGCTTTATCTGATGCCGAAGTTATTCGATATACCAAAAAACCTCGTCTTTCAATATATTCATGGATACTACCGGGCAGCTCCCGATGGATGAAGCTTATCTCCTTGCAACTTCCCCGGAGCTCATCAGCCAAAGTCAAGCAACGCATCACATGGCCGGTACCGATTATGGCGGAAGAGTCAACTCGAAAAACAACACTACTGTTTTCGGTTAAATCTAAAATTCCGGGCCAATCGGTTTCATTCAAGTTAGTCATTTCCATGATTTCATCCCATTCCCAAACCCATCCTAATTGTTTGTATCGTATAAAATCACCAAAAATAACCCAAAATAAATAATGTAGCTTAAATTAAAAGCTTTCATTCGAACGACGAGCGCCGAAATACCAATGTCGAAACGGGAGGTCTTATAATGAACGGTTGTTTACGCCAATTTATCCTTAGTCATAATCTACTACAAGTTAATTTCGGAAAACCGCCTAAAAGTCAAGTTAAACGGTATCTAAAGAAGCTGGATCGAAAATGGAAAGCTGGCGGCAACGAGCGCCATCAATATGAAGAGACGTATTTAAAAATCGTTACCGGGCATTATTATTCCGAACTGGAGGATTAACCCAAAAAATTAGCAAAATTCGACACATCTTCAAACTACACCATGATATAATGGTTGTACATTTGAATTACGCATAAGTTATGAAGCCGCCTCAAATTAATTAATAGGAGGTTCTATCTGATGAAAAAATCGTTATTTCTATTAGCTTTCTTATTAGTTCTGGCGATGATTCCGTCTGTATCTTTGGCCAACCAGGTTCCCACCACCTATTTCAGTTTTGCCTCAGATACGTTTTATAATGGACCAACTTTTAGCGGCGCCAAGAATTACATCAAAAGCGGCGCAGAAATCGATCTAATGGTGGACTTGAACAATGATGGGATCGGCGGGACAGTAACATTCTTGTCCCGGTTGGATCTTAAAGCGGAAGTCCACAGCTATAATGTATTTTACATCGGTTCCCAATACCTTCACATGTGGAAAGTTTATGCGAAGATAACTTTCGTGCACCGTGACGACCCGACTTATCCTCCCTTACTTACAATTGCTTTTAAAGAAGCATTACTTACCAGTTGGTCCCCTAAACCCGATGTCTTGGGTGAAACGATGACTCTGCAAAACAATCAAAGCGCCGATCCCAGCATTCACATGTTCCCGCACCCCTTATTAAATGGGATTGGAGTAAAGGATTACAGCCTCGCCGTTTCGAGAGACGTAGCCTTCACCTTCACCAATGTCCGAACGGATAAAAATGAACTTGTAAGGGTAAGCAAATCAGGATACTTTGCGAATGAATGGCAATCGGAAGGCAGTTTCTCCGCATCCGCCGGTTCGAAATATCTTCCCATCAAAGAAGAATTGTAGATAAAATCATGGAAAAATAATTTAATCGTCGAACCCGGTATAAATGTATAATGGCGGTTTCATAATATATACTTGTAGCAGTTACTCTCCCGGCGAACATTTAATAAAAATGAGCTTAATTTCATAATTAGCTCATTTTTTGTGTTGCGCCTATTACTCCCTAAAAAAGACCTTCCCTGTTCCGCTTTGGTTACTCACTTCAATATAATTGTCGCCAATCCCCACAATCGTCTCATTCTCAACCTCCGAACCAGGCTTCACGATCCAACTCTCCTGACTGGGGTCCCCTTCTAGCCCCACAATAGCCCGGCTGCCTTTTCCTTTTACTAAGCCAATAACTAGCAGACGCGACTGAAATTCGTTCTTGATTCCGGGAACTGCTACCATTGGTGATTTTTCAAAAAACAACCCGCCTTCGAGCAAAGCTTGATATCGGGAAAGTTGGGGTTCTTTGAGTCTAGGCTGAAAATTAAACTCATTCAAGGACGCCGGAACAGGAGTAACCGGTTGATAATTAGCCGCTTCGATCCGAGTATATAACGCCCAGCCAAAAATAAAAGTAATGATTGTATAGATTATCATCCATATTTGATGTGTATGCTTCATTGGTCCGCCTTCTTTTCCACCAATAACAATTGGAGGATGATCTGGTATTTCAATTGCTTGGTTTTCTCATTGGTATGGGTTTGAAGCCGTTTCAAATTCAATCCCCAACGACTAGTGGCCGATGCGTGTAAAAACCGGATTAAAGTGGCCGGTTCTGCGTTGCCTTCAATGGCGACGCCAATAATATTTGGCTCCAATTGGAGCAGGTTCTTTTGCTCAACCGGTAGTCCCACCTGTTTGATGAGAGTTTCCACTTCTTTTAAGAGTTGAATCTTGGCTGTATCCGGGTTGGAAGTGTCTAAAAAGCGCGCCTGAAGCTTAACCAGGACTTTTTCGGCCGCCTGCCGCCGGGCTACAATATTCCGTCCCGAACGTAATAAACGGCGAGTTTCTTCCAATCCCGAGGCATCCACTCCTGATCCTTGTAAACGGTCTAAATTACGATAAATAAAATTAAAGGCAAGCATTCCGCAAACTGTAATTCCAACAATTAACCACAGAGTCCGCTCACGTTTAGTTAATTTCATGGCATCTTCTCCCCGGGAGTAAACATGCCTTCCAGTTGGAACAGTTCCATCCCATTTTTATCAGTAGTAATCGTCCCTCTTAATCTAAAGGTTTTCAACTCCGGAGTCTGTTGTAACTTTTCCAGAAGCGTTGATACGGAACGGGTTGAACCGGATAAACTTTTTATTACCCCGTCTTCAATGATCAAATCTTTAATCTGGGTTTGTTCAGGTAAAGAAGCCTCTAAGACCCGTAAAAATTCTAATTCCCGGCCACGGTTTCCCAACCATTCTTCTAAGGTCTTAATTTGTTCGATTTTTCGGTTGGCTTCGGTTTCATCCCGCCGAAGTTGGGCGACGGACTCTTGCTGTTCATGGAGCCAAAGGGCGTTCTTTTCCTCCCTAACGGCTTTGGCTTGGATTCCCAATAACAGCCCTCCGAGGAGCATAAGCGCTGCTATACCCGACTTAATCCCGGTTAATAACTTCCGATGATTAACCTCCCGGAGCGTCTGTTCATTAGTGGTAAAACGCCAATCCTTTCGCGACAGCCATACGTCATCTAAGGACAACCCAACCAAGGGCGCTAATTCAGCAGTATATTTTCCGGTAATCACTCCGGAAAGTCTGTTCTGGTCGGATATCTGAAACCCTATCCCCAAAGCGGCTGATAAATGATCCAGCCATTCTGGTTTAGTCCTGAATTCCCCAAACAGCCAAATTCGTTCCGGAACCGGCATATTATTGGTTGTCCGAAAAGACACCAAAGACAGCTGGAGTTCCTCTACCAATTCCGCTAAATATTCGGAAGAGGCCGTGGCTAGATCATTCCCTCCAATTAATAAGTTTCTCCGGAAAAGCAATTCCTCATTGGTAAGCGCTCCAAATTCGGAACAACTGTTATGGACGCTTAAGTAAACATCAGCCCCGGAACCTTCAAAGAAATCAAGGTTGAAGCCAAGATAATTCTGAATTCCATGATGGTTAAGTCCGGCCCATTTCACGGAGAAACCTGCGGCGCTAAGCCGGTCAAGGTAAGATCCTAAATCGGCATCTTTGACCAGAGCCAGTTTTATCAAAGTATTCTCGGCCCCTTTCTGAATACTGATAATCCGGTAAACAGCCTCCGGATCGGTATTCTCCATTTCCAACTTAACCCCAGCCTGAATTTGTTCATCCGGTAACTTAGGAAGAGTCAAAGTTTTATACTTGATCAAATTTAGAGGAAGTAAAGCAATCACCTGGTTGTGGCTGAAGTATTCCTTCTTCCAAATTTCCAACAACCATTCGCTGGAAAATCCGGATTCCGGAAACTGTTCCACGGTATAACGGAGGATCTCAGCACTACCCTGATTGGCTTTAACTTCCACCGCCGCCAAATGATTTTCCCCTAAATAAACTGCAATTGTAGTTTTAGCCATCATTCTTCCTCTTCTTCTTCGTCTAGATCCAGCGGAGGGTCCGGTAATTCCGGTGCTTCCTGGTCCCGTAAAACACAGCGGAAAAGCGGGCTAGTCCGCCATTTATTAGCACCGTCGGAGGGCGCCCGTTCCTGGACCGTCTCCAAATAGTAAGTGCGTTCACCCTTGATCAGCCAAATTTGGTATCGAATAATCGTTGAAACTGTAGTGAAATATTGTTCGATTGGGAATGGCTTTTCACCGATATTAAAAAAATGTCGGGCTTCTCCAATTTCCGTAAAAGGCTCTTCCCGGCGGCGGTGAATGATCTTACCCGCCACTTCTTGGTCACACCCGATTCTTTTGAGGACCGTTTCCAATCCTTTCTCATTAATGAAATTCAAATTCATAATCCCGGTTAAAGTAAGCAAAGGACGAAGTTCATCTAATTTATCAAGGCTAACCGCACTCAATTGGCGTAATTCGTCAAAACTTTTAAAAATATTATCGGTCCGATAATTATTAACATCGGAAACCATCCGTTCAACCCACATTTTATCGAACCCTGATGATAATAACAAATTCTCTAAATTTCTTTCAGTCAAGGTATTGATATTATATTTACCAAAAACAGTAACGCAAGGCGCAACCTTACTATAAATTTCTCGTCCATCCTTGACTGCCAGTACTTCCCGAAGTGTTGAGAGAAAACCATTACGGGGTTTATAAGGGACAGCCAATGACTGATAATAATCGGCCTCAGCGCCTTCCGAACTAATTTCGTCGTCGGGATCAATCCAATCAATTAACACATCTGCTTCTACCTCCGACAGACCCAATAATCCCAGTTCTCCCCGGCTCATAATATTAAGGTTCGGTTTACTGCTTTCATCTTCGATTTTTACAACAACCTGAAAACCATCCCGTTGCTCTTCCCAATAGCCCTTTTCTCTAAACCATGGATCGGAAACACTGTCCTGATCAGTGTCATCCCGGCGCAACAAAGCTAGCTGTTCTTGTAAAACCTGTTCCCCTAAGCCTGCAGCCCGGTTATTCCGCTCCAAACTGACCACAGCCGCCCATTCCAGCTCGGAACGGTAGAGCAAAAAAGCGGCGATTATACCCATAATCGCAAAGACCCAAGCCACCAGGATCAACACTGAACCACGGCAGTCATTTAAAATAGTCTTCATTCTTCTTCCTCGTCCCGCCACGACTTAATGGGTATCACAACCGGCCCAATAACTCCCCGATCGGTTTTGGCGGTTACTTTAACCAAAGACGGCAACTCCGTTTCATTTGACGGTTCCCAGTTCAAGAACCAGTTACTTTTATTAGGATCGAAATATTCAAACCGCCATTGGGAAACACCGCTGAATAATCTCCGCTCTTCCGGTGAACTTCCCCAATATCCGGCCCAACGCCAAACCGCCTTTTCTTGCAAGTCGTAACGATATCCGATTTGTTTTAACCCGGTATCACTTTCACACCAACAATTAAATCGATATTCCTCCCCTTGAAACGTGTCTTCCGGAAGAAATCTGCCGTTAAACACATTTTCGAGATCATTAGCGATGGTCTGGTAGATAAACTTCAATTGGCGCTGGTCCCGATATGCTTGAGCATTTTTATTCCAAAGACTGGCTCCGTTATATAAAAACTGAGATAACATCCCCAAAAGTAGAATACTCAAAGCTAAGGAAGCCACTACTTCCGCCAGAGTCATCCCGTTTTCCCCAGTTAATCTAAACAATAATGATTTTAGACTTTTGATTGTTAACTTTACCCTTTTCACTTTGGACTTTTATTCCTCATTCCTTCGGCTCCACATAGCCAACCAGAGTTTTTTGGGATAGAGTATTGTTTCTGCTCCATTCAACTGTGAGCCTAATAACATGGATACCGTTTTCCTCCGTTTCTTCCCTAGCGGTCCAATTAAACTTATGATAGGGCTCTGGGAAAGTCCCCGAATTGGCTAATTCACTCCCAGCAATCAATTCCGCTAATTTCCCGGCCCCGATAATTTGGGCGGTCACTCTTCCGTTCAGTTGTTCCCTGGTATGGGTTCCCTGGATAAAAGAAGCGCCTAAAACCGCCGCCGATATTCCCGTCAAGGCCAGCGCCAATATGACTTCGAGTAAAGTCAATCCCTGTTGTAACTTTAGTCGTTCTTTAATTCGATTAATAAGATCATATTTAGTAACAGCCCTACTATTTTGACCCATAATCCCAACTCGCGCTTCCATCCGATTTTAGCATGATCTTTCCCTGAAAATGTCCAGTAGTACACTTGATGGTTGTTTCCGGGATATCCCGATCCCGGTTGAAACATAACTGGGTAATACCAAAATCAAGTTCGCTTTCATTCTCAGATAATCCATTAATTTCAGTCATAGTGTCAACCGATTCAGCCGGTCCGTCCTCTTCAACTGAAACTTCCCAATGAAATTGAAACTTATCAAAAATTCGCCGGATTTCGGTATCTCCGATCTTAAAAAAATAACCGTTCTCGGAAAAAGCTACCGCGATCTCCCTTTGACCACAGAAAGCCTCTTCTCTTGCTGCGCTCAAGTCAGCTCGGACCAATTTACCAATCTGATTGAGATAGGTCTTTTCTTCAGTGCCGAAATAACGGGGAAAAGCCAGTATACCGACTAAACCCAGAATAATCAAGACCGCCAAGATCTCGATGAGGGTATATCCGGACTCATAGTTAACCTTAGTTTTCCCAATTCCCAATATCGGCATCATTTCCTTCGCCGCCTTCTTTTTTATCGTTTCCATAACTAAAAACGTCGTATCGGTCGGGGTTATTCATTCCAGGCGCTAGATAACGCAATTCTTGCCCCCAAGGGTCCCGCGGAATTTTCCGGTCTTCAAGATATGGGCCATTCCAATTATCAGGGATCGGTGGAATCGTCGGTTTTTCAATAAGCGCCCTTAAGCCCTGTTCCGTCGTGGGATAACTGGAATTATCCAAATAATAAGAGTTGAGCACATTTTTTAAGGTTTGAAGCTGGGCCTTGGCCGCCTTTACTTGTCCTTTTTGGACCTCTCTGATAATATTCGGCGTTACCAACGTCATTAATGCCGCCAACAAAGTCAACACCGCCACTACCTCAAGCAATGTATAGCCTTGTTCGGATCTCTTTTTGTGAAACACAACTAATTCCTCCCTATAGCAATAATTTTATTATCAAAAACGTTTGGCTGTTTATAGCGTTGGGTCTATTTGCGAGTTAAGATTAAAGATCGGCACCAAAATTCCAATGGCCAAAATAGCGATTACGCCAACCATCGATAATATCAGTAATGGTTCAAAAATCGCAAGAAAGATGCCCAGCGACTGTTTGACTTCATTCTCATAAGTGGCCGATACCTGATCCAACATCTCTTCCAGGTTACCACTCTCTTCGCCGACGCCAATCATCTCCACCGCCAGTACCGGGAAGGTTGTCTTATTAGACATACTAGCCACCAAAGAGCTGCCTTGTTTAACTTCTCCGATGACTTCCTGGAGCGATCGGTCCAACTCCAAATTACCGGAGACTCCCCCGGAAATTGTCAAGGCTGTTAATAAAGGAACCCCACTGCTGCATAACATACTTAAGGAAAGGCTCATCCTGGAAACGGCAATTTTGGTCATCACACTTCCCAGTAAAGGTAGACTAAGTTTTAACTGATCAAATTTCAGCTTACCCCTCTCGGTGCTTATCCAGATCCAAAACCAAACGCCAAATCCGACTATGAGAAACAAGAACAGCCACCAAAAATTTTGTAAAGCAGTCCCGCAAAATATTACGATTTGAGTGATGAATGGTAAATCGTTACCTAATTCGGCAAAGATCGGCATAAATTTGGGAATTACAAAAAGCATATACATAAGTAGCACTCCCAGGTTGGAGATTGCTAAAATAACCGGATAAATGAGACTACTAACGATAAAATTTCTCAGGTTAAGCTCTTCTTCCTGATAACGGATGAGTCTGGTTAAAACTTGGGCCAATAACCCCCCTGCTTCGCCCGCCTTAACCATACTGATATATAAAGGAGTAAAATGCCGGGGGAACTTCTCCAAAGCCGCCGTAAACGAATGCCCTTCTTGAATCAAGCGTTCCAATTGCCCGATAATCTTATTCGCTTCTTTACCGGATGAAAGCCGGTTGATAATCGCAAGGGCTTTTTCAAGCCCGATTCCTGAACTTAATAGGCCTGCCAGTTGCCGGGTAAAGGTGAGCCTTTCCTTTCGAGAGAAACGTTTTGTAAACAAACTTAACCTGGAATCCGACGCCTTCTTAATCTCAACCGGAAATAAGCTTTTACTTTTGAGTATCGCGACCAACTGTTCTCTAGAAGCGGCTTCAATTTGCCCGGTTTCCATCGAGCCGCTGATATTGGCCGCTTTATAGGAAAATTTCAACTCTACCTCCATTAGGCTTATTCATTGGTCACCCGAATGACCTCGGCAAGGGTTGTCATCCCCGCCTTTACTTTAGCAAGTCCGTCCTCCCGCAAAGTAGTCATTCCTTGGTGAATAGCGGTTTCACGTATTCGTCCGGTATTGGCTCTTTCCATAACTAACCTTTCGATCTCTTCCGTAGCTACTAAAAGCTCGAATAGGCCTATTTGCCCCTTATATCCAATTGAATTGCATTTTTCACAACCGCTCCCATGCCGTAATCCGCTTAAACCCTCGGAGATCCCTGATAACTCCATCTCAGCGGCGGTCGGTTG
>JAAYEK010000045.1 GCA_012728785.1 Bacillota bacterium | reverse complement strand
TCAATAAACCAAACCCAAATATTGATTTCGAGAATTCACCGGTCTATGTCAACAATAACTTGATAGATTGGGAACCGGCCGGATTTCCGAGGAGATGCGGGGTCAGCGCCTTTGGGTTAAGCGGAACTAACAGCCATATCCTGATCGAGGAAGCTTCTCCTAGTATCTATGATCAGTTAGATGAAGATGGAGAGCAGATTCTTACTCTGTCAGCCTGTGACCCGGATGCTTTAAAGCGATTGGTAAGAAGTTATTACGAATTTCTTAACCTAAGATTTAAAGGTAGAATAGGAGATTTTTGTTATACAGCCAATACCGGCAGAGGTCATTATCGATACCGACTGGCTTTAATAGGGCGGAGACTTGAAGAATTTAAAGCTAGACTGGCCGATTTGAACGATATATTGGTTGCTGATGAGAACAAAGGGATTTATTTTGGAGAGACAACAGTTGAGCAAAGAAAAACCGGACGAAGGTCTGGATCAGGCGGGTTTGGTCAGATTGTAACAGGTTCATTGTCCGACATTTGTCGGTCGTATATTCAAGGAGAAAATATAGATTGGGAAGGGTTTTATAGTTCAGTTGCATTCCGAAGGATAAGTATACCGACGTATCCTTTTGAAAAAAAACAGTGTTGGTTGGAGCTTTCAAAGGAGAAGAATAATGTAAAAGGACCAACGGAAGATAATGAGAGTATAGCCGTTGCTTCGGACGATCTGTTATTTGAGGAAAAAGTTGTTGTGATAACCGGTAATGCCGCCTTTGGATATACTGAGACCGAACGATCTATCGGGCAAATTTGGGGGAGAGTTTTGGGTTATGATGTTATGAACATTGATGACAACTTTTATGAACTGGGCGGTGACTCGGTCAATGCTATCAAAATTACTAGTTTAATAAACCACTCACTCTCTTTAAACCTTCAAGTGGCGGAGTTGTTAGAACATCAAACCATCAAGGAGTTAGCGGCATATATCGAACAAAACACAGAAAAAATGAACTTAGGTGAAGTTACTGAGGTTAAAGAGGCGGAAGATTCATTGCCGAATATTAATAACAAGATTGGCGATATATCGTTTACAAGAGATTCGGAGGGATTAAATAACATCTTGGCTTCACAAAAAATGTCCAGTGGCGAAGCTCCATTAGTGACCGTGCAAAAGATCCATTTTCAGCGGAATCCTACTGTGATCAATCATTGGAATACTGCTATTATGTTATTTCGAAAAGAAGGTTTTGATGAGAAGGTTATTACAAAAGTCTTTACGGAGCTGGTAAAGTATCATGATGCCTTACGGATTGTCTTTAAAACTAAAGAGAATCGGATTGTACAATATACTCGAGATATACAAGAAAAATTGTTTGATCTGGAAGTCTTTAGCCTCAACTCTGAAGAACTAGTGGATGTTATTGACAGGGAAACATTTGGACTATGTAGTGGAGTGGATTTAGGTAACGGTCCTCTCGTGAGATTGGGCTTATTTAAAACAGAGATAGGAGATCATCTACTTATCAGCGTAAATCATTTAATAATGGATAGTTATTCATTATATATATTGTTACAGGATTTTACCGCGGGTTATCTACAAACGATCAATCATATAGATATCAAATTTCCCGAGACAACTCATTCATTTATAGATTGGGCCCGTGATCTCAATAAATATGCTTACAGCGAGATGCTCTTGGCTCAAATACCATATTGGAAAAAGATTGAGGAGATTCGAAACACTCCTTTGAAAAAGGACTATTCTCTTGACCTACATTATTATCGAAACGTTCGGAATGTCACGCTTTTTTTATCCAAAGATGAAACAGAAAAATTAAAAAGACAAGCGAATTATCTCTATAAAACAGGTATCCCGGAGCTTGTCCTGACTGCGTTGGGATTGACTTTAAAGGAGTGGCTCGGTGAAAATAAAATTTTAATCCATAATATGTCCAACGGGCGAGAAGGTTTGAATGGAATTGATTTGACAAGAACGATCGGCTATTTTTCCTTTGGCCATCCATTCGTTTTGGATATGACTGAAAGTTCGGATTTGCCTTATACAGTAAGGCTGACCAGAGATAAGTTGCGGAAAGTGCCGAATCAGGGCATGGGATATGAAATTTTAGCGTATATGACTCCGCCTGAAAGAACAAAAGATTTGAAGTTTACTTTGAAATCTGATTTACTGTTTAATTTTTTTGGTCAAATTAATAACTTGGCCTTAGGCGAATTGTTCACTATCTCACCAATTCCCCTTATAAATCATTGGAGTCCGGAAGTTGAAAGAGGTTTTTCAATCTATGTCGAGGGCGCAATTCTAGATGGACAACTTATTATAAAGATTGAATATGATGAAGTTGAATTTAGAGAGGAAACAATCAGTCAAGTTGTTAAAGATTATGAAAAGCACTTGCGGAAGATGATGGCTTAGTTCGTAATGAGTTTATTCATATTTATCAAGCTAAATCAATCAAATGATTAGCAAACTATTGGAAAAAACCATTTTATAGTGGTATAATGTAATAAACAACTTTAATTGAAAAAGGCAAATCCGGTGAAAACCGGAGACGCAAAGCCAAGGGTCTAAGGGCACTTTATGTGGCTATGATCGCCCGGTTGCCGGTAAGTTGATTTATTGTTGTTACTTATTTTGGCCCTGCGTTTAAAAAGCAGGTTTTATTTTTGACTGGTATTAATAATCCCAATCATCCTGGAGGTAAAAATGGAAAGAGTAGCCGTTGATAAACTTACTACCGAAATGGTGCTGGCCCGTTCGATCTATTTACCGGATGGGAGGATTTTGATCAGGAAAAATGTCGGAATAACCGCTTCGATAATAGCTAAATTAAAGGAATTGCGTTTTTCAGCAGCTTATGTGGATACCGCTCCTAATGATGAGAAAAATGAACCGGTCTCCGATCTTACCCGTTCCGACGTAATCCAAAGTGTGGCCAGATTGGATTCGGCCTTTCGGAGTGGGAAAGGGATTAATTTTTTAGGGTGCAAAGCGCCATTACAACAAATGATCTCCGAAATAACGGAAAACCGCAATATTCTAATAAACCTGATTGAAATTAGATCGCTCAATGATTCCATATATAGTCACATGGTTCAAGTATGTATCATAGCGGTAAGAGTTGCAATTCAAATGGGTTACGACCAATCAAAGCTATTCGAGTTAGCGTTGGGGGTGCTTTTTCATGATATCGGGATGACCCGGATTGCATCGGATATTATCAACCGGATCGGGGGGTTGACCAGCGACGAGGTTATTCAGATCAAGAAACATCCTAAAACAGGGTATGATTTGATCTTACAAAGCCAGAATTTGCCGGCAACCGCTGGGGAAATCGCCTTCCAACACCATGAAAGATTCAATGGCGACGGCTATCCTAGAAAATTAACCGGTTTCAACATTCATGAATATGCAAGGATCGCGGCGGTTGCCGATGTGTTTGACGCCATGACTTCGGAAAAACCTTATCGGCATGCTAAAACCATCAGTGAAACTTTGTATTATCTTAAAAGCCAAAAAGGAGCGGAATTCGATCCGGTGGTGGTTGATGCTTTAGTGACCGCTGTTACCGGCGAATGAAACATAAAGTCGGTAAGAGGCATGAGGCAAAAGTATTCTGGCCAATATATTTAATTTTTCTAGTTCCGGACCTTTTAGTTCCGGTCTTTTTTTGGGGATCTTTAGAAATACTAATTGACGTACAATTAATTATCGGTATAATAAATTTTGTAGTAAATTCGCCCGACATGAGGCAGGATCTTCAAACCTAATGCTTATCATAGAGATAGGAGTGAAATGGGATGAACCATTTTGTGATGGATGCTTTTCACGGATACCGTTCGAGGTTGGATGAAATAATGTTGGTCTACGAAGCTTTGGAAGAAATTCCCCAGAAGTTAGGAATGAAAGCGGTAATGCCTCCTTTTATCTTACCTTATTATAACGGTGTGATACCGGAAGATTGTGGTATTAGCGCTTTTGTATTTTTAGATGGTGGGCATTTCACCATTCATACGTTTTCTTTTCGAGAGACATATTTTGTGGATTTGTTTTCACCGGATGCTTTCGACCCTAACCAGGTTGAAAAATTGATAACAGACGCTTTTCCGGCGGAGCAGATTACCGCCTACTGTTTAGGAAGGGAACGTCGGGAAACTTACCCGCCTAAGATTGAAATTAATGAAGAATTAGACTTTGGGCCCCATCTTTTTTTGGATCTGAAAAATTACGCTGGTCCTAAGAGTATGGATGAGTTATTCGCCTTTTTCGATACAATGCCTTTTGAGATTGGAATGACTCCGATTATCAGGCCGATAATGGTTAAAAATACTATCGGCCCTGAGAAGGTTACTTCAATTTTGACTATGATCGCTGAGAGTCATATTAGCTTGCATTATTTTGAAGAATCCGGGCGAGCTTACTTTGACCTTTTTTCATGCCGCTTTTTCGATTATGACGGAGTCAGCTCTAAATTAAAACAAGTATTAAAAGGCGAGGTTACTAATGAAACCCTTATTTCACGCGGCAGCAAATACCAATATTTTAAAAATGATAGCGTCAAACCGATGATCGATACCCGCGCTTGGCTAAAAAACGTATATCAAAAGTAACCACTAAAGTTCCAGGGACTTCATTTATTGAAATCTCATTTGAAAATAAATTCAATAAGTTAGGCGGTTTTATATTACTGAAAAAATTGGAAATCAGCAGGACTATTTAGAATAAAAAAGAATTAGGTAATTAAATATTTTTGGATTGTGTTAAGTTCGAGATGATAGATTTATAGAGCGTTGGATAGGTGAATACAAGGTTTGAATCATATCATCATTTTGGAGATATATATGTCAAAACAAATATTGAAACCCAAACTAGAAAAACTTCCAACACCTTATTCTCATAATCTGGAATATCTCGCCGATCAACTAAAAAGATTAGATATACTGATACAATTAGCCTTGTATGATTTTCAAAACCAGCCTCAGTTGCCAGGACCTTTAGAGCAATTAAAGGGTTTGGTGATTACCGAAAATGAAGTTAATAACATATTATTTGGCGCTCAACGGAATGTTGCCGATAATTCTGGAATTAATAAGTTAAAAGAAGAATTAACTCGAATAGATAATATAATTTGTGAAAGAAAAGAGCTGAGTGTCAAAGCAAATATATATCTCGCTCTTCCACGGCTAGCCCATTTATTTAATCTTACCCCCTTTGAAGAACAAACGATAGTTATTTGTCTTGCTCCCGAATTAGATCGTAAATACGACAAATTATTCGCTTATCTTCAAGACGATGTTACTCTCAAAAAACCAAGTATTGATTTGGTATTAAAATTACTTTGTAATACTGAGGAACAAAGAATTTCAGCCCGTTCGGCATTTTATTCCGAAGCTCCGCTTTTCAAATATAATCTTATTTTAATCGACCAGTCCCCATCCACGATATTAGCAACACCGATGATATCTAGGCGAATAAAATTAGATAATCGAATCACCGATTATTTACTTGGTTTCGACTGGATTGATTCCCGGATAACCCCTTTTGTTAAACGAATTACATTTGATTCGTCAATAGCCACGGTTTTTTCGGAGCCTCAACCTCAGATACGCCAATTTGTAGTTGGTAAACTCGATCAGTTCATCCTAACAGGAGAAAAACTTTTCTTATATTTTTATGGCCCTGTCGGGTCAGGTAAAAAACTTCAAACAATATCGATCTGTCGGGAACTTCAACTCCCATTATTAATGGTTGATCTTCAAGCTCTGTCTTCCAATGAGATATCATTTTCAGAATCAATCGAGATTATTGGTCGCGAAGCAGCGTTGCAACAAGCGGCTCTTTGTTTCAATTATTTTCAATGTTTGTTCGAAGAAGAGAATGAAAATCGTAGTTATCCGGAAGAAATGTTAAGGGTAGTCCGAACTTATTCACCATTAACTTTTATTATCGGTAATTCTTTTTGGCGGCCTGAAGAATTGGGAGAAAAAGAGATTTTTATCGATGTCGAGTTCACGATTCCTGATGAAAGAAACAGGCAGGAGTTTTGGAAACTTTTCGCCGATGATTATCAAATTCAAAATGGTTTGGATTTTTCCGAATTAGCCGCTAAATTTCGTTTTACACCCGGACAGATTAAAAATTCTTTGAGAGTTGGTTATCACACCTCATTAAAACGTTTCGAAGATGGTGGAATTGGAAACGCCGATCTTTATACAGCTTGTTACAATCAATCAAGACATAATCTAAAAAAATTAGCACAAAAAATTCATACCAAATATACTTGGAATGATATAGTGCTTCCCAAAGACCAAATGGATCAGTTACACGAGATATGCAACCAAATGAAATACCGCGCTATTGTTTATGATGAATGGGGTTTTGATCGGAAACTGTCATTAGGCAAAGGGTTAAACATTTTGTTTTCCGGCGCGCCCGGAACAGGAAAAACTATGGCGGCTGAGGTTATCGCCAATGAGTTGAGTTTGGAACTTTATAAAATTGATCTGTCTCAAGTTGTGAGTAAATATATTGGTGAAACTGAAAAGAATCTTTCTCGGGTATTCCAGGAAGCGGAGAATTCCAACGCCGTTCTTTTTTTTGACGAGGCCGATGCTTTATTCGGCAAACGTTCCGAAGTTAAGGACGCCCATGACCGGTATGCCAATATCGAAATTGGTTATTTGCTTCAGAAAATGGAGGAATACGTAGGAATAGTAGTTTTAGCCACTAATCTTAATAAAAATATTGATGAAGCTTTTTTAAGAAGACTCCAATTTGTGGTGGAGTTTCCATTCCCTGATCTAAAAGAGCGAGAGGAGATGTGGTACAAAATTTTCCCCGAATCAGCGCCGCGTAGTCAGGATTTGGATTATGCATTCTTAGCCAAACGTTTGAAACTGGCGGGGGGCAATATCAAGAATATCGCGGTAACGGCTGCTTTTTACGCGGCCAAAGATTCATCAGCGATTGGTATGAGACAGATTATGACCGCCTCTAGAAGAGAATTTCGCAAGCTTGGATTACCCTTTGTAAAGAGTGATTTTGAACCATATTATGATTTGGTTGGAGAAGTATAATGGTGGAATATAATGTTATTCGGGATTTGAGTAATAGTTTGAAAGAATTGTTAATGGATCGACTTCACAAGTATTTTCCCGATGAATTTAATGATGATACTGCCATTACTTTTGATTCCCCGGCAGATATCGATTCTAATTCAATTACCGGTACAGCAAAGCTTTCTATTTTTTTATATAATATCGTGGAGAATAGTCATTTTCGTAACAATGGGCCGATACCGGACGGGGCTAATAAACTTATACGTTCTCCTTTAACGCTCGATCTATTTTACTTGTTCATTCCATATGCTCCAAAACGGGAAACAGAGATGATGATTTTGGAAAAAATCATGTTAATCTTTTATGACCATGCTGTCTTAAAAGGTGAAGTCTTGAATAATCAACTTCTCAAGAGCGGTAACGAAGAGATCAGGGTTAACTCTCATAGTTTTTCATTTGAAGAAGTTAATAAATTATGGGAACGGTTTTTGAATAAACCCTTCAAGCTATCTGTTTCCTATCAATTTACTCCAATTAAGATAGCTTCGGAAAGAGAGGAAATGATTAATAGGGTCGCCGAAAGAGTGATTAATATTCATCCAATGGAAGATTAAATGTTAGTTTATTATTTAAAGAGATTTATGAGCCGGGGGTGGTTAATGAGTTGATAGTTAAGTGAATCAAATGAAATTTAAATCCGGGTAAAAGGAAGGGGAACCCGATGGTTACGATTCGAAATAAGTTAAACCAACCTTTAGTATTAAATTTAGATGGCGGGAAAAGTTTGAATCTATTTGCAAGACACATCGCAGATATTAGCGCGAAAGATATTGAGTCTTCGCCACATATTCAAACTTTAATAATTCAAGGCGATATTGTAATTTTAGATTCCGATACCGGTGACGTTAAAAACTCAAAATCTAATTCTAATAATCCCAAAGACGAAAGCAGTAAGACGGTAATTGATTCAAGTGCACAAAAACCGGTCAAAAGAAATCAAACCACGAAAATAAGTACAAAACGCAAATAAAATTGTAAAAGAGGAGGTTAATTATGCCTAATTACTTATCTCCGGGGGTTTATGTCGAAGAAGTATCCAGTGGTAATAAGCCGATTGTTGGCGCCGGAACTTCAACTGGAGCATTTGTCGGAATTGCTGAACGCGGGGAAATCGGCAAAGCAATCTTAATAACCAGTTGGAGCCAGTTTGTCCGTGAGTTCGGCGGCTTTATTCCTAACGGTTATCTTGCTTACGCCGTATATGGTTTTTTTGCCGAGGGAGGAACGTCATGTTATATTGTCCGAACCTGTTGTTATTCAGATATTACCAAATCAACCACGAAAATGGCCAAACCGGCGGCGGTCAGCTTAATTGACAATGAGACCAATGAAGATAAAGTCGGTAAATCAATGCAAGTCATAGCCGCTAACGAGGGGACTTGGGGTAATAACATATCGGTTAGGGTTGAACCTGCCGGTGAAATATATAACGGGTTTAAATTGACAGTGATTTATCAAAGTCCACTAATGGTTGAGGCTGAAATTTTGGAAGTATTTGATAATTTAGTTGCTGAAAGCGTTGATGATTTGGACAAACTTGAGGAATACATCAATGGCGTTTCCAAATTTATTCGCATTGAAAAGGACTCCTGGAAGGATGGTTCTGTTAACGTTAAAGGAAGCAAAAAACCTCCTAAAACCACCTCTGGGAGTGGCGATGATCTCAAGGGCTATTATTTGGAAAAATTATCTGGCGGTGATGACGGCCTTTCATACAAGGATGGTTCAAATAAAGTCATCAATATTGGGAGCGTCGATTTTGCCGGGGATTCAAAAGCGCAAAACGGATTATACGCCTTTGATCTGGTGGATACCGTCAATATTTTAGCAGTGCCGGATATGGCCGGTGATCGCAGTTTCATTTTAAAAGCATTGGAATACTGCAAAAACCGGAAAGACTGCTTCTTTGTCGCCGACGCGTCGAAAGGATTGGGTGCGACGGAGGTCAAGGATTTCAAAAAAGCAACCGGTGCCTATAACGGGCAAAATGCCTTTAATTCTTCATACGGAGCCTTATATTATCCTTGGGTTTGGGTGAATGACTCCTTAACCCGATCTAAAAAATTGGTGCCTCCTTCGGGTGTGGTCGCCGGGACTTACGCTTACACCGATGCCACCCGCGGTGTACATAAAGCTCCGGCCGGGGTGTTTGACGGTTATTTGGATTCGGTAATCGGGATCGAAAAGATTGTTACCAAAGGCGAACAAGAAGAATTAAATCCGATTGGGGTCAATGTGATCCGTTCCTTCCCGGACGGGATTTGTATCTGGGGCGCCCGGACCCTTTCCACCGATGCGGAATGGAACTATATCAATGTGCGCCGTTTGTTCCTTTTCCTTGAGAAGTCGATTGACCGAGGAACCCAGTGGGTGGTCTTTGAACCAAATGAACCAGGATTATGGGGTAAGGTTAACCGAAATTTAACGGCTTTTCTAACCCGGGTTTGGCGTGATGGGGCTTTGTTTGGCAGTACCCCTGATGAAGCATTTTTTATTAAGGTTGATGAGGAGAATAATCCTCCGGAGGTTAGGGATGCCGGACAATTAATCATTGAAGTAGGCGTAGCTCCGGTGAAACCGGCTGAATTCGTTATCATCCGCATCAGTCAGAAGACTTTATCTAAATAATGCAAAGGAGGTTTGCATAATGGCAACAGGACAACGTATTGATCCATATCGCAATTTTAGGTTTAGAGTAGTAATAGACGGGATCCAGGTAGCCGGTTTTTCAGACGCTACTATTCCCGAATCTTCAACCGATACCGTAGACTACCGGGAGGGGACTGATCCGCCCTATCAACGTAAATTATCGACATTGACTAAGTATGGGAACGTTACATTAAAAAAAGGGTTAACGGATTCCATGGATCTTTACAACTGGCGTAAACAGGTAGAAGATAAAGGGGCGGCGGGTGCCCGGAAGAACATGTCTTTAATATTGATCGATGAGGAAGGCAAAGATAAAGCACAATGGGATATTGTCGAAGCCTGGCCTATTAAATATGACCCTTCCGATTTTAGTGCCAAAGGCAATGAAGTATTGGTTGAATCTTTGGATATTACTCATGAAGGCATTACCCGGGTTAAATAGATTACGGCTCAAGAGTAAAAAGAGTACGGTGCATAGAGCAAGTATAGGTCGGAATTCATGTTAAAACATAGTCAATCCTAAGTTTCATAGCTTAGATCTAAGCCAATTCTAATCAAGGAGGAACTATGGGAGTTTTGAAGACGGAATTTGAATTTGTCCTACCGAAAGGGTATGCAGATGAAACCGGGAATCTACACCGGGAAGGTGCGATGCGTTTGGCCACGGCGGCCGATGAGATTTTACCTATGAAAGACCCACGGGTACAGCAAAATCCGGCATATTTAAGCGTAATATTATTATCACGAGTGGTTACTAGACTCGGCAGTCTCAGCATGGTCACTCCAGCGGTGATTGAAGCCTTATTTACCACGGATTTTGCTTATCTCCAAGAAATGTACAATCGGGTTAATCAGGACGGTGCTAATACGATCAAGGCTGAATGCCCGAAGTGTCAACATCAATTCGAGATCGAGATTCAGTCTTTGGGGGAATAATCGGCTACCCCCTTGACCGTCTCTATGAGGAGGTAGCCTTTGTGGCCTATTATTTTCATTGGGAATACGAGACCGTAATCAATTTGGAGCACCGGGAAAGACGTCGCTGGTGTGAAGAGATCAGTAAGATTCATAAAAAGGTAAACGGTGAACCGGAAAAAGGCTTCTTTGACGTTTAAACAGCTTTGCTGATACCGATTTATGATTTCCAATCAGATATTAATATAGGATGTGAAATGGGTAGTGAGCACAAAATCTGATAAAACTCCTGGTAGAAGAATCGATCCTTACCTGGGCTATCGGTTCAAAGTTGAGATCAAGGGAATCATGATTGCCGGATTCTCGGATGTTTCCGGTCTTAATATTCAAACCGAATATGAGCGGAAAAGATTCGGTGGGGTAAATGATCGTGACTTTGTCTTTATTACCGGTTCAAAATATTCGGAATTGGTACTGTCCCATGGTTTGATCGATACCGAACTCTGGGATTGGTATCAGGAAATAGTTAACGGTAAAATCATCAGAAAAGACGGGACTATTTATTTGATGAACGGCGCTGGTGAACAGGGGTTGAGCTGGCATTTCTTTCAGGCCTATCCAGTCAAATGGGAGGGGCCGGTATTAAATGCTGGCGGCAATACCGTGGCCACCGAGAAGATCACCTTAGTCCATGACCGTCTCGCCAAAGCTTAAAATAAAGGTTGTATGAAATGAGCCTCAAAAGATTAACCGATAATTTAAAACCGATTATTACCCTAAGTATGCCGAAATCCGGTTTTTCACAGCGGATTTTGACTAAATGTATCAGATTTTCTAAAATTATTAGGGTACCATTATCTCTGGTCTGGCTAAAAATCGGCAATCAGATTATTAATCCAGCAAGTTCCAACCAAGAGACGTTATCTAACAATTTTTTTTCCGAGTCACACCTGATCTTTAACTTCATTTTTCCGGTCACTACATATTTATCTAATGGGAAGTTCCAGGAATCGGAGACGTATTTTCAATATCATGAAGTTACCCGACAGCAGCAGGTCTTACGGAAGTATTTCCATGAAAAAACAAAACTTGAGCGTATCTTAGCTCGGAATTTCAAACCGGTTATAAAACTTATTAAACCCAAATCTATTTTGGGTGGGTACTTACCTGTAAAAAGGGGATTAATCCGAAGCGCAAGATGGGAATTGACCAATAGACAATGGTCGGGTCAAAGCTTCACTTTGAACCGGGATAAATATTTTTGGGCTCCAGTTCACAATTTCAGATTCATCTCCAAGTATCGGTGGCAGGAGGCAACGTTAAATCAATCAAGTGAGTATGATGTATCTGATAATTATTTGTCAACCACTAAATATCGTAATCATTCAAGTGAGTTGAGACTGGTTAGTTTGATAACCGATGGCGAGTTATTTAAAGAAGTGAGTAGGATTACTAAACGGCAATGGTTTTACCCGAAACCAACCGGATTATTGGTTAAAAGAAATGATCGATATGGTTTAGTCCATTCAAGTAATTATCATGAATCGAATCCGGAATTATTGGAACAAGCTAAAAAAAAGCCGGAACTCCAGTTGCAAGACATCTTGTCGACCGTACCTTATTGGTTGGAGATGAAACCCAATCAGATTAAGGCGGGGATAGTGCGCCACGAGACTTTGCTAGCCCAACACCGGGAGATTTCGCGTAAATTATGGTTTTTCGAAGGACTTTTAAAGTTAAAAACACGAGTAGGCCTTTATAGTCAAGCTCCGGATCATCTTCCGGAATCGGTTTTCACAGGGGTGACCGACCGGATAAACAGCGGTTCGGCGATGTTGTTTCCTAAATTATCAATCAGCACTGGGAGATTTAGGATGGAGACCCCAATGGTTCATAAAAAAGAGGGTAATCTTGAAATAACGGCTCAAAATCAATCGGTAAGCGGAGAAATACGGCAAAGCGAGTCGATTGTTGTTAAGAACGAACCAAGTGTGGATCTTAAATCAGAAACGGAAACAGTCCGGGAAAAAGATATCAACCTAATAGCGGCAAAAGTCTATCGAATGCTTGAGAAGCGAATAGCTGTTGAAAAAGACCGGAGAGGGTTATCGTAATGAAAAATGCTAAGATCATTGTCTGTCCAAAAGGAAAAAGTAGTTACGAAATTCCGGTAATGTATAATCCCCGTGAGTTTTCGGTGACAACCGCTGCAACCATTAGCGGTAAAGGGGCCAATCTTCAATTTAAGGAGGTTGCGCCGGAGGATTTTACAGTAACCTTATTTTTTGACACCTATGAACAAAAAACTGATGTTCGGGATGAGACCCGACCAATTGCAGATTTGGTTTTGCCAACGGTTGAAAATAAAGAAACCAAACAGCCTCCGATCTGTATTTTTAGTTGGGGTGGATTTGGTTATAAAGGGATCATCCATAAGGTCAGCCAAAAGTTTTTAATGTTTAACACCAATGGAGTTCCAATCCGCTCCGAACTGACGGTTACCTTTAAAGCGGTCGTGACCAAGGAAGAAGATGCCCAGTTTAAAGGGAAGGAAGCTTGCCGAAAATTATGGACCGTAAAAAGCGGTGACCGTTTGGATTTGATTGCTGCCAACGCTTTGAAAGATTCGGGCCAGTGGCGAAAGATAGCTATTGCCAACCGGATTATCAATCCCGCCATTTTTCCCGAAGAATGCGATATCGGACGGGAACTTATTATACCGGATTAGCGTAGCGGGAGGTTGGGGAGTATACTTTGGAGCATAAAGTCGGCCATTAATAGGTGAAGCAAGAAGTAATCGATTAAAGGAACAACAATGGATAATAACGGACTGGTTGTCGCCAAATATAGATTATTTTTAAACGGAAGCGAATTTAATTCCGACTTAATTAGCGGCGTCGAAGAAGTCACGGTTGAAGATGAGATTAATCTACCGACGATGTTTACCGTTAAGTTTAACATTTTTGATTTTGAAAAAGGCTCCTGGCGTGGAATTGACTTAGATTTATTTAAACCGGGGGATGAAATTAAGGTCATGATGGGAATTGACGATCCGGTTGAGATGATGGTTGGTGAAATTGCTTCCCTGGATTTAACTTTTGATCAATATTCGGCCATGGAGATTCGTGGGTACGACCGGTTGTACCGGTTGCGTTTCGGCCCTCGGGTACGTTCTTTTAAGGATATGAAAGACAGTGAGATCGCTGAATCCATCGCTTCCGAGGCTGGATTAACACCACAAGTCGATGATACCGGGACTATTCAGACATATCTTTTTCAGAATAATCAGAATGGTTATGAATTTTTACGAGAACGAGCCAATCGTTTGGGATACGAAATGTTTGTTAATAACAAGAATTTTATCTTCCGTAAATCCGAAGAGGGTCGATCCCAGGTAACTACTTTAAAATTTGGTGTGAATTTGGACAGTTTTAATGTAGAGTTACGGACACTCCATGAAGGAAACAAGGTTGAGGTTCGGGGATGGGATGTAAAAAACAAACAAGAAATAACCGGCATGGCGGCGCAAGGCGATGAAAATTCTTTAATGGGGTCTAAATTATCGGGGAGCGCTCTTTCTCAAAATGCCTTTAGCGAAGCCCCAATAATTATCACTGAAGAATCAAACATTGATGAGAATGAGGCCCAAAACATCGCTAAAGCAAGATATAATAGGCTACTCCGAGAATTTGTTACTGCCGAAGGCAAGACTGGGGGCAACCCGGTAATCCGGGCTGGAAAAAACATCCGGATTGATGGTATTGGAGAACGTTTCAGCGGAATTTATTATATTGTCTCTTCTATCCATATGATTGGATCGGAAGGGTATATTACAAAATTTAAGGTAAAGAGGACTGGGATATGAGTATCAGTGACTTTTGGGAAATAGATCAAAAAAACAAATCGAAAATTTCCGGGGTGGTAATCGGAATAGTAACCAACAACCAAGATCCCGAAGAATTAGGGCGGGTAAAAGTGAAGTTGCCGCGCTTGAGCGGGGAGGATGAATCAAATTGGGCCCGGGTTGCCACATTTATGGCTGGAAATGAACGGGGCGCCTTTTTCCTACCGGAAATTGACGATGAAGTGCTGGTGGCTTTTGAACATGGTGATATTAATATACCTTATGTAATCGGCGCTTTATGGAACGGTGTCGATAAACCTTATGAAACCAACCGGGATGGCAATAATGATCGTCGGGTGATCAAATCTCGGAGCGGACATCTGATCCGGTTTGATGATCAAGATGGTGCGGAAAAGATTGAAATTATTGATAAAACAGAGAAAAATTTTATCACCATCGATGCGGCGACCAATAAAATTACCGTTAGTTCCGAGCAGAACCTTGAATTAGTGGCCAAAAACGGTAAAGTGGTCATTGACGCCCAAGATGTGGAGATTAAATCATCGAATGCCACTAAAATCGAAGCTTCCGCCGATATGGAACTTAAGGCTTCAGGAAATATGATCGTTAAGGGAGCGACAGTGAATATTAATTAGGAGGATTCTCATGGGACAACCTGCAGCAAAACAAGGTGACCAGGTAATAGCCACCAATACTCATATAGTAATGCTCCCGGTTCCATCCGGGGCGGTTCCTACTCCTTTGCCTCATCCTTTTACCGGGATAATTGACGGAGGATTAAGTTCGGATGTTAATATTATGGGAATGCCGGCGGCTACCGTTGACTCAACGGCATCCAATCTTCCGCCTCACATCCCTCAAGGTGGGCCGTTTCAAAAACCACCTTCCAATAAAGCCACCATCAAAATGGGTAGTGCTACGGTGAAGATTAATGGAAAGATGGCGGCCCGAAATGGAGATATGGCAATGACATGCAATGATCCGGCCGATTTACCGGACGGTCAAGTAATCGCGGTTGGTACCGTATTTATCGGAGGTTAAAATGGCAATCGTTGATTTTTTGGGAAAAGGGTGGCGATTCCCAGTCTCGGTAAATAACCGGCAAATTATGAGTTCCGAGGCAGAAGAGTCGATTCGGGAATCAATCATGGTTATTCTCGGAACGGCGAAAGGTGAAAGAGTAATGCGGCCTGATTTCGGGTGTGGGCTTAATGAATTGGTTTTTGCGCCTAATGATATCTCGACTGCAACTTTGGTTACTTTTCATGTTAAGGAGGCCCTGTTGAAATGGGAACCCAGAATTGATCTCATTGATGTCAAGGTTGTTCCCGATGAAATGGAGTATAATAAGTTGAATGTTGAAATTGAATATCAGATTAAAACCAACAATACCAAAGCCAATCTTGTATACCCATTTTATCTGGAGAGAGCGGGGAAATAATGGCCATTTTACCACCGAAGATTGATTCGCGTGATCAGAAAAAACTGGTTAAGCAATTACAACAATTAATTTTAAATTACTGCCCCGACCAATGGCGAAATATTCAAGAACTTGAGCTTGACAAGCAAGCCGGTGCGTTGGTTTGGATTTTTGCGCGGATGATGGACACCTTGGTTCAACGTCTCAATAAGGTTCCAGAGAAAAATCTAATCAGGTTTTTAGATGTGATGGGTATCAATTTGGCTCCGGCTCGGGTGGCCCGAGTTCCGGTAACGTTTAAGATGGCCAAAGGAGCCGCTCAGTATGGTTATATACCCGGAGGAACCCAGGTGGCCGCTTCCGTAAAGAATGGCCCTTCGATTGTTTATGAAACGGCGAAAGACATTACTATCATATTGCCGAAACTCGTGAAAGCGATCAGCTTGAATCCTCATACCGATATGTGGCAAGAGCGAAGCGGGGTTTTGAACCCTCAGTTTCAAACCAACGACTGTGAGGAGTTGTTTCAAGGTTCGGATTTAATGCCGCATCGTCTTTATCTAGGACACTCGAAACTTTTTAGTCACCAAGAACCAACCACTTTAATTTTGGATGTGGAGATCGGCAATGAAAAAGATTGTATCGGCCTAGATCCCACCCAATGGTCGGTTAAATGGTTTTGTTATTTCGAAGGTCATCAAGTACCTCTTAAAGTTTTTAATCAAAGTAACTATGATTTGGAGAGTAGAAACGTTGATTCGAAGGTTGTCAATTTATTAAAGAGCGGGAAGATTTATTTTCCATACTTATCGTCCTTTTCCAAAAAATCAATCCAAGGATTTACCGGAATCGATTCCACTCAACCGGGTGAATGGTCAAACTTTTGGATTGTCGCTGAAGTAGCCCGACCTATTACTGATTTTGTAAAGGGCAATCTGCCTGAAATCAAGAAAATTTCCGCAGCGGCGCAGATTGAGAAGATGCCTTCACCAGGAACGGGCGTCGTAAGTAATGATGGGAGCCAACTCAAAGGAGAACATACCGAATTTAAAAGGGAACTATCCGAGGGAGACGTAATTATTGCCCAAAATCAATATCGGTTTGTAAAAAAGGTTCTCTCGGATAATTTGTTGTTATTGGATGGTTCTTTCGAACCTGCTCTTGCGGAGGGCACCTCATTTAGAATAATACACCGGACCTCAGGTGAATCGGAACCATCAAAACCGATGGTTTTTCCGGATCAACTGTTTTATAACAATGTGCCGATTGACTCCGGCTCGGCTTTTTATCCCTTCGGGGAGCGCCCCAAATTTAACGATTTATTTTACATCGGATCCCGGGAAACTTTTTCCAAAGCGGGCGCGGATGTAACCCTTGATGTTACGCTGGTGTCGGGTAAATACGGGTCTACCTCCGAGATCAATTTGAAATGGGAATATTGGAATGGGGAAAAATGGGAACTATTTGGAAAAACCGTAGTAAAGTCGGATAGGACATTGAGTATTGAATATCACAACAGTGAATTTCAGGATGACACCGAAGCTTTTAAAGTATCGAAACAAATCAAATTTAAATGTCCCGATGTCCGGGTCACCAAAGTTAATCAGATAGAAAATTATTGGATCAGAGCCGGAATCTCCAATGGAGGGTATGGCAGGGATGTTGAATACCAGGAGCAGACTGTAAAAGAACATTATTTGGTATCGGTTTTTACGAATGTTTCGAACCAAATGATAAAGAAGAAGTATGTGCCGCAACGAGGTTATATTGAATTGGGAGATAAGGAGGATACCGAATGGATAGTTTTACCTCCTTCATATGAAGCTCCGGTAATTGATAAGTTGAGTTTATCATATGTATTACCACCTTTTTTTGAAAAACTGGAAACCGTTTTGACTTATAATAATTTTAGATATCAAGACCAAACCCAGTCGGCCCAGAGTGGAGTAATTTTTAAACCCTTTGAGGCAGCCAATGATAAGGAACCTGCATTATATCTTGGATTTGATCAAGAGATCGCTAATTTACCGATTAGCCTATTCTTTTCGTTGACGGGCGAATTTCGCCATGATAGTGGGCTTGCATTTGACCAAGCTGGTCCCGGCGTTACCGATATCTCCGTGAAACTAAAAAGCGCACGCGGTTTGCAGATAGGTGATTTGGTCGAATTTCGGAGTGACGGGGAGAGCGAGCGGCGGGAAATCACCCGGATCAATGCGGCTTTAAATTGCATTTATTGGTTGGAGGGTTTAAATAAAGATTTCAGTAGTCCGGGAAGTATTTTGCTTCCGGTTTACCGTCAACCTGTCGTCGCTTGGGAGTATTGGAACGGTAAAGAGTGGAGAACTCTTCATCCGATGGATCATACGGAAAACTTTAGGCAACGTGAATTTATAGAATTTATTGCTCCGGATGATGTCACCGACGGCTGTTTATTCGGGGAGGATCTACATTGGATTCGTGCTCGTTTAGAAAAAGGGTCTTATGAAATCTCCCCGTATTTGCGGGCGATTTATACCAATACCGTCTGGGCTTACCATCAGACTACCGTAAAAGATGAGATTATCGGTTCGAGTAATGGCCAACCAAACCAAATTTTTCAGTTAGCCAATTATCCGGTTTTACCCGGTCAAGTAATTATGATATTGGAAACAACCATTTCCGAAGAGGAACGAAAGCAGTTCCAAGAAGGTGAGGAAGTCGGTGCCGAGGTAAAGGATCTATTCGGGAATGTAATCGGTTTTTGGACACCCTGGCGGGAAGTGAATCATTTTTATTTTTCCAAACCGGATAGTCGTCATTATCGACTGGATCGAAACAACGGAACAATAGTATTTGGAGATTCAGTCCGGGGGATGATCCCTCCGGCGGGCAAAGATAATATTAAATGCCTGTTTTATCAGTCCGGAGGCGGAGTTAAGGGTAATGTCTCCGTCGGGACCATTACCAAATTAAGGACTACCTTTCCATATGTAGATGGGGTGAACAATTATGAAGCCGCTGATGGCGGCTGTGAGGCCGAAGACTTGGAAAGGGCTAAAATCAGAGGACCCCAAAGCTTAAAAAACCGGGACCGGGCTGTTACTTGCGAAGATTATGAATGGTTAGTCAGAGCAGCATCCACTAAAGTTGCTAAGGTCAAATGCCTGCCAACCACAGGCTCCCATTTGCGGTTTGAACCCGGCGGAGTCGTAATAATTGTTGTTCCGGAAAGCCAAGATTTGAAACCTTTACCTAGTCAGGAGTTAATCCAAGAGATCACTGATTACCTTGAACAAAGGGCGCCTGGAGATATAACCGTCGCTTCCCGGAGGATTAAAGTGACGGCCCCGGATTATATCAGGGTTGATATCAACGCCGCTGTTGAATTCATTTCCATCAGTAGCTCAAAAATAACCGAAGGAATGATCCATGAAACACTACGTCGTTATTTTCATCCCATCAGCGGCGGACTGGATGGAAAGGGGTGGGAGTTCGGCTGTCCGGCGCATTTATCGGAAATTTACGCCGTCATTGCCGGAATAGATGGAGTTGACCATATAACCGACCTCCATCTAAGGGCTTCGGTTCAATCGTACACTCTGAAACTCAACGGAAAAACACGGATGGCGGCGAGTTATTTTCGTTGGAACGGGGTAAAAACCTTTAACGGCCGAATTGTTTTGGCATTGGCGAACCCGATTCCCGACCGTTCGGTAATAGATTCGATTAAGGTCTGCGGCTTCCGCGAGGGAGACGTGATCGTGATCAGTAACATTAATCGAGAACACGCTAATTTGATTATTCGGAGGATTTACGACGACGTTTTGGAATGTCTGCCTTTGGAACCAGAGCGTGAACCGGTTTTTTTCCTGAGCAATAGTATGGTGAAGAATGTAGGAGCCGGAAAAGGGATTCAAACATTTACCTTAAATCACGTTTTAGTTGGTAAAGAACCGTGTTACCTTAAAGTAGCGTTGATTGAAAAAAATGATCGGGTGGTTCTAACCGATATCAACGGAATGCAACGGGAAGAAGCTTTGTTAGTGGAAAATCGGACTACCGATACGGTTTTTCTTGAAGAACATGATTTGGTTTATGCCGGATCGGTAACGATTAATCAGATTGAAAGCTTACCCTATCCCGGTTACCTTGACCGGTTTACCAGGAATAGTCCGGAACCGAAACCGCCGCTAAATCTCCCATTGCCCTATATCGAAGCGGGGTCGGCACCACTTGGGTATCCGGGTGTAGAAGGGTTCGATAGTTTTGGTGTCGGCGGGGACTTATTAAACCAGGCGCCAGGGGGTAATCCCCTTTATTATTACTATCATTATTGGTATTGGTACGCGAAATATGGCTATGATTATTTTTACCGGTTCATGAATTACGAAACAGGAACCCAATTTGATATGGGTTTAGGCGGACATCTGCTTTAGAAATTACGTGATTGGAAAAGGGGCGACAAATGACTTTACCGGTACCCAATTTGGATGACCGTAGTTTTCAAGAACTACTAAACGAGGCAAAATCATTAATTCCAATCTATAATAGTGATTGGACCAATCATAATCCCTCCGATCCCGGTATTACACTCCTGGAACTTTTTGCGTGGCTGACTGAAATGACTATCTACCGGATGAACCAGATCCCGGAAGAATCTTATCGCCGTTTTCTTAAATTGATTGGGATCGATTATTTATTTAGCTGGGACTTGATTCCGGGATCGGATAGTGAAAGTCTGCGCCGTTTTTTAGTCCAAAACTATCGGATGGATTGGGTGAAAGAGGCGGAGATAACCAAGGAGGAAGGTTCGGATACAATTCGATTGGCCAAGAACGGCAATCTGCTTACCCTCCGTATGAACTCTGACCGGGATAAAATGAGTCTAACCTTAAGTTCCGGGGAAACTTATCATTTTCCGGTTCGCCGGGAGATAGATTACGCATTTCATTGGGAGCGGATACCTGGTAACGAAAACTACCGTATGCTGGACTATTTGAACCAAAACTTCGGCTTGAATTGGGCTGGGGCCGTTTTTTCCAAAAGCGAGGATCAATCCCGGATAACCATTAGCCATGGTTTGGATTCGATCTATCTCCGGATTGCCGCCGATCGGAACACGGTCGATCTGGAACTGGATATCGGCAACTGGTTTCAGTTTTCGTTGCTGCAAGAGAAGGAACCCTGGTTTGAATGGTCTAAAGTCCCTGGTGAGCATGATCGCTTAATCCTTAAAAGGCTGGCAAAATTGTTTGGTCTGTCCTGGAAGTCAATTCCCCGAATTACTAAGAGTAGTAACGGAAAAATGATAACCATCCGAGATTCGGAGATTACAGTTTTACTCCATATTCACGAGGATAAAGATCGGGTGACTCTAACTATCGCTGGTGAGGAAGGATTTGAGTTCCAGGCTCTGCATGATCTGAGCGCCATTTTTGAAGAGGAACCGACCTGGTCCGAGATAAAAACTCGGTTGGTCAATTTCATGATCAGTCAATACGGATTGTATTGGGTTCGTGATGCCGTTATTAAAAAAAGTGGCAATGGAGAACAGATTGTTATTTCATACCTTAACTATAAAATCCGAATTCAACACCTGGCGGAATCAAAGGAAGCTTTGCTAGCTTTTAAAGTGGGGAATAGTTTCGAATTGCATTTAATAGAAGACCCTGAATATTTGTTTAATTGGGAAGAAGTCGGCGTTGAGAAAGACCGAAAAAAACTTATTAATCACCTAATCCGGAATTTCGCGGAAACCGATTGGCTTTCCAGAGCCGGTTTTAAGGTGATCAATAACAATATCCTTGAGTTATCTGATGATACTCGAAAAGTAATTCTTGTGAAGAGTGACGGCAGCGATCTGGTTACCGGGGAATTTCAGCCTCATAACACTTATCGCTTTCATATCAAAAGGAAACTGGTGAATTTTTTTGATTGGGAACGGTTTGGCGATGTTGAACAAGAAAGGCTAAGAACTTATCTGATCAAAAGATACGGATTGCCTTGGTTGGCTACAGCCGAGATTATCAAGGATAATAACAAACAGATAATTACCATTAAGGATCGGAATCCCGGCAACCCCAACGGAATGGTTTTAATCCGGTTGGGTTATGACGGGGATCTGGTCCATCTCCAATTCAACACCGGGAATTCATATAGTTTC
Source organism: Bacillota bacterium (assembly GCA_012728785.1). GTDB lineage: Bacteria > Bacillota > UBA4882 > UBA8346 > UBA8346 > JAAYHS01. The sequence goes on along the minus strand of JAAYEK010000045.1, from coordinate 35,634 downwards.
AAACTGCGGAAAGATGAGGGCCGGCTTCAGGTCTATCAGGATCTGGAACATGATATCAGGCGGGGATTGGAATCCGTCACTTCACGATATCGGGCCATCACAACTGGTGATTTTGAATTTTTGGCGGGAGAATGCATGGAAAAGCTGAGGCCGGGCATGTCGGGCCGGGCTATTTGCATTCAAAACCGTAATTTGGAGTTTGGCGATCCGGCCAGTGAAAAAGTGGGACATGTTTCCGTGATTATTCTCCCTAGATTTCTAGGACCTGAGTTTAGTTGGGATATTAGTCTGATTGAAGAACGTGAACGGTTATTGGATTTTTTATTCAGGGTGTATCAGTGGAATTGGTTAAAAAACAACCCCCGAGTCGAGAAAAATTCGGTTAATGGAAATGAAATTATTGCAGTTACCAGTGAGTCTAATACAATCGAGTTGAAGCTGGATTTGGATCGCAAAAGGATTTTCATGCATTCGTCGGATTATCGCGTTTATGAGCTGCCGATCCGAATTAAAGGAAAAGAGATTTTAGGATACGGTTTTTGTGTTAAAGACGGACGACCCACCGATTTACTCAAGGAATTGGTTCTTGAATATCTTGACCGCCGTCGATTAATTACCACCAGAGCGCATGTGGTGGCGCCGCAATTCCAAGAAGCGCAACTGTCGGTCAGATTGGTGTTAACGAAGAATTTTGCCGAAGTTAAGGTACAAAGCGCGGTAAAAACTGAGCTGCGCCAGTACTTCAGCCCATTTACGGGAGGCCGTGACGGTAAAGGCTGGGTAACCGGGAAGGGGATTTACCGTTCCGAAGTCTATCGATTGCTGGAGCAAATTCCGGGTGTGGATTATGTTGCCGAATTATCAATCAATGGGGATTCGGAGTGTGAGGTCTTTCCGATTTCACCCGGTTCTTTAATCGAACTGGATACTACTGTTACAGTTGAAGAGAGGTACCATGGACAGTAATCTTGATAAATCAGACGCTAAATATTTAAAATACCTGCCATTGATTTACCAGCCCGGCAATTCCGACAATGGGAAGGATTTCTTTCTGGGGCGTTTTCTAAAAGCATTTGAAAAAATTCTTTCCGGCAGGGATCCGGATCTTAAAATTAACGGCTATAAGTTACCAGGGATTGAGGAAATCCTGGATTCAATTCATGGGTATTTTGACCCGTACGAGACCCCGGTGGAGTTTCTCCCTTGGCTGGCCAGTTGGGTGGCTTTGACTTTAGGCGAAGGCGATGAATGGGATGAGGCCAAAAAAAGACGGTTGATTGCTCAAATCGTTCCCCTTTATAAAAAACGTGGGACAGTTGAAGGTCTAAAGGAATATCTGGAAGCGTATTTCAATGAAGGGGAGGGAGTATCCGTATCAATTAGCGAGTTTCTAAAGCCGCTTCGGGTCGGAGCAATGTCAACCATTGGTTTGAATACGGTAGTAGGCGAAGGGAGACCGTATTATTTCCAGGTATACGTGAAACTGCCGATTAATGATCGGGTGATGTTGGAGAAAAAGGTCCAGATGATTATGGATATCATCAAACGGGAAAAACCGGCCCATACCTATTGCATGTTAATCGTTAAGGTTCCGTCGATGAAAATTGCCGCGATGATCGGTGAAGATACATTATTGGGAGGCTATACCATGGTTGAAAAGTCATATGATACTTAGTTTATTCAATATCTAAAAGTATCAATTAACCGGAATTGACCGAGATTGGGAGGATAATGATGGCTGATAATGAAAAAAACGAAGCTCGCAAAGTGAAGCGGATGCGTTATTTTGACGGTCTTTTTTTGAGACAGGAAGAATTTAACCTGGAACAGGAATATCACATTCGGATGCGGCGTTTGCATAACCATAATTTACATACTCATGGGATTATCGACGGTTTAGAGGTAACAGTCAATGGAGATCAACAGAGTGTTACAGTAGCTCCGGGAATGGCTTTGGTTAAGGTTTATGACTGGGAACATGAGGAAGAAGTCAATCAAGAGGTAATTTTAAAAGACCCCGTTAATCTTGACTTTTTAAACACGAATCTTGGGAATCAAGATTGCGAGGTCTATCTTTACCTGGCATACACTCAGGAAAAAGACTTTATCGCTGAGGAATGCGGGGGTAAGGAACCAATCCATTGGTGGGAGAAACCGGTGGTGGATTATGAGAAGACATGGTCCGATGACCCCGTGAAATTGCTACTGGCTAAAGTATCCTTACATTACAATACCGAAGGAAAAAGAATCATTACGGCAATTAATACCGACGGTCGGGTTTATTCTGGGGCTTATGGCAAAATATTACTGCCGGTGGAAGGTAAAAACTGCGGTTTAGCGGTGGAAGGGGCGCGAGTCGATGGTCAAGAAGTAATTCGGGTTAAAGCTCCAGCCATGGTAATAAACGGTGATTTGGTAGTCGGCGGTCCGGAACAATCAAATGATAAAGTTAAGCTTTATTTAGAACACCTGGACTCCGGAGAGTGTAACTTGCATGTGGATGGGAGTCTGGTTATTAATAAAGATCTCACCATTTTAGGTTCCACCACCACGATTCAGGGTCAAACCACGGAGATTGCCGATAATATTCTTCGGGTCAACAATTATAACTCTAAAAAAATTAAAGAGCCGCCGGAGTACGATAGCGGTTTGGAGGTTTTTCGCGGGAAACTTCCCTCTGCCCAGATAGTATGGGATGAAAGATTAAAACAATGGCGGATTGGCTTGGAGGACAATCTAGTCAACCTCTCATGCCTATTGGACCAATCGGTGGTGGACGCTCATCGTCATAATTCCCTATATTCCTTAAAGGAAACCCAAAAGCCGGCTTTGAGCATTAATGATGATGGCAATATCGGGATTGGGACTGATGCTCCGAAACAACGCCTTCACGTGAACGGGGGCGCGATTATCCAAGGGGAGCATGGGGTTGAGATTCGGAGTAATAGCAAGCTTTATCAATCCTGGCAGCTTGCTGTGACCCAAAAGGGACTATTTCATCTTGGAAAACCCGGTTTAAAAGGTGCGGCATTAACCATTCATCCTGACTCTATCGAGGATGCGCTGGTTTTGACCGCCAAGGGAATCGGCGTGGGTACCGCCAAACCTGGTGAGACTCTAGAAGTTGCGGGAACGGTGAAAGCCGAGAAATTTATCGGCGACGGTTCACTATTAGAAGGAATTCAGAGCGGCGACGGTCATTGGGCTAAAGGCGCTGGCGGTATTGGATATCTTGATGGGAATGTGGGTATCGGAACTGAAAATCCGAAGGCCGCATTGTCCATTAATGGTAATTTTTCGGATTTAAAAATAACTTTTCCGGCGATTACGATTATGAATCCCACGGGTGGGACCGGGATTGTTCAGGGGACCAACGGAAAAAATTGCGTATCGTTTTTATGGAAGGGAAGAGGGAGGAGTATTTCAAATACTTATGCCGCGATTAATACTTCGGGACAACCTTTGGTTTTGCAAGAGGGAGTACTGGGTAAAGTTGGGATTGGAACAGTGAATCCGGCCGCAAGTCTTGATATCGGCGGTACTTTTCGTGTTAATGGAGGGACTATTTTTTCGACAGTCCAAGCCGGATCATTGGGTGCTTCCGCCAGCGCCACTCCCATAAAGTCATATACTTTAAAATTTAAAAAAGCATTTTCTCGCGAACCTAGAATTATTTTTTCAGCTCGCACGAATAATCTTAAAGGATTATTTAATGTAACATGCTCTTCGGTCACCAAGGATGCAGTAATAATTCATCTTTTTCGGGTCGATAAGAAAGAGGGCTGGAATGAGATTATTAACATCGATTGGTTTGCTTGGGAGAACCTTGGAGAAAAATATGATGGTTTTGATAATATTGGAATTGGAACGATTCCGAAATAAGGGGGATTTAGATGATTGCCGTTTGGACAAATTGGACCAAGCCGGGTGAGAACCAAATTTCCCCCTGGCTAACGGAGAAAGATCATTATCTGTCATGGATATTATCGGTGGAGACCGCCCGTAAGCACTTTTCAGAACTTCATTTGTATACCGATAGCAATGGCGCCCGGATTTTAGTGGATCGTCTTGGACTGGAATTTACTACTGTGACTACGGATTATGATCGACTTGAGAAGATCGACCCGCAATGGTGGGCTTTGGCTAAAATTTATAGTTATGCCCGGATGGAAAAGGCATTTGTTCATATTGACAGTGATGTTTATTTGTGGAATGGATTGCCTGATTACCTTTTGACCGCTCCTTTGTTGGGACAAAACCCCGAACATTTTAAAGTAGGAGAGTCATGGTATCAACCTGACAAGTTTGACCGGATTGCCGAGGCCCAAGGGTGGGTTCCCAAGGAAGTGGTTTGGTACAATCGGACGGGTGAAGAACGGGAAGCGGTTTGCTGCGGGATTTTTGGCGGTAATAATACGGAATTCATCAATTATTACGCCAATAAAGCGATTCAGTTGGCGGAGGATGTTCGAAACCGTGAAATCTGGCCGAAATTGGGTTTTGACAACATTCTAGTTGAGCAATATTTTTTGACTGCCTGTCATAAATATCATTCACGTGAATCCGGCAATTTTAATAATGTCTCCATTAGGTATCTCTTTGATTCCTCCGCCGACGCTTTCAATCCTCAAATCGCGGAAGAAAAGAATTATACTCATTTAATCGGCGGCGCCAAGCGCAATCAAAATTTAATTGCCCGTCTGGAGAATAGGGTTAGTCGGGATTATCCGGAATGTTACGAGCGGTGTTTGCGTTGTTTTGGTGAAACGGTTGTGGCATAATACTTTCAAATAATGTTTCAAGGTGGAGGTATATTTTCATGAAAGAACAACTGGAGAGGCGTTTGAACGAATTGAGGGCTGAATTTGAGGCGGGTCAAAAAATGATGGCTGAAATGGAAGCTAAACAAGGGAATCTACGGGATACTCTATTGCGGATAAGCGGCGCTATTCAAGCTTTGGAAGAGGAGTTGGCCAAAGTCGAAACGGTATGAGAAAACAATAACCTTACTGAAGTTGGATAAAAAATACAAGTGATGGATTAATATTAATAAAAACGAAAGTAATGTATTAGTTGTCTGAGTTGAAGTTTTTGCATGTGCTAGGAGGATAATTATGAAAACGTTTCAACCGAACAGCGCCCGTTCAAACATTAAAACTAAAGCTTCCAAACCAAGCAGACCGGAGATTAATTTGCTTCAACCAACTGTAATGATTCAACAAGCGATCGGTAATCAAGCTTTGTTACGGATGTTCGGTTCATACGTTCAACCTAAATTAAAAGTAGGGGCGCCCGGGGATAAGTATGAGCGGGAGGCTGACCTAGTAGCCGGTCGAATAATGACTATGCCCGCGCCGGAACTTCAGGAGCAACCGGAGGAAGAAGAGGATAAGATCCGGACCAGCCCCACGGAGAGCGCTTTGGCGTCTAACATTCAAAAGTTATCCGCGGCACAAGAAGAAGATGAACTTCATGGTTCATTCTTACAACGGGAAAATGAACAGGAAGATGAAGAAACGGGACTCTTGCAACGGAGCGAAACCGGGGAACAAGCGCAATCCGTAAATCCGGAAATCGAGAGAAACATCGATAATTTTCACGGCGGTGGCGCACCTTTGCCGGAAAGTTCCCGCGCTTTTTTTGAACCCCGCTTCGGATATGACTTTAGCCGAGTGCGGATCCATAACGGGTCAGCGGCGACGGAAACGGCGGAAGCGATTAATGCCCGGGCTTTTACTCTAGGCAACGATATCGTTTTTGGAGCGGGTCAATACACCCCTGAACAAGAGAGCGGCCAAAAATTGTTGGCCCACGAATTGACCCATGTGATCCAGCAGAATGGAATAATCAGCCGGTGGTCCGGACATGAACATTCTGGATTCGGCGAGGTGGCCAGTAAAAGAGTGAAAAATAATCTGGATAAATTTAAAGTTACTATTCCCGACGAACAAGATTCTTCTTTGAATCCAACAGAAGAAGGCCGAGAATCCTCCGGTCGGGAAATAACACCTTCAATACTGGGGGAGAGTGGAGTGGAAGTCTCACATAAACCCGAACCGAAAGTTATCGTAAGCATGGGGACTCCCGTGGTGATTCCCGGCGGGCCTAAAAAGCATATGACTCTAGGTCAGGCAAATGAACTGGCGGGCGATTATACTGCTTCCCCCAGCGAATTGTCTAAATTAAGATCTGCTAATCCCGGATCGGTTGCCTGGACTCACTATGTTAACCTTGCTTCCACCAATATTAATCACTTTTTCCCTTTGGCCCATCGAGAATGGCAAATACAACACCGTCGAGCTTTGGGATTGGCCGTGACGGCCAATATGGCTTACCGTGACGGCGATAAATCGGAAGGCGATCGGGCTGCGGAACTAGCCATCCAAACCGAAGCCTTTGGGTTGCATTTCTTACAAGATTCTTATGCTTCGGGACATCAGTATCCGCGGGCTTTTGAAATGGCGGCAGCCAGTTGGGTCAGAACGGCAATAAGAGGTTATTATGACGCCAAAACCTATCATGATATTTTGTGCGCCTTGCCAGATGGTCTGGATATGGCGGTCGGCAGGAAATTTCATGGCGATGAGACAGCGGATATTGAAGGTCAGGACAAGAAAGTGGCGGATGAGACCTATAATTCGATAGCGGAAGTATTATGCGCTATTTCCGGAACTAAACCGGGAGAAGTGGATGCCAAACCGCCAACGGTCAATCCCGGTCCGGATGTGGCCAAGATCATGAAAGACCCGGAGGCCGGTCCGATCTGGTATTCACTGGAACATTCTTTGAGCGACCTATTGAGCACGGCGCGCAATAATGAGGACGGCACCGTGACTACTGATTCCGGAATCACTTACAACGTTTCCGATATCCTAACCATTTGGGACAATCGAAAGGGAGGAGACGCTCCCGAATTAACTTCCGAGCCGGATCTTAAAACTCGTTTGGTCGACTCCGCTTTAAAGGGTCAAACTCGGATGGTTGATACTGAATCCGATGATTCGATTATTGATTTATTAAAAAATGAAGACGGAGTTCTTGATGTCAATATGGTCCCGAGAAATCTCACCGAAGGCCAGGTGGTATTGGTTTGCCGCGCTTTAATATCAGGGGCTTGTACGGGTTTAGATGAACATGCGGTTTTGTTTATCTTACGCCGCCAATCCCATGAGGTGTTCCGGAAAGCGGTTGAAAAACTCACTCCGCAATATATTGATTCCGGATTGGACTGGGCGGAATGGGACGCTTTCTCGCTGGCTTGCGCCCACCGTTATCCCGCTGGAAGTAATCTCGGAGCGAAAATAATTTCTCAAGAAGAAAATGATGACGCTGGACGGATGTTGATCAACGGCAGTCACGGCGAGCCGCCCATTCCCAAAGGGAATTTGTCGGGGATGGAGTGGATCGGCGTGATCGAAGCTTTGTTAAGCGGTGATTGCGGCGACGCCGATGAAGATGCGATTATTGATATTGTTAAATATATGGCTGATTCCAACCAGGCAGACTTGATCCATCTTTTAATAGGACCCTCAAAAATGGATCGAGGCGTGGATGGCAAACAATGGGACAAAATTTGCGCTATTATGAGACAAGCCGGTTATCATTGGAGTTGGTGGGGTTAAAATGTTTTTTCGGACCAGCTACGGATGCCGCCGTATTAGAGTATATAAGAGTAAAGATTTTATAATCATCTAAGTGAAAAGTTTATGTTATAGATAGATATTGAGCATAGAGGCGTAATCAGCTCTTGTTCGTCTTTTTTACGAATGGGGCGGATTTATTTTTTTTATAATAAAAAATATTTTGGTAGACACACAAAATGTTGGGTTATATAATATTAATGTGTACAATATCTTGTGTTGGGGGGTATCGTATTGAATTGTCCGTTTTGCGGCGGTTTGGACAGTAAGGTCATCGATTCCAGGGCTTCTGAGGAAGGTAATAGTATTCGGCGTCGCCGGGAATGTCTTTTTTGTCAAAAACGGTTTACCACTTACGAACGGATTGAGGAGGCGCCCTTAATAGTTGTTAAAAAGGATGGACGCCGAGAACCCTTTGATCGAGCTAAGGTACTAGGTGGTTTGGTTAAAGCTTGCGAAAAGAGGCCGGTTACCTATGGGACTCTTGAAAAAATGGTCGATTCAGTTGAACGCGAATTACGTAACCGAATGGAACAAGAAGTAACCAGCTCGGTAGTGGGCGAACTCATCATGGCAGGTCTTAAAAAAATAGATGAAGTCGCTTATGTTAGGTTTGCATCAGTTTACCGTCAATTTAAGGATTTAGAAGATCTGATGCTTGAACTCCAAAGCCTAATCGGCAAGTGAACAAAGGCAATTAAAATTGAAATAAGTTTTAGCGTTCCTATTATCACTCTTATCTAAAATACGGAGGAGAACCAATGGCAAAGAATCTGAAAGAGCTCGAAGCGATTAAAGAATCAAATGACAAAGAGAACAATGTAGTCAACTTTATCAATCGGTCCCGTGAAAAAGCTTTTCGTTCGATCCGTAAACGTGACGGTCGCATTGTCGAGTTTGATATCGAAAAAATCGCCGGCGCTATTTTTAAAGCGGCTAAAGCGGTAGGCGGGGAGGATCGGCAACTGGCGGAAGAACTGTCGGAGGTTGTGGTCAAATACTTATATAAACAATTGGGCTTGAATATCCCCTCGGTTGAAGAGGTTCAAGATGCTGTAGAGAAAGTATTGATCGAAACCGGACATGCCAAAACCGCAAAAGTTTATATTCTTTACCGAGACCGTCGCACCAGAATGCGGGACTCCAAGTCGGAATTGATGGATGTAGTAGAAGAGATTTTAGTTGAAACCAACCGGGAGAACGCCAATATTAGCAACTCCCCATCTGCGAAGATGCTTCAAATTGCCTCCGCAGCCAGCAAACGTTATTACTTAAGCAGGATGATACCGGAGGAAATGGCTCAGGCCCATTCGGAAGGTGATTATCATATTCATGATCTGGATTTCTATGGTAAGACTTTGACTTGTGTCCAGATTCCCCTGAAACAGTTGTTAGAAAATGGTTTTAATAACGGTCACGGTTTTATCCGGTCTCCGAAACGGCCTGCGTCGGCAACCGCACTGGCCGCTATTATCTTACAAAGCTCCCAAAACGATATGCACGGTGGCCAGTCATTTGCAGCTTTTGATCGGGATATGGCGCCGTTCATGATAGGCGCTTCGGAAGATGAAGTTTTTCAAGCGATGGAGGCTTTAATCTATAATTTGAATTCCATGCATAGCCGGGCTGGAGCCCAAGTACCGTTTAGCAGTATCAATCTGGGTTGTGACACTTCGCCGGAAGGCCGGTTAGTCACGAAATCTTTGCTTTTGGCTTATGAGAAGGGGTTAGGTAGGGGTGAGACGCCTATTTTCCCCAATATAATTTTTCGATTAAAGAAAGGGATCAATTTTAACCAGGAGGATCCTAATTACGACCTTTTCAAATTAGCCATGCGGGTTTCGGCCCAACGTTTGAATCCTACTTTTGCTTTTATGGACTCTACTTTTAACCAGGAATATGGTAGTGAGGTCTCCTATATGGGTTGCCGGACCAGAGTAATAGCTAACCGTCATGGAGCGGCGATCTCCGACGGCCGGGGTAATCTATCTTTTACCACCATTAATCTGCCACGGCTGGCTTTAAAAAGCGGTGGCGATCTGGAAATCTTTTATCAAGAATTGGAAAGCTTAATGGATTTAACTGCCCGGCAGTTATACCACCGGTTCAGAATCCAGTCGAAACTACGGGTGAAAGACATGCCGTTTTTAATGGGACAAGGTTTGTATTTGGATTCGGAAAAGTTGTCGTCCCAAGATGTAATCGCTTCGGTGATTAAACATGGTACTCTCTCAATTGGGTTTATCGGATTGGCGGAAGCGTTAACTTGTTTAACAGGCTATCATCATGGACAAGACCCTGGCGCCCAACGCTTGGGTTTGGAGATTATTGGTTTTATGCGGAACATGGCAGATGGTTTTGCCGAAGAATACGATCTCAATTATACTTTACTGGCAACTCCGGCGGAAGGGCTTTCCGGACGTTTCATCAATTTAGACCGACGCCGCTTTGGAGTGAAATCGGGAATTACCGATAAGGAATACTATACTAATAGTTTTCATGTTCCGGTAAATCACGAAATCTCATCCTTTGAAAAGGTCACCCTGGAAGGCCCATATCACAAACTTACCAATGCCGGCCATATCAGTTATGTAGAACTAAAAGCGCCCCCCAGCAATAATCTGGAAGCTTATGAGGCTTTGGTTAAACACATGGCGCTCTCTAATATGGGATATGCCGGAATTAATTTCCCGGTAGACGAATGTCCCAGCTGTTTTTTCCGGGGTGTAATCGAAAAAGAGTGCCCGTCTTGCGGTTCCACTAATATTCGCCGAATTCGTCGGATTACCGGTTACCTTTCAACCGTTGATCGGTTTAACGATGCTAAACAGGCTGAGTTACGGGATCGGTCAATTCATGGCTAATCAAGACTTGCTACGGATTGCTGGAGTAACTACCGAAAGCGTGGTTGATGGGCCTGGGATTCGAAGCACAGTTTTTTTTCAGGGTTGCCCCCATGCTTGCTCCGGTTGCCATAATCCGGATACCTGGAGTTTAGATGGGGGAAAAGAAATCCAATTGGAAGCTCTTCTTAAATTATTAAAAATAAATCCTTTGGTTTCCGGAGTGACTTTTAGTGGCGGAGAACCATTTCAACAAGCCCCGGTAGCGGTGACTTTAGGAAAGCGCCTTCGGGAATTGGGTTTGAATTTATGGGTATACACCGGCTATACTTGGGAATATCTATTAACCAATTTTGACCGGCCTGGATATAAAGAATTGCTGAAGTTAACCGAAGTTTTAGTTGACGGGCCTTTTATCCGGGAGAAGCAAGACCTTAGTTTATTGTTTCGGGGTTCTGCCAATCAAAGATTGATCAAAGTTCAGGAAAGTCTTGCTAAGGGTGTGGTTGTCCCTTGGCAACCATCGGGAATGGGTGGATAACAGATGGGTTGGGTTCAAGCCAATTATCCGGGGTTAACAGTTTTCCAATGTGAGGAGCTAAACGACGGACAAGTTGTCCAAGGGTTTTCCGCGAGAAATTGCGGCAATTTGGCTCTGCATACCGGAGATGATCCTAACCGTGTTATTGAGCGGCGAAAATCTTGGCTCAAAGTTTTAGGACTGGATTTAGATCGGTTGGTTTCCGGTATTCAAGTCCATGGGACGAAGGTAGCCTTGGTAGATAGAACCGCGGCAGGTTCGGGGGCTTTTAATATTGAAGGAGCATTTCCGGAAACCGACGCCTTAATCACTAAAGAGACTGAGTTGATCTTGGCTACTTATACAGCGGACTGTTTACCGATCTTTGTTTACGATCCGGTCACACCGGCGATTGGAGTTATCCATGCCGGGTGGCGGGGAACTATTAAGAGTATTGTTACGTTTACCATAAAACGGATGATTGAAGAGTTCGGTATTAACCCCGTAAATTGTCTGGCTGCCATTGGTCCTTCTATATGCAGCGGTTGTTTTCGGGTAGACAGGCAATTGGCTGAAGCTTTTGAGAAGGTCCATCCTCAAACTGTGATTGAGGATGAATCCGGTAGCCGGGTCGATTTGCAAGCTTTCATCCGGTTGGATCTGACGGAAATTGGCCTTAAACCGGAACGAATTTATGATGCCAAACTCTGTACCAGTTGTCATCCGGATCGTTTTTTTTCTTATCGCGCCGAAAAGGGAGTAATCGGGCGGATGATGGGGATAATCGCGTTAAAATCAGTTTAAAAGTCTAAAGTCTAAAAGTCTAAGTGGATGAAAATGAAATTTTTTTCTTAAAGTCTTAACTTTCAACATCATGATTAACTTTCGACTTTTGTTTTTCGACATTAGACATTAGACTTTCAACATTACATCCAAATATTTATTAAGGCAATGGAGCGGTATTTTGAAATCTGAATATTCTGGTAATGAAAGACTTAAATTTACCTGGAGCAGGCGAAACCTAATAAGACTATTTGGTTATACGATAATCTTGGTTTTGTTGGTTGAAATCGGCCGGATTGGTTTGGGGGTTTTGACGGCCAAACCGGTAGTCGCTCGAAGGGACATAATTGAAAAGAGTTGTTGGGTTGAAGCACTTTTCCTGAGGGAGGAAATATTACTCCATAGTGAATTTGAAGGTAGTATTACTCAAATAGTCGAAAATGGTTCGCGAGTACCTAGAGGAGCGGTGGTCGCTTCTATCAACACCGGCTCTAGTTTGACGAACGAACCGAGCCGCACCGCCCTTAATTTGGAAAAAAGATTGTTCCTTTTAAATAATGAGGATCGAGATTTGGCATTGGAATTAGAACGAGTTAATCAGGAAATCAACCTTAAAAAAGGAAATTTACAAAAATCTTCTTTGAAAACTTCGGAAGTTAATGAAGATTTAGGTTCTTTAGAGCAGGAGAAAACACAGATATTACGAAATATCAAAATCGTAAGCGATAAGATTCATAGAACACAGATAGCTGTGAAAAACGAATTAAATGGCTTTAAACCGGTAATCGCTCCGGAGGTGGGATATTTTTTCTTTCAATATGATAATTGGGAAGGGAAACTGGGACCGGACCATTTTTTCAAACTTTCCGAGGAAGAATTCCGTAATAATTATTCTTTAAAATCCATAGGCAATCGGGCCAAACCGGGAGCATTTCTTGGTAAAATAATAAGTCCCTTTAACCAAAGGATTGCGGTGATGATCGACACTTCAATAACTGGCGCCCCAAAAGCCGGTGATCGCTGGGAAATTAGCTTAAGTGACTGTACTCATAGTGTGGTTATCAAAGAGATGATCCCTTTAGCCGGGGGAAAGATGATTCTAGCCTTTGATGACCCGGGAGTTTCCGAGCGGTATCTACCTAATCGACGTAGTAAAATTTTACTTATCTACCGGAAAGTCGAGGGAGTAGTAGTTCCCAACCAAGCGCTTTATAAAAATGCAGGCCTGACCTTTGTGAAAATCCAGAAAGGAGATGGTTACAAACTCCAAGAAGTTCAGGTATTGGAATCCGATGGGGAACAGGCTGTTATAGAAGGAATCGATATTGGAACCACTATTATGTCACGATAGGAGGCCTGGACTTGAAGAAAATTTATATTCTGGATACAAGTGTTTTAGTCCATGATCCCAGGGCTTTGACTGAATTTGAAGATAATGATATTGTTATTCCAATTGCGGTGGTCGAAGAGATCGACGGTCATAAAAAAAGACAAGACGAAGTCGGCCGAAATGCAAGGTGGGTGTCGGCATTTTTAGATAAATTGAGAGCGGTCGGTCATTTGGACGAAGGAGTATCCCTTGGGAAACAGAAAGGTAAGATTAGAGTTGAACTGAATCATCAAGAAATCGAGAAACTTCCGCCAACTCTGGATCGGAACAAAGTTGACAACCGAATTATTGCGGTTGCTTATGCTTTAAAAAAGGAGAGTCAAACCCCGGTTATTTTAGTAACTAAAGATATCAATATGCGCATCAAAGCGGATGCTTTAGGTATTTCCGCCGAAGATTATGAGACTGATAAGATTGAGATTGAAGAAGTATATACCGGTTGCCGGACCATCAAAGTTGAACCGGAAATGATCGACCGTTTCTTTAAGGCGGGCGAAGTCATTCTCCCCGACGAGGGGCTCTTCTCCAATCAGATGATCATTCTCGAAGATAGTTTTGGAACGTCAAAATCAGCCCTAGCCAGACATCTTAGCGGAGGAAAATTAGTCCCGCTTCGTTTTAGCAATCAAGACCCCTTTGGCTTAAAGGCCAGAAATAAAGAACAAAAATTTGCATTGGAACTATTGCTTGATGAAGAGGTCCGTCTGGTGACGCTGATCGGCAAGGCTGGAACCGGTAAAACCTTACTGGCGTTAGCAGCTGGTCTTCAAAAAGTGGTTGAGGAAACGAGATATAGGCGGTTTGCTATTTCTCGGCCGGTGATTCCGATGGGAAACGACCTTGGTTTTCTGCCGGGAGACATCAATGAAAAACTACGCCCTTGGATGCAGCCAATCTATGATAATTTAGAGTTTCTCTTTAATAACCGCGATAAAAATGAAAACATTGATCAACTGGTAAATAGCATGAAAGATCTAAATATTCTTGAATTAGAGGCGTTAACTTATATCAGAGGACGGAGTATCCCGAACCAATTTTTATTGGTTGATGAAGCCCAAAACTTGTCCCCTCATGAGATTAGGACTGTCATCACCAGGGTCGGTGAAGGGACTAAAATTGTGCTCACCGGGGACCCTTATCAGATCGATCATCCCTACCTTGATTCGAATAGTAATGGCTTGACTTTTGTCGTTGAAAGGTTTAAAAATGAAAAGATCGCCGGTCATATTACTTTATCTAAAGGAGAGCGTTCCGATTTGGCGGAATTGGGCGCAAAATTATTGGGATAACCATGAGTATTAGCGTTAATTTACAAGAAATTCGCAACCGGATTAGGCAAAGCGCTTCCGGAGTCAACCGAGATCCTAATGAAATTAGGATCATCGCGGTTACTAAATATGTTGATGTTAATCAAATCAACGAAGCAATCAAGGCGGGAATCACTGAAATAGGCGAGAATCGGGTGCAGGACGGGGTAGCCAAATTCCCGTATTTGTCCGGTAAGGTCATTAAACATATGATTGGCACTTTACAAACTAATAAAGTAAAACAAGCTGTGGAACATTTTGATTTGATCCATTCGGTGGACCGGGCCGGTCTAGTGGAAGAATTGACAAGACAGGCCGCTAAGATGCAAAAAAAGGTCGAGGTTTTGGTCCAATTAAATTTGACCGCTGAAGAAACCAAACATGGTATCTCTGTTGACGAACTTCCGGGATTGATTAATCAAATTCGTTTTTCAAGCTATTTAATACCGGCGGGTTTAATGACGATCGGACCATTGACGGATGACTCCGAGTTAGTAAGACCGGTTTTTCGACGGATGCGCGAAGTATTTATGGAAGCAGCCCGCAACCTGGAGTTAGGACCAAATTGGCGATATTTGTCAATGGGAATGAGTCAAGACTATCAGGTGGCGGTGGAAGAAGGAGCTAATTTGCTCCGGATTGGGACCGCTATCTTTAAGTCAGAGTGAGGTGAGTCAGGTTGCCAAAATATGAGAATGAAGGGTCAAATCGAGGTATGTTTGAAAAATTCTTAAACCTCTTTGGATTTGAAGCCGAAGAAATAATAGAGGAAGAAGAAGCTACAGCCCCAGATACTTATTATAACCATAACCCCCGTGAACGGGGTAAACTGGTTAAGTTAAACAACACTAAGCCCGTAAAAATGTTAATTATTGAGCCGGATAGCTTTGAAGAAGTCCAAGCCATTGTTGATCATTTGAAAAATCGAAGAGTGGTAATTATCAATCTGGAAGAGACTGAGAAGAGTATCGCCCGGAGAATCGCTGATTTTGTCGGCGGGGCTATTTATGCTTTAGATGGAAGCATGCAACGGATCAACGGATCGATCTTTTTATTTACTCCGGCCAATATTGAAGTAGCTATGCCTCTACATACCGATTTTAAAGGGCGAGAGATGGAACGGGAAACAGCCCCGAGTGTATCCCCGTTTTTCCGCAGTGAACGGGAAAGGTAGGAGAAGAAGGTTTGTTTAAATTAGGAATGGTTGGAGGCGGGGCCATGGGTTCGGCCTTGCTGGACGGAGTTGTTCAGGCCGGTTTATTTAAACCGGATACCATCGTTTTACTGGAACCAAATCGTTCAAGTAGGGAAGCCCTTCAAACCAAATTAGCGATTAGTATTTGCCGGGATCTGACGGAACTTGCCCGCGAATGCCGGTTAATAATTTTAGCGGTTAAACCCCAAGTTTTACCGGAACTGCTTCGAGAGTTAAGACCCGGAATTAATTCGGAGCATCTCTTAATTTCGATTGCCGCCGGGGTAAGTTTGGCGGCCCTTGAAAATCAAATCCCTCAAGGGAGATTTGTACGAGTAATGCCGAATACCCCGGCTAGGATCCGGCGTGGGGTGGCTGCATTTACCATTGGAAATAACATAACTAATGCTGATATTGAACAAGTTGAAGCTATCTTCGGATGTGTGGGAGAAGTACTTCAGGTAACGGAAGGATTAATGGACTCCGTAACCGCTTTGAGCGGCAGCGGACCAGCTTATGTCTATTATTTTATCGAAGCTTTAATCGATGCCGGAGTTTTATTGGGGCTAGGAAGAGATCAAGCTAAGACTTTGGCGGTGGAGACAGTGATTGGAGCGGCTGAAATGTTAAAGCAAACCGGAGAACACCCAGCTAGGCTTCGCAATGAGGTTACTTCACCTGGGGGCACAACCGCAGCAGCTTTGTTTGAATTAGAAAAAGCCGGGTTCGCCGGTACGTTGATGACGGCTATTCAAGCGGCAGCCTGTCGTTCGGCCGAGTTAAATAAGGTGCGATAGTTTTTTTAAAAAGCATGTTTTTGATGGATGATCGAAAAGTTATCAACAAATTTATTTCAATTGAGAGACCGAAACAACAGGTGATTGGATGAGTAATAATATTCAAAATTCAGACTCGGAACGAAAGCTGTTCTTGGCCCAAATATCTGATCTGGCCGAACAGGCATTAAAAATACAAGAACCTCAATGGACCGATTTTCTGGAACCTCCGGATCGCGAACAAGCTCAGGCGGTTTTAGGATGGAATCCCAAAGTAAGGTTCAATTCCTTTGGCGGTTATGCCAAGGCTGAGCGCAGAAGAATAGTGATTTACCCGGATTATTATATTGTGGAAACCATCCAGCCCGCTTTGGCTTTTTTGGAGATTTCCACTAAAAGTCCGGAACCGCTAAGTCATCGTGATTATTTAGGGGCGATTTTAAGTTTAGGGTTAAAACGGGAGAAGCTTGGGGATTTGCTGATTGCTTCGGCCGGTTGCCAACTGGTTTTAGTCCCTGAGATGATAGACTTTCTAAAGATTCATTTGCGTAAAGTAGGCAATCATCCGGCGGTATTGGCGGAGATCGATCCTGAACAATTGAATCCTCCTGAACAACGGGAAAAAATAATCCGGAGCACTGTTGCTTCACTTAGATTAGACGCAATTGCCGGTTTGGGTTTTGGTGAATCCCGTACTAAAATGGTTAAAGAGATCCGTTCTGAGCGAGTAAAGGTCAATTGGAAGGTTGAGAAAAATTCCGATGCCACTCTCCAGCCAGGAGCGGTGATTTCCATTCGAGGGCGGGGACGGGTAATTTTTAAGGAAATAACCGGAACTTCGAAAAAGGGCCGGATTGGAATAATGTTGGTGAGGATGCTGTAAAAAAACAGTAGTCAGAAGTTGAGAAGACAGGAGACAGTAGTTGTAAGTAAAGCTTTGGGGTCTAACTTTTGAGTTCAAAGCATCAGCAAAAATCATAACTGACTCCTGACCACTATGTGCCTACATTCATACAAGGAGGAATATTACCATGCTCACCCCGGTTGATCTAGAAAATATTTTTTTCAGACGTGGCGTAAGAGGGTATCGGGTCGAAGAAGTTCAAGAATTTATGAGTCGATTGAATCAAGATTATGAACATATTTATCGGGAAAACATTGATTTAAAAGAACAGGTCGAAAGCTTAAACAATAAACTCAGCCAATATTTGCTGGTGGAAGAGACATTACGGAACGCGATGTTGTTGGCCCAAGAAACGGCGGAAGAAGTAAAAAACGCCGCTACAAAAGAGGCAAAGTTGATTGTCCGGGAAGCTGAAGATGTTGCGGAGAAGACCAAACTTCGGATTAGGCAAGATACGGAAAATGAGCTTAAAAACCTAGCTGTCCTTAAAAACCAGGTCGAATTTTTTAGATGCCAGTTTAAAAGCTTTTTAAACGGCCTACTGGAAGTTGCCGACAGACAATTAGATTTAAATATAATTTGGGAACAAGTTGAGAAAAAGAATCCGGAAGCGGCCCGAATTTTGAAAGAAACCGATCTGGAATATGAGGGGACCGAGAGTCCTGGTGAAGCTGGCGAAAAAGTCAACGGTTAAAAGGAGTTTAAACTTATTTTGCCAGTATGATCCCGGCCATTACCGCTAGTAAAAATACGAACCATTCGTTGAGTAACCCTACTAAAAGCAGATGGCGTCCGTTCCGGATTTGAACTGATCCCAAATATAATGAAAATACATAAATTGTAGTCTCGCTACTTCCCT
The DNA here is from genome assembly GCA_012728785.1 of Bacillota bacterium. Lineage (GTDB taxonomy): Bacteria > Bacillota > UBA4882 > UBA8346 > UBA8346 > JAAYHS01. The sequence goes on along the minus strand of JAAYEK010000045.1, from coordinate 17,417 downwards.
GAATCAATGAAGCCATTATACCTAGCGCTGTATCCGGGCCGTGTTTTTGAAGTAATTCGGCAGTGAATCCTAAAGAAGCGCTTCCGGACAAGGGCTTTAAAAGGCCAAGGGGAACCAGTTCCGCCGGGATGCCTAAGCTACTCAAGAATGGTTTCAATAAATCTACCAGAAAACCTAGGGCTCCCGAAGCTCTAAATAGACCAATCGCCACAAAGATCGCCAGTAGATAAGGGGTCAATTTAACGGTGGTCTTTACTCCTTCCATTGCACCCTGAATAAAAACCTCATATAATTTGACCTTCTTTATTGCCCCTGCCGTTAGAATCCCGACAATTGTCACCGGGACCGCCCAATGGGAAATGATAATTAAAAGTTTCATAAAAATCTCTCCTTAGGTTAGGAATTTTCGTCGGTTTTTCGCATTTTAGATTTTACAACCCAAGGTTTCATTTTAATAGCTAGATAGTTTAATGATAAACTGAAAGTAGTTCCTAAAGAAGTAATTATTAACAAAGGAATTAAAATTAACGCCGGATTAGTGGAACCTGCTTGGGAACGGATTGCAATTAGAGTGGAAGGAATGACGCATAGTCCACCGAATATTAAGATCATAAAAATGCAGATCGAATTGGAGGCCTGTTCCGGTTGGGCGTTATGGGACTGAAGCCTTTCCATGGTCTTTAAGCCTAAGGGAGTAGCTACATTTCCCAAACCCAGTAAGTTAGCGGCGATTGTTAAGGAAATCATTCCCAAGGTTGTTTGGTCATGCTTTAGATCGGGAAATAATAGTGATAATAAAGGCCGGAACAGCCTTGCAATCCAAGGTGTAATTCCTGAAACTTCAGCGATCTTTAACATCCCGGACCAAAAGGCGATCATCCCGGCTAAACCAAAAGCAAATTCAATAGCTTGTCGGGAACTGTCGAAAATAATCGGGGTAATTTGGGCGGTTTTTCCGGAGGCGGCGGCGGCGCCGATTCCGAGACCTAGGAGCAGCATCCAGATGGTATTGATCATTGAGAGAGGTCTCCTTTCGTGTAATGGTGAGGCGCTAGGTACGAGGCACGAGTGCTTGTGCTGGAGGCTCTGGGGTTAATATTCGATGTTTTTTTCGGAGGCCTCTTGCCTCTTACCTATATTACATATATATACATACGCAGGATGGGTGATAATCAGGATGGAGACTTTTTCCCAACAGGTAAAAGATGAAATTAATCGGCAAGAACTATCCCGGCATCACCATTGCCTAAAAGCAGAATTAGCTGCGATTATTCATATGGCAGGAAGTTTACATCTGGCTGGACGAGAACGGGTTTCACTTTCAGTTACGACCGAATCAGCGGGAATAGCCCGCAGGATAGTTAAGTTATTTAAAATGACATATCAATTGGATGGGGAAATCCAGGTCGAGGAAGTCGGAAAACTGGGAAAAATCAGGCGATACACCATTTTTATTCCCGACCAATCCAGCTTAAAAATGCTTTTGTTAGAATTGGGAATATTTTCCGGAAACAACCTCTTGGAGAAAGATATTAAATTGGAACTTGTGAAGGAACGCTGTTGTCAAACTGCTTTTTTAAGAGGCGCTTTTTTAGCGGGAGGGTCGATAACTGATCCCCAGAAAAAAACCTATCATCTGGAGATGGTTGCTCATAATGAAAAATTTGTCAATGGAATGCTCTATTTATTAAATTTGCTTGGTATTAAGGCAAAGTATGGTCAGCGAAAAGATAAATACCTGATTTATTTGAAGGATAGCGAAGCGATCTCTAAGTTTTTATCATTAATTAACGCCAACACCGGTGTGATTAAATTGGAAGAAGTGAAAGTAATTAAAGGCCTACGAGGGGATGTCAACCGTTTGGTTAATTGCGAAACTGCAAATCTGGAAAAATCCCTTGCGGCAGCTTGGGAGCAGGTTGCCATAATTCGCGAGTTACGTAGCAGTCCAGTTTGGACCGGAATGTCGGAAAATTTGAAGATCACCGCCGAGCTAAGGCTAGAGCACCCGGAAGTGAGCCTGAAAGAGTTGGGCGAATTGCACCGACCACCTTTGAGTAAGTCCGCAGTTAATCATCGGTTGCGATCAATAAGGAACTTAGGCCAGGCGATTAGTGACCAAGATTCATGAGCCCGGAGTCGGCATAAAACCTAAAACCGTACTCCCGGCTACTGATTTTATCCACTCTTAACTACCCAAAAACCTTCCCGACTCCTGTCTCCTGCCCACTGCCCTTTTATTACTTTTTAGTAAATAAGATTGGATGGGGAGGAATTTTATTACGAAAAGAGAATGTTGTTAATTGGTTAAGGGTATATATTTAAAGATTTGGAGATATTTTTTTCAAGCTGGTGGGACACTTTTCTTCGGAACGGGACAAATATCAGCCCACACTATGAAAATAAAAAATGGCTAAATTATTAACAATTCAACAAAAAATAGTACCGGAAATCTTTCCCTTAATACTCATCCGTTATCAGATCTTAAGAACGGTTAATTTTCTGCAGCCTATCGGCCGCAGAGCTTTAGCAGAACAACTCCGAGTCCAAGAACGGAAAATTCGAAACGAAGTTGATTTTTTGAAGGAACAGCAATTACTCTCTTCGACCTTGGCAGGAATGGAGATCACCCCAACCGGTTTGATTTTATTGGAGGATATGGCGGATTATATCCGTGAGATCCAGGGTTTATCAATATTAGAACATAGAATTACCGCTGCTTTTCCAGTAAAGGAAGTGTTGATCGTTCCGGGTGATGTCGATCAAGATGAAACGGTTAAGAAGGATTTAGCTAGATTAACCGCTGATTATTTGGATCGGCATTTAAATGACGGCTCGATCTTAGCAGTAACCGGGGGTACTACCTTGGCCGAAGTCGCTTCGGTTTTGGCCGCTTCAGCCACTAAAAGAGAGATTACCATTGTTCCGGCCCGGGGCGGTTTAGGGGAAGAAGTGGAAATTCAGGCCAATGCGGTTGCCGCAAATATTGCTAAGGGATTAGGGGCAAATTATCGGTTGTTACATGTTCCTGATGATTTAGGCGAAGATTCTATCCAGTCGATTATTAAGGAGCCAAAAATTAAAGAGATTTTAGAGTTGCTTCGTCAAGCCGATATGGTCTTACATGGAGTGGGTCTGGCCGAGGAAATGGCGCGACGGCGGAGTATGGCTCCGGAACAGATCGGGGATTTAGTTAAACGCGGCGCTGTTGGAGAAGCTTTTGGCTATTATTTTGCAGTTGATGGTAGTGTGGTTCATTCAACTTCCAGCGTGGGGCTGCAACTAGCGGAATTAAAAATGGTCAATCAAGTCATCGCCGTCGCTGGAGGTAGAAGCAAAGCAGCGGCAGTTCACGCTGTTTTATCTAATTCACCCCGGGATACTCTAATCATTGATGAGGGTGTGGCTACCGGTTTATTAGAAATGTAGCGTTTAAAAGGTGAATTATCACCATAAAAAATAAAATGGAGGAATGTAAAATGGCAATTAAGGTTGGAATCAATGGTTTTGGGCGGATTGGCCGCTTGGTTTTCAGTGCGTTATACAACAAAGGATTATTAGGAAAAGAAGTTGACGTAGTTGCGGTAGTTGATATCAGCACTGATGCCCGTTATTTCGCTTACCAGTTAAGTTATGATTCAGTCCATGGAAAATTCAAAGGAAATCTTAGTACTGAGAAAAGCGATTCCAGTCTAGCCGAAGACGATGTTTTAATCGTTGATGGGCATAAAATTAAATGCGTAATGGCTACCAAAGACCCGAATCAACTTCCTTGGAAAGAACTTGGCGTTGATTATGTAATTGAATCAACCGGCATATTTACTAGCTCCGACAAGGCGATCGGCCACATAAACGCCGGCGCTAAAAAAGTAATCATATCCGCTCCTGGCAAAGGTGATGTTAAAACAATTGTTATGGGCGTTAATGAGAACGAATATGATGCTAAGAGCCATAATATCGTTTCCAATGCTTCCTGTACCACCAACTGTTTGGCTCCGTTAGTACATGTACTCTTAAAAGAAGGTATTGGGATTGAAACCGGTTTGATGACCACTATTCATTCCTACACTGCCACTCAAAAGACCGTTGATGGTCCGTCTAAGAAAGATTGGCGCGGTGGCCGGGCAGCGGCGATCAACATTATCCCTTCCACTACCGGCGCGGCAAAGGCAGTTGGCGAAGTATTGCCTGTAACTAAAGGAAAATTGACCGGGATGTCCTTTCGGGTTCCGACTCCCGATGTATCCGTTGTGGATTTGACCTTCCGTTCCGAGAAAGAAACCTCTATTGAAGAGATTGATTCTCTATTGAAAAAAGCATCCGAGTCCTATATGAAGGGTATTTTAGGTTATAGTAACGAAGAATTGGTCTCTACTGATTTCATCCATGATAACCGTTCCTCGATCTATGATTCCTTAGCTACCTTACAAAATAATTTAAAAGGCGAGAAACGCTTCTTTAAGATTGTTTCCTGGTATGATAATGAGTGGGGTTATTCCAACCGCGTGATTGATCTGCTCACTTTTATCGCTAAGAAAGACGGCAATCTATAAGGTATAGGGAGCGATTTACTCGCTCCTATCCTATTTTTAGTTTTATCGAAGGAGGGTTCGGATTGAATAAAATGTCGATTGATGATCTTCAAGTAAAAGGTAAACGGGTATTGGTCCGGGTCGATTTTAACGTACCGGTGGACGATAACGGACAAATCACTGATGACCGGCGGATTAAGGCTGCTGTTCCAACCATAAAATCTTTGGCCGATCGCGGCGCGAAAGTAATTTTAGTTTCTCATTTCGGACGTCCCAAAGGCGGACCCAATGATAAGTACCGGATGGATGTTATGGCCAAGAGACTTTCCGAGATTATCGGCAAGTCAGTGGTTAAAGTAAATGACTGTATCGGGGATGAACCAAAGAAAGCTATCGAAACCCTTTCCGAGGGTGGGATTGTCCTTTTAGAAAATGTCCGTTTTTATAAAGAAGAAGAGGCCAACGACGAAGCATTTGCTAAGAAACTCGCCGATTTGGCGGAAATATACGTTAATGACGCTTTTGGCACCGCTCACCGGGCCCATGCTTCCACAGCCGGAGTGGCCAAATTCCTCAAACCGGCGGTTTCCGGATATTTAATGCAAAAAGAGATCGATATTATGGGTAAAGCTCTTTCTAATCCAGAAACTCCTTTTGTGGCCATCCTAGGAGGAGCCAAGGTAGCCGACAAATTAGGCGTAATCCAAAACTTACTCGAAAAAGTCGACACCTTAATTATTGGCGGAGGAATGGCTTATACTTTCTTAAAGGCACAAGGAATGGAGATTGGAAAATCATTACTAGACGCTGAAAAAGTCGGATTTGCTCAAGAAATGTTGGCTAAAGCGAAGGCTAAGGGAATTAAACTACTTTTACCCATTGATACCGTGGTCGCCGATAACTTTAAAAATCCAACGGTTTCTAAGACCGTGCCTTCCAATGAGATTCCAGCCGATATGGAAGGAGTCGATATTGGACCGGAAACAGTTAAACTCTTCGCCAAGGAAATTGAAACCGCTAAGACCGTGATTTGGAACGGTCCAATGGGTGTCTTTGAGCTACCCCAGTTTGCGGTTGGCACCAAAGCAATCGCTCAAGCTTTAACTCAGTCTAAAGGGACTACTATTGTTGGTGGCGGTGACTCTGCCGCAGCAGTTGAGCAAATGGGTTTTGCCGACAAGATTACCCATGTTTCTACCGGTGGCGGAGCTTCCCTGGAATTCATGGAAGGTATCGAACTCCCCGGCGTAGCAGCGTTGACGGAAAAATAATTTTTTTGAAGTCAGGAGTTAGAATACAGGATACAGAATAAATAACAATAGCTGAACCCTTTTTAATTGCATTATTCTGTCTTCTGTCTCCTGTATTCTGTATTCAATTCCTTTTTAGTTTTAGAGGAGGTTAAACAATGCGTAAACCAATCATTGCCGGTAATTGGAAGATGTATAAAACGATTCCGGAAGGCCGGAGTTTAGTCCAAGGTGTTATTCAAAAGTTGACTGGTTATAATGAGGTGGAAGTGGTTTTTTGCCCGCCTTTCACCGCTTTAAGCGCGGTCAAGGACTTAACGGGCGGAACATCTTTCGGAGTTGGGGCTCAGGACCTTTACTGGAAAGAACAAGGGGCATTTACAGGTGAGATTTCACCCTTAATGCTCAAAGATATTGGTTGTGATTATGTAATAATCGGTCACTCCGAAAGAAGAGAACATTTTGGAGAAACTGACGAAACAGTAAATCTGAAAGTGAAAGCAGCATTAGCGGCCGGGATTAAACCAATTATTTGCGTGGGCGAGACATTGGCCCAACGCGAAGCAGGGGAGACCCAGAATTTAATTAAACGTCAGACCGAATTGGCCTTAAAAGATATCGAAACAAGTGCAATACCTCGGATTGTTATTGCTTACGAGCCGATTTGGGCCATCGGGACCGGGAAGTCTTCTAATGGGACCGATGCCAACGAAGTTATTGGTCTAATCCGTAAAACCGTGGCCGGGATCTTCGGGAATGAATCTGCCGAACAAATACGGATTCAATACGGCGGTAGTGTGAAACCGGAAAACATTAAAGAGTTTATGGATCAGCCGGAGATTGATGGGGCATTGGTTGGCGGCGCTAGTTTGGAAATCGACACCTTTGTGAAGATTGTTAAATACTAAATTGTTTACTGTTATCGATCAATGATAGCGCGGAGGCAAATATGACGTATCGACCTGCAGCTTTAATTGTTCTTGATGGCTGGGGGCAAAATCCCAGGGAAGAATTTAACGCCATCAAAGAGGCGGATACTCCCTATCTGGATAGTTTATTTAGAGAATACCCTCATGCTACTTTGTTATGTTCCGGAGAGGCGGTTGGACTTCCTGAAGGCCAGATGGGAACCTCCGAAGTCGGACACCTCAATATAGGAGCCGGACGTGTCGTATATCAAAGTTTGGTAAGGGTTTCGAAATCTTTACGTGATGGTGAATTTAATCAAAATCCGGTTTTTCTAGATTTGGTCCAATACGCGATTGGGGAAGAACGGCCTTTGCATGTGATGGGTTTAGTTTCACCCGGAGGAGTACATAGCCATACCGAACATCTCTATGGTATTATCCGGATTGCCCAAGAAGTTGGTATTAAGCAAGTTTATATTCATGCCTTCTTAGATGGTCGGGATACTCCTCCCTCCAGCGCTAAAGAATATTTGGAGGAACTAGAGAACTTTTGCCGCCAAACCGGATTAGGTAAGGTAGCTACTATCAGCGGGCGTTATTATGCGATGGATCGTGATCAACGTTGGGAACGGGTTGAAAAGGCCTATGGGGCTCTGGTATATGGTGAAGGAGAAGAAGCCGACTCAGCGCTACAAGCAATCGAAAATTCGTATGCCCGTGATATCACCGATGAATTTGTATTGCCTACGGTGATTAAGGAGGAAGGAAAACCGGTCGCTACCATTAAAATCGGTGATCCGGTTCTTTTCATTAATTTTCGGCCGGATCGGGCCCGGGAAATTACCAGATCTTTTGTTGACCCGGCTTTTACTGGATTCAACCGTCGTAACGGTTTCCTTAAAACATTTTTCGTAGCGATGACGCAGTATGATGAAACCCTTGATGTGCCTCTTCTTTTTCCACCGGAAGAGCGGATGAAAAATATCCTTTCCGAAGTCTTGGCCAACAATGGGAAAAGACAGCTGCGAATCGCGGAAACTGAAAAATACGCCCATGTCACCTTTTTCTTTAACGGCGGTGAAGAAAAGCCCTATCCCCTTGAGGAACGGATCTTGATTCCTTCGCCAAAAGTGCCTACCTATGACCTAAAGCCGGAAATGAGCGCTTATGAAGTAACCGATGCCCTACTCAAAGAGATTGAAGAAGACAAGTTTGATGTAATTATTATGAATTATGCCAACTGTGATATGGTGGGGCATACCGGTATCATGGAGGCCGCAAGGAAAGCGGTGGAGGCGGTGGATCGAAGTTTGGCCCGACTGATACCATCAATCTTGGCTAAAGGTGGAGCGGTTATCTTGACCGCAGATCATGGTAATGCCGAAATGATGCAGGATTATCAAACCGGTGCCCCCTATACGGCCCATACTACTTTTCCAGTTCCAGTAGTAGTTATCGGGCTGAAAGAAGAGATCCAACTCAAGAACGGAAAATTAGCGGATCTGGCGCCAACACTTTTGGAGATAATCGGGATCTCGAAACCGGAAGAGATGACCGGAATCAGTTTGATTGAACGCGGTAAATAATATTGGGAGCCGGCTCTTATTTTGCATACTTGTAGATTTACCGCAGCATGTAATAATTATCTTTAATTGGATAACAATAGCAAAGATATGGATAAAAATAAACAAGGGAGGATTTATAGATGACAACGATTGTTGATGTTTATGGACGCGAAATACTTGATTCCCGTGGTAATCCCACAGTTGAAGTGGAAGTTGAATTAGCCGATGGTAGTGTTGGTAGAGCTGCTGTCCCGTCAGGCGCTTCAACCGGGGCTTTTGAAGCTGTAGAACTTCGTGACGGAGATAAAGGACGTTTTCTGGGGCGCGGTGTTCAAAAAGCAGTTGATAATGTTAATGACCCGATCGCTTCCGAAGTAATTGGTCTAGACGCATTGGACCAGGTGACCGTTGATAATGTAATGATCGAGCTGGACGGTACGCCGAATAAAGGAAAGCTGGGCGCTAACGCTATTTTAGGAGTTTCATTGGCGGTAGCGAAAGCGGCGGCCGCAAGTTTGAATTTACCGTTATACCGTTATCTCGGCGGCGTTAATTCCAAAGAGTTGCCGGTACCGATGATGAACATTTTAAATGGCGGAAAACACGCTGATAATAGTGTGGATTTGCAAGAATTTATGATTATGCCGATTGGCGCGGAAAGCTTCTCGGAATGCCTTCGTTGGGGGGCAGAGATTTTTCATGCTTTGAAAAAGGTATTGAAAGATAAGGGCTATGGCACTGCTGTTGGCGATGAAGGCGGTTACGCTCCAAATTTGAAGAGCAATCAGGAAGCATTAGATGTGATAATGGATGCTATCAATCAAGCTGGATATAAGCCCGGTGAACAAATTATGATTGCTATGGATCCGGCTTCCACTGAATTATGGGAAGAAGCTAAAAATAAAGGCGAAGCAGGAAAGTACTACTTCTGGAAATCCGACATTTTGAAAACTCCGGCTGAAATGGTTGATTTTTGGACAGATCTTTGCAACAACTATCCGATCATTTCTATTGAAGACGGTATGGCTGAAGAAGATTGGGATGGTTGGAAAATCTTAACCGATCGGCTTGGCAAGAAAGTCCAGTTGGTTGGAGATGACCTTTTCGTCACCAATACCGAGCGGCTTAATAAAGGAATTGGTTTGGCAGTAGCCAACTCGATTTTAATTAAGGTGAATCAAATCGGTTCCCTCACTGAAACTCTAGATGCGATTGAAATGGCGAAACGGGCCGGTTATACAGCGGTTATTTCTCATCGTTCCGGTGAAACCGAAGACGCCACGATTGCGGATATTGCAGTAGCTACCAATGCGGGTCAGATTAAAACCGGAGCGCCGTCACGCACCGACCGGGTTGCTAAATATAATCAACTGTTGCGGATTGAGGATCTTTTAGCGGAAGAAGCCATTTATCCCGGGAAAAAAGCATTTTATAACGTATTTCGGTAATTAGTAATGGCGCAACGAACGTAACATTTTCTAAAGTCATAAGATTTACTTGTAGTTCCTTCGCCGATATGCTAAAATGTTTTCGGGACTTAGTGGAGGTGTTAATTTGAAATTAATTTTACAGATATTATTGTTGGTTGATTCGATACTCCTGACAACAATAATAATCCTGCAACCTAGTAAGGGAGAAGGATTGGGGGCAATCGGGTCTGGTGGACAAATGTTTTTTGCCAAAAACAAAGGCTTTGAAAAACTATTGGAAAAAGCCACTATGTGGATGGGAATTTTGTTCGGAGCATTGCTAATTTTAGCTGCGGTCTATGAACAGTTCATTTAAAGGGCTACCAAGCCCTTTTTTTCTATCTCATAACCCATCCCCAACAAAATTTGACATAAATGCATTTTTTGGAATTAATAATTACAAATAACCATTCAACTTTTTTTGGTTTTTTAACGATATATTAAGCAAGATAGTTTTATAAAGGTAGATAAGTTTTACTAAATTTAGAAGGATATCACCCGGCTATGTCGAAATTTTTAAGATATCTATAGCGATACAGGGAGGGGAAAAGTTTGAAATTCTTTTCCGGAATTAAACCAAGATTATTATTTTTCTTTTTGATGATACAGGTGCTAATGGCTGTACTCAATAATACTGTGTTTTCCGGATTTACCGGGATATTTCGGACAGCTACGCTTATCTTACAAATATTAGCTTTTTTGATAATGGGTAATTTGGTTCTTAATAAAACTTTAATCTCCCCGATCCGAAAATTTCTATCTCTTTCAAAACAGTTGGAAGAAAGCGACTTTAGTAGGGATATTCAAATAAAGACCAATGATGAATTGGAATCAATGGCAAAGGTCGTTAATGAGATGTTCCGCCGTCTTCGGATAATTTTGCAAGAAAATCTTAGTTCCGCCGAGATTCTTGCTTTAGCCGCTTCGGAAATGTCCACCATGGCCCAGCATGCCAATGAAGCCACTCAAAAGATTACAACTACCATGGATAGCATGACTCTTGCTACCAAAGAACAATATGATAATGTCCAACTTTCAGTGCTTGCAACGCAACAAATGTCGGAAACCGCTCAACAGGTAGCTTCGGAAGCCCAGAAATCCGCCACTTTTTCATCCCAAGCGGCCGAACGGGCCCGAATCGGCGAAGACATTATTCAAGAAGTTCATAATAAAATTCTTCAATTAAAAGAAACAGTTGATGAATCGGCTTCAGTCGTTAAAAAATTGGGTACCCGTTCTACGGAGATTGGAAAAATTGTCGACGTAATGCGTGGTATTTCTAGACAGACCAACCTTTTAGCCTTGAACGCTGCAATTGAGGCTGCCCGGGCAGGCGAGCACGGCCGGGGCTTCTCGGTAGTTGCCGATGAGGTTAGGGCTTTGGCTGAACAGTCAACTAATTCAGCGATTTTGATTGTATCGATGATTAACGAGATTCAAAAGGAGACCGTTGCCGCTGTTGAAGCCATGGAAGTTGGTACTAAGATGGTTGATGAAGGGACGATCTTGGCCCTTTCCGCGAAAGAATCTTTCTCTGCCATTACTCAGTCTGTTACTCAAACAGTGAATACCATTCATGAGATTGCCGCTGCTGCCCAAGAACAGGCAGCCAGTAGTGAAGAGATGACCGGCACGATGCATTCGGTAGCTGAGATCTCCAAACAAAACGTGAATGGCACTCAACAAATAGCAGCCTCTACCGAACAACAGAAGCTGAATATGGAGAATTTGGCAGTATCAGCTTCCCAATTGGTGGAGATGGCCGATAACCTTACCGCATTGGTTGGTCGGTTTAAGCTTAATCCTAATTTCCAAAGATGTTGGCGGGTTTTGGATTGTAACTATGTAAATTGCCCTGCTTATCAAAACAAGGAAGAAAAATGTTGGTTGATTCCTGAAACATTATGTGGCGATGGTAATCCAAACGGTTCGGTTATGAATAAACGCCAAATGTGTCACCAATGTGAAGTGTTTAAAGTAAACACTAAAATTGAATCTTAAGTATATAAGAGATATGTTGCATATTTCAGATATTTCAATTTAAATATAAAGGCTGGGTCAACTGATCCAGCCTTTATAATGTTATTATTTTGTTAATTTGATTGCAAAGCATTTTAGTGATGACTATAATAGAGATGATGATAAAACCAAAGCTAACTTGGTAATTATTGTTTACGCGAATTTTTTTGCTGTTTGTTGTATACAGTATATGACATACTTTTGTATTGGGCCAATATATTGTATATGGATATCGAAAAAATTATCAAATCGCTTGAATAAATAAAAATTACATTGTTTGGGGGTCTCTTTGTGCTTATTCTGGTTTTAAACAGTGGTAGTTCATCATTGAAGTACAAGCTTTACCAAATGCAGACTGAGGAAGTATTGGCAGCCGGGTTGGTAGAGCGGATCGGTAGTACCAATGGGAATGCGATTCTCAACCACCAACCTAAAGACGCTGCTAAGATCAAATTGGAACAAAAAGTAAACGACCATAGCGAAGCGCTTCAAGCGGTACTAAAATTTCTAACGGAACCGGATCAGGGGATTATTAAATCTTTAGATGAAATTAAAGCAGTTGGACATCGGGTTCTACACGGTGGAGAGATTTTTTCCAGTGCAGTTGTAGTTGGAGAGAAAGAACTAGAGCAGATCGAAAGTTTAAGAGAACTGGGGCCGCTACATATGCCGGCCAATATTATGGGAATAGTCGCTTGTAAGAAGTTGATGCCTGATACTCCACAAATAGCCGTTTTTGACACTGCTTTTCACCAGACAATGCCGCGATCCTCATTTCTATATGCCTTACCTTACGAATATTATGAAAAATATCGAGTACGGCGTTATGGATTTCATGGAACTTCACACCGTTACGTATCCAAACGGGCAGCCGATATTCTCAAAAAAGATTTGACTAAATTAAAAATGGTCACTTTACATCTGGGAAACGGCAGCAGCGCCGCAGCGATTAAAGATGGAAAATGTTTCGACACTTCAATGGGTTTCACACCCTTGGAAGGTTTTATCATGGGTACTCGTTGTGGAGCAATTGATCCGGCGATTGTCCCATTTTTACAAAATGCTTTGAATTTGACTCCTAATGAAGTCGATAATTTGATGAATAAGAAAAGCGGCTTTTTAGGGATGACCGGATATAGCGATATGCGGGATATTCAAAAAGCACGGCGGGAAGGAAACGAACGGGCCCAAGATGTTTATAGTATGTTCGTTCAAGGTTTGGTCAAATATGTCGGGTCCTATTTTGCCGAGTTAGGCGGTCTTGATGTCTTGGTCTTTACCGCCGGGATTGGGGAAAACGATTATTTGATCCGTGAGGATGTTTGTAAGCAACTTTCCCATCTTGGTATTATTTTTGACTCGAAAAGTAATGACGAACTTCGAGGTAAGGAAGCGCTTATTAGTAAACCCCGTTCTAAAGTGAAGGTATTGGTGATTCCGACCAATGAAGAGTTGTTGATTGCTAGGGACTCATATAAATTAGTAAATTAAATTATTTATTATATTTTTTTAAAAACCGCTGGATAGCGGTTTTTTCTTTTAGATCCGGCTCTTATTGATATCCAGAGAAGGAATCAATCCGTTAAGGAAGAATCTTATATTGACCATCGGAAAGGAGAAAAACATGCTTCATTTAGTCGTATTTTTAAGCGGTGCGGTTTTGATGGCTCTTGAAATGATTGGGAGTCGTATTTTAGCTCCGACTTTCGGAAGTTCTATATATATTTGGGGCGCATTGATTATCGTAGTAATGACCGCCCTTACTCTTGGCTATTATTTAGGAGGCCGTTATGCGGATAAGTTCCCCAGTTTTTTGGTGATGGCGATAATCTTAAGTGGGGCCGGTGTTTGGGTTGGATGGCTTCCTTTTTGGTCATCACCGGTCAGTTATTATTGCGCCGGTTTTGGTCCCAGGATGGGGTCGCTGATGGCGGCGATGGCTTTTTTCTTTATTCCCAGTGTGCTGATGGCTACGGTATCTCCCTTTGCCATTAAATTGGTCAGTTCCAGTCTTTCCAATATTGGAAACACCGCGGGGCGTTTGTCGGCGATCTCAAGCGCTGGAAGTATTGTGGGGACTTTATTGACATCATTTTTTTTAATTCCAATCATGGGAGTCCGGAACATCATCTTTACCTTAGGGTTTATCCTATTGGGCCTCGCTATTTTATTAATAATCAATCACGGTCGAAATTCAATCGAATCTCAATCCTTGCCTAGCGAAGGATTGAGCAAAAGTTTACCTAGGTTGTTAATGACTCTGATCATTATTAACCTGGTCTTGCTTATTATTTTCAGTTTAATCTTACCTCGGAACTCTTCTCGTTTCTATGAACAATCGCAGATCCTATTTGATCGTGATTCCTTGTACCATCATATTCTCGTGGCGGAAAGCGGCTCTATTCGCAATCTGCATTTTGATAACTCCTATCAAAGCGCGATGGATCTCGAGGAACCGCTAAAAATGGTCTTTGATTATACTTCATATCTCCATTTGGGAGTGGTTGCTTGCCCAAAACCGGAACGGGTCCTATTTATCGGTTTAGGCGGTGGGTCAGCGCCTAAAAAGTTTCTTCATGATTATCCTTCGCTGAAAAGGATTGACGCCGTTGAGATTGATCCTAAAGTGGCCGAAGTCGCTTACCAACATTTTGAACTTCCGGATGATCCCAAGTTAGAAGTTTTAGTCAGGGATGGACGGTTTTTTATTAGTCAAAAAGCCCGGGAGATCGCCGCCGGAATTACTTTACCCTATGATATGGTGATTATTGACGCTTATTCCGAAAGCACTATTCCTTATCATTTGACAACCCTTGAATTTTTAGAAGCAACTCGGAGTATATTAGCACCAGATGGGGTAGTGGTTTCCAATATTATCGGCTCATTATCAGGTCCAAAGAGTCGTTTGTTGTACTCGATGACCCGTACTTTTAAAAGTGTTTTTCCCCAAACTTACCTGTTTCCGGTTGATTTATGGACTGGTGAGGCTGATCAAGTTGAAAGAAATGTTGTTTTAGTGGCGACTATGAACCAAGAATATTGGAATCAAGGAGCTTGGCATGAGCGGGCTTGGGAGTATCAAAAACAAGGCTTGGTGAAGGAAGAGGTAACGACATATACGGAATCCTTGGTAAGTAATTCGCTGACTGCGGAGATGATTCGAAAATATAAAGTCCCGATTTTGACCGATGATTATGCGCCGGTGGATACTTTACAACATCCGTTGTTATAATTAATGGGAATAATTAATGTTAAAATTCTGATTAGTTGACAAAACTTGAATCCATGCTATAATATTAGAGCGACTTTAAAGGGAAGTGAGAATCATGGCCGAAGGGGCTCGGAAACGAATCGCCGAAAACCGGCGGGCCCGGCACGATTATTTTATCGAGGATACTTTTGAGGCAGGAATTGCTTTGACCGGGACTGAAGTCAAATCCCTCCGGCTGGGCAAGGGTAATCTTCAAGATAGCTACGCTCAGATTAGCGGAAATGGTAGTGAAATTTTACTATTAAACTGTCATATTAGCCCTTACGATTTTGGGAACCGGTTTAATCACGAACCGCTCCGGACTAGAAAACTGTTGATGCATAAGGACGAGATCCGTAGGTTATTCAGTAAGGTTCGGGAGAAAGGGCTAACTTTGGTTCCGCTTCAGATGTACTTTAACGAGCGGGGCCGGGTCAAAGTGGAGCTGGCACTGGCCCGTGGTAAAAAGCTTTACGACAAACGGGAAGACATTGCCGAGCGCGATGCCAAACGAAATATCGATAAGGCGATCAAACAACGAATGAGGTAAAGTGTAGTATATTATTATTAGAAGATAGAAGATAGAAGATAGAAGATAGGTTTCAAACTTCACTCTTCACCCTTCAAACTTTTAAACCGGGGGCGACCGGTTTCGACGGGGAGTGCGGTGGCATAGGTAGCGGGTCGAGGTGCTGTGGCCTCGTTAAACTGCAGCAAGCACTTTAAGTGCCAATAATAATTACGCTTTAGCTGCTTAATTAAGTAGCCGTCCAAACCGAGCTTAACCCGGGAGGTCGGGGCGGGCGTCAAATAAACCGGGACGCTCATCAGCCAATTCGCGGAGGCTGATGCTAAGATCATCGCGATAGCCGAGTTTCAGTTCGTCCGTAGACGGTAACAAGGCGAAATCTAAATTGCGGTCTGCACCCGGAGAAGCCTTTGTGGCTGCCTTTTCGGACGGGGGTTCGACTCCCCCCGCCTCCACCAAATTAAAATTTAAAGCTCGTAGCTAAAACTGCGGGCTTTTTGCTTTGGATTTTTAAAAGGATAAGTGTAAAAAATTTTCTTATTCATACATTGACAAAATTTAATTTGGCGCATATACTAACCTCATATCAAATAATTTTGATATGAGGTGATGACTTGGAAACAGTATATGAGAAACATGCCAAAGTATTCAAGGCATTTTGCGACGAAAAACGGTTGCGGATTCTTGAGCTACTACACGGCGGTGAAAAATGCGCTTGTGTTTTGTTGGATCAATTGGACTTGGGGCAGTCGGGGCTTTCCTACCATATGAAGATTTTGGTTGAGTCGGGCATTGTGGAGAGTCGACAGGAAGGCAAATGGACCCATTATCAAATCAGCGCCAAAGGTAGCGAATATGCTATAGCTTTGCTAAAAGAACTGACAACACCGAATACGGTTACCGAAAAAAATAACTGCTGCGAAAGATAAAGGCCATCCGATAGATGGCTTTTAACAGGTTGAACATATCAAAAGTTTTTGATATGATTGTCCATTTATAGAAAGAAGGGTTATCTGATGCAAGTATTAAAAGCGATCTGGTTTTTTTTACAGGATCAAATCCTCGGCATGAAGTGGCTAAATGAGGTGATTGGTAGCGGATTATCGGCTTTAGGGTTGGATATCAGTAATCGCTGGGGCGCTAGCGCCCAGTTTTTCATCTACGACATTATCAAGATTACGCTACTGCTTTGTTCATTGATTTTTATTATTTCTTATATCCAGAGTTACTTTCCACCTGAAAGGACCAAAAAAATCCTGGGACATTTTCATGGAATTGGCGCCAATACTGTAGCTGCTTTGCTGGGAACGGTGACACCATTTTGTTCCTGTTCGTCTATTCCGTTGTTCATGGGTTTTACCAGTGCAGGATTACCGTTAGGGGTGACTTTTTCATTTCTGATTTCTTCTCCAATGGTTGACTTGGGGTCGTTAGTTCTTTTGATGAGCATTTTCGGGGCAGAAGTGGCCGTTCTCTATGTGTTGCTCGGTCTGGTAATCGCTATTGTTGGTGGTACCATCATCGAAAAAATGCACATGGAAAAATATGTCGAGGGCTTTATTTCTAGAGGAGGGAGCGTTGACATTGAAGCTCCTGACTTGACAAAGCATGATCGATTGATTTTTGCCAAAGAACAGGTGATCGACACCTTCAAAAGGGTATTTCCTTATATCTTGGCGGGAGTTGGAATCGGAGCCGGTATCCATAACTGGATTCCGGAAGAATTGGTTATAAAAGTTTTAGGCACTGGTAATCCCTTGGCTGTTCCCTTGGCAACGATAATAGGGGTTCCAGTCTATGCCGACATTTTCGGGACTATTCCGATTGCAGAAGCCTTATTAAGTAAAGGGGCGCAACTTGGCGTTGTGCTATCCTTTATGATGGGAGTTACTACC
>JAAYEK010000044.1 GCA_012728785.1 Bacillota bacterium | reverse complement strand
TCCTTCACGGATTTAAAAGCTGGTGATTATGTTGTCCATATTAGTCATGGCATCGGACAATACATGGGCATTGAAACCTTAGAGATTGCCGGTGGTCATCGTGATTATTTAAGAATTCAATATGCTGGTGAAGATCGGTTGTTTGTCCCGACAGATCAAATAAACATGCTCCAGAAGTATGTCGGGGTTGAGGACGTACCGCCTAAACTGAATAAATTAGGTGGCGGTGATTGGCAGAAAGTTAAAAACCGGGTTAAAGAATCCATCCGAGATTTGGCCGAAGAATTGTTAGATCTATATGCCCAACGGGAAGTAACACCGGGTCATGAGTTTACGCCGGATACAGTCTGGCAGTATGAGTTTGAGGAGAGTTTCTATTATGAAGAAACTCCCGATCAATTAAAGGCTGTTTCTGAAATAAAAAAAGATATGGAACGGCCGAAGCCTATGGATCGGCTGCTTTGTGGCGATGTTGGCTACGGTAAGACTGAAGTGGCAATGCGGGCGGCTTTCAAAGGGATTATGGACGGCAAACAAGTTGGGGTCCTTGTCCCAACAACTATTTTAGCACAACAGCACTTTTTAACTTTTCGGGATAGATTTGCCGGTTTCCCGGTCAATATTAAAGTGTTAAGCAGATTTCAAACCACTAAAGAGCAGAATAAAATCATTGACGGGGTCTTAAGCGGTGAAGTTGATTTACTCATTGGGACTCATCGCCTATTATCAGCGGACGTCCATTTTAAGGATTTGGGATTGTTAATCGTTGATGAAGAACAACGTTTTGGTGTGGTCCATAAAGAAAAACTGAAGGAATTGAGACAAAACGTTGATGTTTTAACTTTGACGGCTACTCCTATTCCCCGGACATTACATATGTCTTTGGTGGGAATTAGAGACATCAGTTTAATAGAGACTCCGCCTAGGGACCGTTATCCGATTCGCACCCATGTGCTGGAATATAACGAAGAAGTAATTCGAGAAGCTATTCAAAGAGAATTGGACCGACAAGGGCAAGTCTATTTTGTCTATAATAGGGTCGAAAGCATTGAGAAGATGGCTGGTTATCTTCAAAACTTACTTCCTAAAGCAAGGATCTCCATTGCCCATGGTCAAATGGATGAAGACCAGCTGGAAAGGGTGATGTTGGATTTTTATGATTATGAGGTGGATATTTTAGTTTGTACCACCATCATCGAAACCGGTCTGGATATCAGTAACGTTAATACTCTGATTGTCTATGACGCCGATCGCTTTGGATTATCCCAATTATATCAACTCCGTGGCAGGGTCGGGCGGAGTAACCGGATTGCCCATGCCTATTTTTGTTATCGTAAAGATAAGGTTTTGTCGGAAAATGCAGAGAAAAGATTGGCCGCGATCAGGGAATTTACTGAATTAGGCTCGGGCTTTAAAATTGCCATGCGGGATTTGGAGATTAGGGGCGCAGGAAATTTACTTGGTCCGGAACAACATGGTCAAATAGCGTCGGTTGGATTTGAGCTTTATTGCAGATTGTTGGACGAAACAATTCGAGAGCGAAAGGGAGAAGCAGTCCCGGAACTTCCCGAACCGGTGGTGGAAATCCCGGTAGATGCCTACATTCCCGATAGTTATATTACCGACGGAAAACAAAAGGTGGATATTTATAAAAAAATTGCCGTAGCCGGTACCGTTCAGCAGGTTGATGAGATCACCGGGGAAATAATTGACCGATTTGGAACGCCGCCTAAACCAGTGGAAAATTTATTAAATACCGCCAAATTGAAGGCATTGGCCCGCGAACTAGGTTTTGCTTCGATTGCTAAAGAACGGGCTGAAGTAATAGGTAAGTTACATGTTGGATTGGGTGTTGACTATGAGAGAATTTTATCAATTCTTCAAAAATATAAAAGCCAGTTTCGTTACCAACCGGGAAGGCCACCGCTCTTTCGTTGGAGAGCAGGAGTTAGTTTGGATGATTTGTTAAAGGTTATTATAAATAGTATGGAAATGATGAGACAACAAGCTTGAATCAAGGAAAATTTATGTAGCTGGGGTGGACGTACTTCTTTTTATTTCAAAGTATCATTTGACAAAAAAAGGGTAACCTAACTTCAACCCGGAGGTAAAATCTTAAGGGAGTTAAAAATAGGAAATAAGACGATCTGTTAACTTATTAGTTAAAATAGATAAAAATCAGCATCAAATTTAAGAAGTTTAACCAGACTATGGTAATGATGACTCCAGCTCAAATGAATAAAAGTGTAAATATATCTATATACTATCATTAAAGTAGTCTCAAACCATAGAATTTGAAAGGTAGACGGGTGGCAGATCCTCTGACACCAAATTTCAAAAAAACAGATAGAGAAAAGGGGGGAATAGGGGATGAAGGCGACTGGAATAGTAAGGCGAATCGATGACTTAGGACGAGTGGTCATCCCCAAGGAGATCCGGCGAACTTTACGGATTCGAGAGGGCGACCCGTTGGAGATTTTTGTAGACCGTGAAGGAGAAGTAATTCTTAAAAAATACTCTCCCATCGGTGAATTGGGGGATTTTGCAAAAGAATATGCAGATTCTCTATACGAGTCAACCGGACATATTGCTTGTATCGCCGATCGGGACATGGTAATCGCCGTAGCTGGGGCGGCTAAGAAAGAGTTTTTGGACAAACCAATCTCTAGAGCGGTGGAAAAAGCGATTGAAGAACGCAAAGTCGTATTAATGCCTAAACCAGGCGAGCATAAATATTGTGACGCTTGTCCGGTAAAAGAAGATGAGGGTAAATGTAAGTTTTCAGCCCAGGTGATTGCTCCAATAATTGCCGAAGGAGATCCAATCGGCGCCGTGATTCTATCTAGTAAAGAGCCCAATGTGGTAATGGGTGATTTGGAAGTAAAAATTGCCGAGACGGCGGCAGGTTTTCTTGCCAAACAAATGGAGCAATAATTTATTTAAAACATAGTCTGAAAATAAGTGGGGCCAATGACCCCACTTATTTCTATTCCTCGCTTTCTTTATTGTTCGTACCTTTATTAGTTTTGAAGATTTCAAAAAGAGATTTAACTAGACTGGGATCAAAGTTTCTTTGATCCGCGTTACCGGCCAAACCGAGAATAATCGGGAGTAATTCCCGAAGAGGGTTATTACTATTTGAGGTATTAAGCATATTTAAAATCCCGTTAAAATCAGGCGCTGGAGCAGGACTTTGGTTGAATGCTGTAAAAAATGAGATAAGCTTTTGTCCGCTAGCGCTTAAAAAGGGAGTTGCCATAGTCAAAATAGTTATGTCATTGTTGGATAAAAAAGGATTTGAATCCTCGGAAGAAGGGATGACTTGTTTTGGTTCAAGTTTTGTTTCTTCCGAACGTCGATGACCCATTAGTACCACCCCACATTCAATAATCATTAATCAGGCTAAACATTTAAAAAAGAAATAACCCGTATGATGGTATCTACAATAAAATATGTGATTTTTGGTAGTGATGGAACTATTATTTGATCTTTAGAAAGATTGTTGGTAAACTTTTATCAGCTAAAAACAGGAGACCGGTGGCGAATGCAGAATAGTATATGGGTTCTGAGGGCTTATTCCGGATTAATATGAGAAAAGCATATTCTCCAAGGCCTCAATGATGGGCATTTCAATTTACATTCAATCAGATTAGGGATGGGGTTTAAAGATAAAGCGTAGTTATAGATACCGATAATTTAGTGAAATATATACTTATAAGGGATTTATAAGCGAAGCGATTATTCTTGCCCGTGGCCTTATTTTGACTTTTTTCTTGTTAGAATAGATTTGAAACATTTCAAGGAGGAGTATTAATGTCAGAGATTAAATTTGGAACGGACGGTTGGCGTGATTATATGTACGACCGTTTCAATTTACCAAATGTCCAGCGGGTGGTAAACGCCATTGCCAGTTATACTAAGGATAACCATGGCGCGGAACGGGGCTTGGTTATCGGGTATGACGCTAGATTTTTTTCGGATTTTTTTGCGAAAAAAGCGGCGGAAGTATTGACCGCCCAAGGAATTAGGGTTTTTTTGAGTAAGAGGGATTATCCTACACCTCTAACCGCTTTTGCAGTCACTCATTATCAAGCCTTTGGGGCGATTATGTTTACGGCAAGCCATAATCCACCTGAATATAACGGTGTTAAGTTTATCCCGGAATATGCCGGACCAGCTTCTTTAGAGATAACTAAAGCTATTGAAGGAAATTTAATTAAGCATTCTGAAGCAGATACTGCTAGCGGGGAACCCGTTCCCCAATTAGTTACCGCAATTGATCCGACGGAAGCATATTTGAAGCTATTACGGAAGTTAATTGATGTGGATACGGTAAAAAAGGCAGGGCTTAATCTAGTGATTGACCCGATGTACGCCACCGGACGAGGCTTTCTGACTGCTTTATTCAAGGATTGTTCGGTTAGGGAGATTCATAACCGGCGTGATCCACTTTTTGGTGGGGCTATGCCTGATCCCCAAAAGGATTATTTAGGGGAATTGATAGCATTGGTCCAGTCCAAAAGTAATTCAATTGGATTAGCAACCGACGGCGATGCCGATCGGTTTGGAATTGTTGATAGCGATGGTACTTACATAAACCCAAATCAGGTGATTTCTTTATTATTATGGCACCTGATCACTAACCGAGGGTTAAAGGGAATTGCCGCCCGGTCCGTAGCAACTACCCATATGATTGACCGCTTAGGTGACTTGTATGGAGTGGAGGCAGTTGAAACACCGGTAGGTTTTAAATATATCGGTGAGATGATGCGAACCAGACCGGTAATTATCGGTGGGGAAGAAAGTGGCGGCTTAAGTATTCAAGGTCATCTTCCGGAAAAAGACGGAATTTTGGCCTGTGCTTTAATGGCCGAATTGAGGGCGGTTACTGGTAAGCCGCTGTTAGCTACTTTAAAAGATTTATATACTAAAGTAGGAGAATTTTATTCTAATCGGTTGGATATTCATTTATCGGAATCCGCTAAAGCTACTGTTTTAGAGCTATGTAAAGTTAGCCCCCCGGAGATGATAGGGACAGTCAAGGTGAATGAGGTTAGAACATTGGACGGTTTTAAATTTATTTTGGCCAATGGTAGCTGGTTTTTGATCCGGCCTTCCGGAACTGAACCGCTAATTCGTATTTATTTTGAGGCTAATAGTAATGAAGATTTGCAAGTATTAACCACAGATGTCCGGCAGTTGTTGGAACAATGGAGTAAAACCGCTTGAATGTAAAAGCTGATAGGTCTAGTGGACAATTATATGCTGAATTGAATCGGGATTTTCATTTGAAAACGGTATCCCTGCAATTCGGCACTGAAGCTCTGGAATTGATTAAAGTTGCCGACTTGGATGAGTTGATGGAAAAAGTAACCGATGCCGATCAAATCCCGTTTTGGGCGGAATTATGGCCGGCATCTTTAGGTTTAGCGCGTTATATTTTGAACAACGGTCAACTTTTGCGAGGAAAGAAGGTCTTAGAGCTAGGAGCCGGTATTGGGCTGGCCGGTATTGCTGCTAGAATAGCCGGGGCAAATCTCCTTCAAACTGACTATTCGGAAGCAGCTTTAAAGTTTATTAGAGTCAACTCTTTAAGAAATGGATTGACTGAACCCCAATTATTGTTGGCTGACTGGCGTCGTTTTCCCAATGCCGGTTTATTTGATCTAATATTGGGCGCTGATATTCTTTATGAAAAGACACTTCATCCACACTTGGTCCAGATTATCACAAATTCCTTAAAACCAAACGGAGTAGTTTGGCTGGCTGATCCCGGTAGGGATTATGCTTTAGAGTTTGTCTTATTCTTATTGGAAAAAGGTTGGTCGGTAAGGCAAATTCGGGTTCCCATAGTCTATGAAGCAAAGACACATCAAATTGATATTTATCAAATACACCGGGGGAACTGAGAGTTTATAAATGCGTTGTAGAGTAATAGGTATTATGAAATTTAGATTAAGTAATCGGAGGAAAGCAGAATGAACCAGTTCCGGTTTGATACGCATGAACGGCATATACCCTATGTTCTAACGGCAATCATCGGTGGGATTATCGGCGCGCTAATGATGATTTTGGCGGTAAAATTTACTGGTCTTGGCCCGGCTTTGCTCGGTTCTGCCGCGCCGGTGGAACCACCTCCCCTGCCAACGCAACCGATTCGAGTTGAACAACCGCCGGCGCCCTCTCGTTCTCTTTCTTTAAATCAGTATGAACAGGCAACGATTAATGTAGTTAAAAAAGTAAGTCCTTCAGTAGTGATGATTACCACTTCAACAGTGGTGGAAGATTTTGATTTTTATACCGGACCTGAAGTTAGAAATATTCAAGGGTTAGGTTCGGGGGTGATTTACCGTAAAGATGGCTATTTGTTAACTAATAACCATGTAATCAGTGGAATAAAGGGAGCGGGAGCAGCCGACCAAATTTTGGTGGTACTTGGAGATGGGAACTCCTATCCGGCGAAAGTAGTAGGGGCCGATCCCCAAACAGATTTGGCAGTCCTTAAAATTGATCATACTAATCTACCGGTACCGCAATGGGCCAATTCGGATCGGGTCGAGGAGGGGCAAGCTGCTATCGCTATCGGGAACCCATTGGCGGAGAACTTAAAAAATACGGTCACCGTTGGGGTAGTCAGCGCTAAGGGCCGAATGGTGAAGGTAAATAATGATCTGGTGATGCGGAATATGATTCAAACCGATGCCTCAATTAATATCGGAAATTCCGGCGGACCGTTACTCGATAGTAAAGGCAATATTATTGGTATCAATACCTTAATAGTAGCCAACTCACAGGGAATTGGCTTGGCTATTCCAAGTAACACGGCCAAAGCTGTCGCTGAACAGTTAATCTCCAAGGGTTATGTCAGCCGTCCCGGATTAGGAATTGGTTATTATATTTTAAATTCCGAAAATATAGCGGCTTTGGAATACCGGCTCCGAAGGAAGCTGCCGGTAGAGAACGGAATATTAATTGTGAGAGTGATTAAGAACGCCCCGGCCCATTTGGCGGGATTGCTTCCGGGAGACATTATTGTTAAAATTAACGATCAACTAATCGGGACCGGAGATTTTCGTGAAGTGGTCGGAAAGTATAAGATCGGGACTATTCTTAAGCTGGAATACTATCGGGGTAGTGAGTTAAAGCAGACTACGGTAACGATTGGAGAAATGAAACCTTAAAAGGTGTAAATGTAAAGAGGAAGAAAGATGCTTCAGGTTAGAATCATAGCCGTAGGTAAGCTTAAGGAGAATTATTTTCTGGCTGCCCAAGCCGAATACGTGAAAAGATTGAAACCCTATGCCAAGGTTGAGATTACCGAAGTGCCGGATCTGCCTTGCCCGGATAATTATAGCCCTGCTCAGGAAGAGCAAGTTATCAAGGCTGAAGGGGAAGCGATCTTACGCCGCCTTCAAAGTCATGAGTTTTTAATCGCCCTAGACCGGAACGGCGAACAGATGAGTTCGGTAGAGTTTGCTGAATTGATCCGGGAGAAAGAAACTCTAGGCCTACCAGTTAGCTTAGTGATTGGTGGCTCAATGGGTTTGGCCGATGAAGTTTTAAGTAAGGCCAATTTAAAGCTGAGTTTTTCGAAGTTAACTTTTCCCCATCAGTTATTCCGGGTGGTGCTGCTGGAGCAGGTTTATCGGGCTTGTAAGATCAGCCGGGGAGAGCGTTACCACAAATGACAGCAAAACCCGAGCTGGATTAGGATAGTATTTTGGGATCTAATACTCCTTCGCCTGGTTTCATCGTTCCTTCGGGTCGTTCTATGATTCCTTCACGTCGTTTTGTCATTCCTTCGTCTCGTTTCATCGTTTCTTCGGGTCGTTCCATGAGTCCTTCGCCTCGTTCCGTCGTTCTGGTGGGGGATTTTGGTTTTGTGATTATATCAGAGAAATAATATCTGTTTGAAGTAAGGATTGTTTCTTATTGCCCATGGACTTTTTAGTTGGAAGACAAAGGAATTTTCAAAAAGGGAATAGAAATACCATTTGTAGTGGAGCAAGTCCATGCTAAGGAAGAAAAAGCTAAAATGCAGGAACAATCACTTGAACCAATAAAGGAGGAAATTGTGGCTGCAATCCATGACCTGATTGATCAAATAGAAAATCCGGAGTTGCGCGCCCGCATACAGCAAGAGTTAGACCGGATGAATAAGCAGAAGAAATTCGGGCTTGTGTTTGAAGAGCATCTGCCGGAATGTACTCCTCTTTACGATATACCTGTCAGAAAAGGAAGCACTGTTGCTCTCAAGGTCGGCAAGGTAAGCGAAACATATGTCGTGTTGAAGCTGAAAGATGACACGGCGGTTTGTCTGCCAAAAGGCGGCGGGGAACCAGCGGAGTTCCCGGTGGCGGATTTGGTGACAGTTGCAGAGTTCGGCGAGGCAATTTATCCTTATCTGAAATCCATTGACAGCGTGTGCAACGCGCCCGATAGCGATTTGTGGCATACGCTGATCGAGGCGGACAACTACCACGCTCTGCAGCTGCTGGAGTA
>JAAYEK010000043.1 GCA_012728785.1 Bacillota bacterium | reverse complement strand
TAGCTAATTACATTTCAGAGTTATATTCAAATAAAAGAGCTTAAAAGTCTTCAAAAAAAATATTATACGAGGTGGAACGATTATGAAGCATTCTAAACATATAACGTTATTCATAGCTATGGTTGGAATTTTTTTAATAACGAGCCAAATTGATGCAACTTATAGCAACAGCCTAGATAATGCTCAATATCCGATCATCTGCGAGAGCGAACTTGGACCATTGCCTAAAAATCTATCTTTTAGAAGAGAAGTTGATATCAATTCGGACGGAAGGATTGACATAATTGCCGATAATTCTTGGGGAGCTTGGTCTCTTTATATAAATTGCGGTAATGATGAATACTATCGTGCAATATTAAGTAACGATGCACTAGGTGTGAAACCTGATAAAAAAAATGGCTGGCATTCAATTTCAATAGTATATGATAGTGTGATTATCGATGGACAGCTCTATAAATATACACATCTACCTTTGGAACATGAAAAAGATGGTAAGATTAATGAATTTTATGTATCAATTGAACATGATGGGATTAGTTATAAAATGCCATTCAGTTATAGTCAAAAGCTCGGAATACATGCTTCTAGGTACTGGTTTGATTGTAATATACATGTAAGAGAAGGAGATTATATTCAAAAAATAGATACAATTTATTTCGAACTAAGTAAAAACAACCTATATCAGATTAAGGTAGATGCGCAAGAATCTTATTTAATCAAAGGAGTTCGCTTCGCTGACCTTAATTACGATGGAATACTCGATGCTGTCTTGAATTATGAAGAGCGTCACGGAAGTGGCGCGAGTGAATATTCCGCCTTGTTACTGAATAATGGTGATAATAGCTTTATTTTTGCCGGCGAAATAAGACTTGGCCGTATTGGATTATCTTTTCCGAAGCCTGAAAATCGGGAGATAACAATTAATGGAAGCCGATTTATTGCAATAGTGTATCAAGAGCCAATTTTTATAAGACCGGGAGAAGAGGATGAGATCCTAAAACATATTATACCGGATAAATACGACCTCTATATTTATCAGCCGGAATTAAAAGAATTTATCCATCTCCCCGCCTTACCAGGCAAAGATAAATCAACTTTTATACCTCTGGACAAGAAAAAGTTCGAAGATATTGTTAATCCCCCATTATTACGAAAAGATCCCTCAAGAATATCTAAAACAGATGAAGTAGCTATTTTGAAGCTTATCAAAGATTACGAAAATACCTTAATAAAAGCAATCAACAATAATGATTTTTCAATAGTCGAAAAACAGCTCACTCCCGGAAGTAATCTCTATAAAGCACAGCAAGACTTAGTAGCAAACCTGTCTAAACGAGGAATTCAGGAAAAACTGATTGACTATCAAGTCGAGAAAATAGAGACCACCGGTGAAGCAAATGCCTATAAAGTTTATGTGTATGAAAAGATCGGTATCAAACGGCCGGGGAAACTCGAGTTTACAGCTTCGGAGTTTCGCTGGGTATATACGGTTATCTTCGATAATGGGAAATATACTTTGAGTGAGATTAGCAAGTGGGATG
>JAAYEK010000042.1 GCA_012728785.1 Bacillota bacterium | reverse complement strand
TCGGCATTATCATAAAAAAGCTTTTTGAAGATTGTATTGCCCACTGCACAGAAAGGCGGTATTATCATATATTCGAACAATTTATTCATAATAGTCGCCTTTCCATAGTTAAAAGTTAATAATTAAGAATTAAGAGGATACTCGTCCCGCTTCTCAACAATTGCTTCGCCAAAACATATTCCTTTTTCCGCTCAACCAAATACTGATACAGCTTAACAATCCCAACCGCGAAATCCATGCTCTTCTCATAAACCGGCCCACCCAAACCCCTCACCCCAATTAAATCTTAACTCTTCACTCTTAACTCTTAACTCTTATCCGTATCATCCGCCAAATTTCCGCATAAGATATACTGTGGGTTAGTTGTATACACCTAATATCCGGATGTTAAATTGACAACCGTGTGCTACGTGTGATACAATTTAACCAACACAAAGCAGTCGGCAGTGTATTCCCCATCGGGAGTACCCCTTTTATAGGGCCGATTGCTCATTTTTTATCCAAAAGCTCCACGTTATCGTCGAAAAACGCCAGCATCTCTCTTAACTCTTCCGGATTAGGTATCGGCTTTAAAATTAACGGCTCAATTTTTTTATACATCTTTTCAATATGCTTTTTCTTTAATTCAGTAGGCGCAACGCCAAGCTTTATGCTGAGATATCGGTTAATATAGAAATTGCATATATCAGCAAGCTGTATAAAATTACTTTTTGCCGATTCCAAAAACAATGCCCTTTCAATAATGCGATCAATTCTGATTTTATTATCGGCCGGTTCAATCAGCCTCAACCGTTCAAGCATATCCTCAATTCTATTGACTAAAGCATTTTGCTCATCTAAAAATATCATTCCATTACTACTTTTGTTTTTGATATAATAATCAAAGGATAAGGAGATATAAGGGAATGCGATTAAATAAGGATCTATCTTTATGCCCATACCAAACTTGGATTGACAATAATTCTTTAAATTGCATTTCCTGACCACAAACATTAGCACCGGTAGTTTTAACTCAACAATGAGATCAACCAATTGTTCCAAAATATCTAGATTTTCTGCCAGCGTATTTTTCCTAAAATTATAACCTTTATCTTTATTATTTTGTCCGTTATATATTTCGGTTGCGTGAATTTCACAACTTGCAAATTCAGGTAAAATTTTATTTTTACGCGTGGTGATATACTCATTTAAAGCGAACCATTTATCAGTATCCACGATAATTCCGGCCAAAGAAAATATCGGCTGCTGCCCGTTATCATAATCGGTACCCGTATTACCAGCGTCATCCGCATAAAGAATATACATTTTAATCTCCTTTCCTCAATTCTTCCAATAACTCCTTCTTCCCGGTTTTAAGTCTTTTAAGCTCCATATTCAACTCAACCCGCCGGTTTAGCAGCGTTTCACTTTAAATTCTTAACTTTTAACTCTTAACTCTTCACTGTTAACTGTTAACTGTTAACTCTTAATTACAAGGAATGTTATCAACTCAAATTCCTCAAGCCCCGAAAACAAACTTTTTTGAATGTTCGTCCCGCCCTTTGAAAAAAGACTGGCGACTCCCATCTCTTCTTTCTTCCCGATAATATTCTCAATCGCCAATTCCAGCAGACCGGAATACTTCTTCATATTCCTGCCGTTATCCGTCTCTTCATTAAATACTTGAGCCAGGTCATGTAATACTTCTTTCGTATCGGAACACAGCCTTTTATAAAAGTCGAGCAACTTCTTTATATGCAGGTAGTTATATCTGATCTCGCCGTCCTCGGTAATATACACCATGAAATAAGGAGCAAGCGGATTTTCTTCTCTGGTCTGCCGATAACCTTTAACCTGTTTCAAGGTAAAGATCACGCCCGGTTTAACTTGGTCCTTAAGATTATCGTCCGGGGTGACAATGGCGTACATCCCAAACGGAGCTTGTTCCAGCTTTTTACGACTATGCTTCATATACTCCATCAGTTCGATCTTAAAGTCGTTAAAGGTCAGATCAGTGATGGAGATCCCTCCTGCAATATCCTCCAGATCTACAACCTCTTCCTTCAACTTGACCAATTGCTTCTTCCGGTATTCCAAATCATTCATTTCCTTGGTCTCATCGTACTCAATGACGTTTTCCTCACCAGTGGCCGAAATGTCGAGGATTACCATTCTGCCTTTAACCCGGTTTTCAAGATTGATATATTCATCCAGTTCCAAATTGGGCCAAAAGTTAACCAACTGGACTTCATCATTCACCGAACCGATCCGGTCAATCCTTCCGAAACGTTGGACAATCCGGACCGGGTTCCAATGAATATCATAATTGATCACAAAATCGCAATCTTGTAAGTTTTGACCTTCAGAAATACAATCGGTACCGATTAAGATATCAATTTCATTATTCATTTCCGGGTAAATTTTATCCCGTTCCTTGGAGCGCGGCGAGAAATTGGTCAGGATCGAGTTTAAATCTTTACGCCGTAGTGATTTTAACGTAGATTTATTCGCATCCGAACCGGTTACCATCGCCGAATATAGCCCAAACTCATCCTGAACCCACTGAGCGACATTTTCATAAAGATAATTAGCCGTATCCGCAAAAGCGGTAAAAATAAGTATTTTCTTGTTATTGCTATTAATCGGATGCTTAACCTTTTCCCGGATTATTGCTTTCAATTCGGCAAGTTTGGAATCCCGCGCCGGAGTGACTTTATTCGCCTCAGTGAGCAGCCGCTCCAGTTTTGCTTTATCGTCCCGCAAATTCTGCTCCCATTTGATCAAGTCCAAATCCTGAAGCAATACCTTAACTTTGTTGCCGAAAAGCAAATCATCATACTGGGTTTCATTCTCCATATCAATCTCGGAGATATCAAGCTCCGGGTCATAATCAAAGCGTCTGTCTCGAATACATATCAAAGCATGGTCGATCTGCCCCAGAATCTTCGATACCGTCAACGCAAAGGAATGAATCGAACTCTCCATTCGTTTTAGCAGATTGACCCGGATCAAATTCACCAATTGATTCTCCCGGTCGGTCTGCTTAAAAATCGATTGACCGCCGGCAACGCTCATATCATATTTTTCACTGTATTTTTCACGACACTCCGGCAAAATATAGGCTAACGGAGAGTAAACCGCCAGTTGTAGCTTTTTGATGGTCTTATTTACTTCTTCAAGGGCTGGAAACTCGTTTTCCAAGTCAATATCGGCGTAAATATTCTCCGGTCTTCTACGGATCGGGAATTTACCGATCTCCGCCATGTTGTAATACTTTTCAATATGTTTTCTGGAACGGGCGATAGTTACCGTATCAAGTAACTTAAAATAGTCGACATCCATCATTTCTATAAAAACATCAGTCGTCCGCTCTTCATCCGGCAATTTAGACCATTTATTGAATACCCCCTGGGCCTTCCGTAAAACATGTTCAACGCTGTTTAGCCCTATCTTGAAAAAAGCGCCGTCATTTCCCTCGGTGATAAACGCTATTTGGTTTTTAATATCGTTCATCCGGTTATTCACCGGGGTGGCGGATAACATCAGGACCTTTGTCTTCACGCCGGATTTAATAATGTCGTTCATCAACCGTTGATAACGGGTAACCCTGTTTTTCGCCGGTTCATTATTGCGAAAGTTATGGGATTCATCGATTACCACCAAATCATAGTTCTGCCAATTAATCGTTTCTAAGTTGATATCGCCGGATTTTCCCGTATATCTGCTTAAATCCGTATGGTTCAGCACATCATAGCGGAGACGATCTTTCTCAAAAATGTTGAGCTTATCGTTACGGGTGTAAATCGTCCAATTCTCGCGCAGTTTTTTAGGGACTAAAACCAATACCCGGTCGTTCCTGGATTCATAATATTTGATCACCGCAAGCGCGGTAAAGGTTTTCCCAAGACCAACACTGTCCGCGATGATACACCCATTATACTTTTCAATCTTATCAATGGCCCCCATCACCGCGTCTTGTTGAAACTTATAAAGCTTGTTCCAGATAAACGAATCCTTAAAACCGGTTCCGCTTCGGACAATCCGCTCCTCGGTCAATTCCTCGAGATACTCGCTAAAGATATTATAAAGAGTTACATAGTAAATAAATTCCGGAGTATTCTCCTTATAAAGAATCCGCATTTGTTCCAATACTTTTTCTTTAACATCCTCAACCGCTGTTTGATCATTCCAAAGTTCATCAAAGATCTTTAAAAAGTGAAGCGTAAATTCCTTACCATAAATGCACATATTGCTATCAATCCGGTTGGAGTGGGTAATCCCAAGCCCATCGGTGGTAAAATCGACAGTTCCATTAATTGAAATATTTTCATCGGGATTCTCAATATATATCAATCGAGGTTGCGCGGGATTAGGATATTTGAGAGACTTTATTTCTACCTTTTCGCGAAGCCATTCCGCACATTCCTTGGCGATATGGGATTGCTTTAATTCGTTACGAAGTTTTATTTCAAATTCATTCCCCGATATGGCTTTTTCATTTTTATCGATATAATATTCTCTGATAAGTTCGTTCTCTTTTTTAACAAAGGTAGGTTCGGTGAAGATGAAACGCATTTTGTCGATTTTGGAGAGTTCTTTTTTTAGCTCATTATAAGCGTAAATAGTAAAATAGGCAGAAATTATGGACAACTTAGAACCTTTTTGAAGATTTGCTCTAAGCTCATCAACTACTTTTCCATTTACTTTATTGTCAAGCATCTTTGGCTGTTTCATATAATCCTCGCTATTTACATGCCTAAAATTTAATTAATCC
>JAAYEK010000041.1 GCA_012728785.1 Bacillota bacterium | reverse complement strand
TTGGGTATCTGCCGTTCATGGGATTGATGCTGAAGTCCGGCTCTATGATTATCTCTTTCAGGAAGATGAACCGACTCCCGATTCACCCATCAATCCGGAGTCTTTGATTAAACTTTCAGGTTGCAAAGCAGAACCAAGTTTAGCCAAGGCTGTTCCCGGTGAACGCTTTCAGTTTTTAAGACAAGGTTATTTTTGTGTGGATCAGGATAGTGCTCCGGGAAAGTTGGTCTTCAACCGGACGGTTGGGTTGAAAGATTCCTGGGCGGGGAAGAAGTGAAATCTTAGAAGACAGAATACAGAAGCTAGAAGACAGAAGGTTCTGGATAATGCTATAAAGTAAAAACCAAAACCATCCAGCTATAAGTTGCAACCTTAAAAGCCCAATAACTTCTTGCGTTTCTGTCTTCTGTCTCCTGTTTTCTGAATTCTATACTCCAATAAAGATACCCTTCAGTGGAACCTCCAAACCTTCAAAGGTCAGGGATTGTACCGCCTCATTCCCTTTATAGACGCGATACTCCTCGATGTCTTGTTCTTCAAAACAGTAAAGATAGACCTCTTTTCGCCAAGGGCTGACAGTCCAATACTCCTTGACGCCGCCGTAAAAATATAAGTTTACTTTTTTTAAAAAGTCTTTTTGGAGTATCGACTCGGAAAGGACTTCAACCACCAGGGTAGGTATGCCCAGATATCCGCCCTTTTCATTTATATTTTCGGTATCGCAAATCACTATTATATCCGGTTGGACAACATTTTTACATTCGTTTATAGTTAAAGCAATGTCAAAGAGTGCTGTCAACGGACGGCATTTTTTCCCTTTGAACCAGTTATACATTACATTGGATATTTCCATGACGATATTTTGATGGGCAAAAGAAGGGGAGGCCAGTAAGTAGACTTCTCCGTCGATATATTCGTAGCGTTTGTCGCTTCCCTCCGCGAGCTTTAGAAAGTCTTCGTAAGATATGTTTTCGCTTTTCCAGTCGTATGCTTCAACCTCTTCAGGCACATTTGGATAGTCTGGTCTCTGTTCTCCATAGGCCTTAATAACCGCTGCTTTTTTTCCGTTCTTAGTATTGATGATCTCTTCGAATCGGGCCAGTTTTAGATAACGACCAAAATTATCAAAGAGAATTGTATTGGAAAAATGGTGAATATTGGCACCAAACCTTAGTTATGAGTTATTTACAATGAAGTCCTTTC
This sequence comes from Bacillota bacterium, assembly GCA_012728785.1. Lineage (GTDB taxonomy): Bacteria > Bacillota > UBA4882 > UBA8346 > UBA8346 > JAAYHS01. The sequence continues at coordinate 3,262 of JAAYEK010000041.1, read as the reverse complement.
GAAGAAGTATTCTTTAAAAAGCCTAATTTCCTGTTAAAATTCGACATCCAAGATAGACTTTTTGACAAGACATCTTATCCAAATCATATCATGTAATAAGTTAAAGCTATTTTTTATTATCGAAACTAGCTACAATAATCAATTCTAACGACTATCTAAATATTATAAATTATATAAAAATAAAGCAAAATTCGACATGGCTTTTTGGTAAAACATGATAAAATCATTTATAACTTATTATTATTGTCATTATATTACTGATGACCTATATTGCATATTACCTTATGTAACTTTAGATGCGTTTTTAATTAATGTGATTGTTTTGCGGTTGCGTTACGTAACAAAATTAGTGTTATGGTGAAAAGCAACTGGCCAACTTGAGATATTACAGAGAAATTGTTACCTTTTGAGATAGAGAGCAAACATTAACTTTTAAAATCCTTTAAAGATACTTTAAGGTGATAATGTGAATAACTATCAAAGTCTAGTAGAAATATTACAGAATAATAATTCTAAACGGATTATTCATATAAAAAGTGAACAAGAAGAAACATCGGTTACATATCAACAACTATATCAAAACGCTTGCAGCGTTTTATTTCAATTACAGTCTTGGGGTATAAAGCCGGGCGATGAATTAATTATTGCAATTGAAGACAACGAAGTGTTTTTAAATGTTTTCTGGGCTTGTTTATTGGGGAAGATAATAGCGGTACCTGTAACGGCTAGTACTAATAATGAAAACAAACTAAAGATTCTTAAAATATGGATGACATTAAAAAACCCATACTTAATTACCTCTCAAAAGTTTTTGAATGATTTAAACAAGTTAATATGTGAAAAGCAAATCAATAATATAATTGACACATTTAAATATAGGGTATTTCTGGTTGATAATATTAAGGGAACATTTTCGCAGGGTAATATTTACGATATAGCAAGGGATGATATCGCCTTTATTCAGTTTTCTTCAGGATCTACCGGCGATCCTAAAGGTGTCATTTTAACTCATCAAAATTTATTGTCAAATATTAATGCGATTAATAAATGTGCAAGAGCTACTATAGAAGATTCTAGTCTTAGCTGGTTACCTTTAACCCACGATATGGGATTAATCGGGTTTCACTTAACACCTTTAGTTCTTGGGGTAAATCAATATATTCTACCTACCTCTTTATTCATGAGGCACCCGATGTTATGGTTGGCTAAAGCTAATCAACATAAAGTCACTGTACTCTCTTCTCCGAATTTTGGATATAAGTATTTTCTCTCTTTTTTTAAACCGGAAATGGCTAAGGATTGGGATTTATCACATATTCGTTTAATATTTAACGGTGCCGAACCGATTTCCAGTCGACTTTGTATCGATTTTTTAGATGTACTGGAGCAATACGGACTAAAAAGGAACGTAATGTTTCCTGTTTATGGTTTGGCAGAAGCTTCTTTAGCAGTTGCATTTCCACCACCGGAAGAAGATTTGGTCAGTGTTTACTTGAGTCGAAACGACTTGAATATCGGGGATTTGGCAAATGAGGTTAACGAAAAGGAAAGCGATAGAATAACCTTTGTTGATGTTGGATATGCAGTAGATGGTTGTTCAATAAGGATATGTGATGCAGACAACCGATTGCTCGATGAAGGTAGGATTGGATATATACAGATTAAAGGCGCGAATGTAACTTCTGGATATTACAATAATGATAAAGCCGGCGCAGAGGTAATATCTAAAGATGGTTGGCTTAATACCGGAGATTTAGGTTTTATTAGCAATGGAAGGTTAGTTGTTACCGGCAGAGCGAAAGATATTATTTTTATCAATGGACAAAACTATTATCCTCATGATATTGAAAGGATTGCTGAAGAGGTTGATGGTGTTGAACTTGGTGAAGTAGCTGCCTTTGGTGTCCCCGATGAGGAGCAGCAAAATGAGGCAATAAATTTGGCTGTTTTGTTTAAAAAAGAAATAGAACAGTTTTTACCGTTAGCTATAACTCTTAAGAGGCAGATATTTAAGCAAATTGGTCTTGATGTAAAAGCTATAATTCCAATAAAAAAAATTCCTAAAACTACTAGCGGAAAAATAATGAGGTATAAATTAAAGGAAATGTACCAGGATGGACATTTCAACGCCACATTACAAGTAATGAACAGATTACTTGATAAGATTTACATATCGAAACCCCCAAAACTATCAGGCGGTGTAATTGCAGAGCAATTATTCAAAATATTAGCCAACTTGTTAGGAGATCAAAGCATAGGGATTGATGATAACTTTTTGGAGATTGGTTGTAATTCCTTGCTTCTTTCAAGCTTTTGCACTCAAATTGAAACCGCGAATATTGCAAGGATTTCAATAGTTGATCTGTTTTCGTATCCATCAATAAAAAAATTAACTGAATTTATTAAGAACGGAAAGCCTGATAGCCATAAATCATTTTCAAGTTTACAAATAAAACTTTCTCAGGATTACTTTGAAAATAAAGACTTTAACCAGTCAAAAAATGAAGCGGTTTATTTATACAAAATGCCCCCTAAGCTTTTAGACACAATAGTATCGGCATCTAAAATCGAAAAAGTCGAGCCGATAGAAATTTTATTATCATTATTTATCTATCATCTCTTCAAAATTTCCAGCCAAGATGAAATTGTCATTCAAACAATGATTCATGATAAAAATCAAGTATGTGCTATAATAATTAATCCGGAAAATGTTAATGAAATAGCGGAACTTTTTCAAATAATTCATGCTAAATACGAAAGTAATACCGCCTATACCTATTCATTGCCAAATGTTAGCAGTATAACAATGAATAAAGATCGCTTTTCCATAGTACCGTTTTTCTATAATGAAGCTTTGTTAACGGATAGTTCTGATCTGCTTCGTATTTTTGATATAACTCTAGGAATATTAAAAACTAATAACTCCATAGAATTGCTGTTTGATTATAATAAAGAACGTTTAAACCTTAAAAAGATTGAAGAGTTAATTCATAGTTATATTCTATTGATGCATGCAATTGCATCTAAATATGAAGCTAAACACGAGGTGATAGCCGGATGAAATTAGCACTGCTTTTTCCAGGTCAAGGCTCACAATATATCGGTATGGGCGAGATGTATTATAAGAATTTTTCAGCCGCCAGGATGGTCTTCGAAGAGGCAAATGATGTCTTAAAGTATAATTTGCGGGATTTATGTTTTAACGGCAATATTGAGGAACTCACCAAGACGGAATATACCCAGCCCGCCATCTTAACCGTAA
>JAAYEK010000040.1 GCA_012728785.1 Bacillota bacterium | reverse complement strand
CAATTTTTTATCTATTCGCCTTGGTTTGTTTTTGTTTTATTATCAAGGTGTTTAAGATAATAATTTCGTAAGAAAGGAGTGTATATAAATGGCTGATATTCTTTCCGCTATTACCAGTATATTTGGCGCCGCCATTGGTTGGGTTGGTGATATTGCGGAAATGGTCACGCAACAGACGGTAGCTGGTACATTCGATTATCCTTTGCTTCTCCTGTTTGTTATTATTCCTCTTGTTGGCCTTGGTGTTGGCCTATTTCGGCGTTTGCTTAATGTGAACTAATTGCGTGTATGAAAAAAAGGATGAAAGGAGTGTAAAATAATGGCCGCTATTATTACTGCTATTGGTGATGTGTTTACTGCCGCAGTTGGTTGGGTTGGTACTGTGTCTACTACGATTACGGCGCAGCCTCTCCTGCTAATGTTTACCGTGATTCCCCTTGTTGGCCTTGGTGTTGGCCTGTTTCGGCGTCTGCTGAATGTAAACTAACAGTCAGAAAATGCCGCCGTAGAACGAAGTACGGCGGCATTTTTCTTTAATGTGAAGGAGTTTAAAGATGTCAAAAGGATATGCAATCTCAATATATTTTGGAGTGCCTGGTAGTGGCAAAACAACATTTGCCGCCTATCTTGCTAAGCGGGATTTAAAGAAAAAAAAGCGTGTTTGGTCTAATGTTCCTATAACTGGTACATACCAGCTTGACCCACAAACCGATATTGGTAACTATATGATTTGTGATGGTCGAGTAATTATAGATGAAGCTGGCATAGAGTATAACAATCGTAATTTTAAGAATTTCTCTGATAAACAAAATTATTTTTACAAATATCATCGTCATAATCAATTAGATATTGATATATTTTCTCAGGGTTATGATGATATGGATAAAAAACTCAGGATATTAGCACAAAAATTATATGTAGTTAAAAAATCTCTTATCCCGTTTTTTGTCGTTAGAAAGTCTATTAAAAAGCGTGTTGGTATTAATGAAGTAACAAAAGAAATAATAGATGAATATTATTTTGTCCCGTTTAGTAGTAAATATATATTTGCTCCCACACTCTGGAAAATGTTTAATACATATTCCCGCCGTGAATTACCTCAAAAAGATTGGTCTGTTTGGTAATAAATAATTAGCAGCGCGCTTTGTGTTATGCCTTGGCAGTTTGTAAAAGCAATCCCCTGTGATGGTATGTTTCTCCATTACTATAACTAGTATTTTATGTTTCATTTTTTTTCCTCCATATCTTTTTCAATTAGGCTTATGATGTAAGCGTTTAGGCTCATGTCTTGTTTATTTGCGTGTTTCCTGTATATTTTTTTGGTGCCCTTTTTTAGTTGAAGTTCTAATCTGTCGTATGTTTTTGTAATGTATCTTCTGGTTGCATTTTTTGCTGCTTCGCTATATGCCAAAGCAATCACCTTCTTTTGTGTTTATTATATACGTGTATATATGCTTTTGTCAACATAAAATTCCGCCCGTGGCGGTTGCAATTTTTGGCCCTTTAAGGGCCAAAAATTGCCCGATATGAAGCTGGCTGTTATTTGTCATTTTAGATAATTTAACCAGCTCTTTTTTGTGTATTTTAACTATAGTTATTTTCTTATAATTCTTTGACATTTTATATAAACGGGTATATAATAGTATATAGAAAGAGGGCGTAAGTCCTCACCGATGGAAAGGAGTAGGATAGTATGGTTACAGCTACGAGTGACGGTATTAAAGTGAAGGGTCATCTTGGTAAGTGGTATGTCATTGATAGTGGTTGTTACAATGGCAAGCGTGTGTTTTTATTAGAGCATGAAACTTATGGAGATGAAGCGGCTTGTGTTATTGTTGATGAAAACGGCGGTTTAATCCTTGAAGATGTTTGGAATGGTTTTGATGATTTATACGAATAGTGGCGGGGGGCATAAGCCCGCTAGCCCCACAAAACAGGAGGAAAAGAAAATGACAATTAATCTGGTAAATATGCTTGAAGTGGTAGAGCTCGTTTCATCGTTGGAGGGAAGGATTGAAGAAGTGAAAAAAATCTACGGAAAAGAATCCATATCTATGGCAGCAATTATGAGCGTATATAATCAAGTTAAAGTATCATATAGCGACTGGCTTAATTTTAAGTATTAAACAAGTCTCTCTGCCCGGCCCTTGTGGGCCGGGCATTGCTTTCCGGTGTAATCTTCTGATAGGATATGCCAGAGTGTAGCGGGTGGCATCAAGCGACAGAATTGCCCCTGTGCCCGTTCTGCGTTACCTACGTGTTTCCCATTGGGCAATTCCAATTTTCCTTCACTACCGTGATAACCCCCGCGCAGGGGGTGCGTGTGTCCAGTGACTGATGTCACTCGGATGCTAAGCGGGGGCCGATGTATATCTACGGTAGAATATAAACGATGACTTATTGACTTGTTGCAAGGATAGGAATAAAGGAAAGTGTTGCACAAATTTCTAAATATTACTTGACATTTTAGCATGTAGGTTTTATATTTAATTTAGAAGGGACAAGCCCCTTTAAATTAGATATGAAATGAGGTAAAAAAATGAAAGTGGTCGTAATTGGTAAAGAGCATGTTAGTGGTAAGTCTCGGAAAACTGGTAATCCATTTGATAGCAATATCGTGCATGTTTCGTATAAGAAAAACGGCGTAACCGGTGAAGCTTGTGAAAGCATTTGGTTGTCTCCTGATAGCTATCCTCTGTCTTCTATAGAGGTTGGGAAACAGTATAATCTTGATCGTGATTCCCGTGGCTTTGTTTGCGGGTTCGACAAAGCATGAAGCGGCATGAATCGCATTTAGATACAGATTACCCTTGTGAGGGTTTTCCGTATAAATGCGGTAAATGCCGTTTTTCCTCTTGGTGTGTCCGTTACCGGAAGATGATATTGCAAGATTGTAAAGGTAATTATTGTTTGGTTTGTCCTGCCAGTGATTATTGTATACCTTCTGATTGTGCTGTTCTCAGCCCTCGGTAGTGCGGGGGTAGTATTACCCCCGCACTTCTGTAACATGTAACATAGTCCCTCAATCCCTTGCAATCTCTAGCTTTTTCAGTCTTAATTTTTTGTAACATGGTTGTAACATGCTTTGTAACATTATGAAAAGGGGTATTTGTTGTGAAAAATTATCTTATTCCTATATATGCAGAATTAGAGCAAACCGAATTAAAAGAAGGTGATCTCATTTTTGTTTATCAGTCTTTTGATGATGTTAATGCCGAATATGGCAGTATGTGCCGTGGTTATGTGGATAGGTCAGATATAGTTGTTATGTTGGCTCACATTTTAAAGAAGTTTGATATTACGTCTAATGAATTGCTTGCGGCGGTAAAAATTAGGGATGAATAAGCTAAATTCGAATATTTAATGGGGGCTGATACCTTTGGCGGATACTGCCTCGCGGAAATGGCAAATTACTTTCAATAATCCTTTGGAACATGGTTATAATCATGAACGCATAAAAGAAATTCTGTCTGAGTTTAAAGCATTAGTTTATTGGTGCATGGCCGATGAAATAGGATTAGAAGAAGAAACTCCGCATACTCATTTATATTTGGTTTCTCGCAATCCCATTCGTTTTAGTGTAATGCAAAATCGTTTTTATGGTGCTCACTTTGAAAGTGCAAAGGGGACAAGCCAGCAAAACAAAGAATATATTCAAAAATCCGGTAAATGGTTGAATGATGAAAAGACAAAAACATGTTTACCGGATACATTCGAGGAATATGGAGAAGTTCCAAACGAGCGACGAGGTAAGAGAATTGATATAACACTTATGTATGAAATGGTAAAGGACGGTTTGTCGAATCAGGAAATATTAGAACAAGTTCCTTCTGCCATGCTTAATATAGATAAAATTGAGCGCACTCGGTCAATAATACGTGATTCTGAATTTGCAAAGTCATGGCGCGATTTAGAAGTAACTTACATATTCGGAAAAACGGGCGTTGGAAAAACAAGGTCGGTCATGGAAACATACGGTTATGAAAATTGTTATCGTGTTACTGATTATAAGCATCCGTTTGATAGTTACGATGGTCAAGACGTAATTATATTTGAGGAATTCCGGTTTCAATTTAAAATGGCTGATTTGCTTAACTATTTAGATGGTTATCCGTTGCTTCTTCCTTGTCGTTATTTTAACAGACAAGCGTGTTATACGAAAGTTTTTATCATTACAAATATTCCACTTGAACGCCAATATGAGCGCGTGCAAGTTGACAGTAAGGAAACCTGGTACGCGCTCATAAGGCGTATAGATAAAATAAGGGAATTTACTGCTTCCGGTGTCGTGGAATATGATTCTACTGAAAAGTATTTTAATAGATTTCAGGATATTAATCCTCATGAACAACAGCAAATTTATGTCGCATTTGAAAATGCATTTTCAACAGTGGGGTGATAGTTTTGGAAAAAGTAATTAGATATACTGGCGGTTTTAAACGTGTTTTATCTATCGTTCTTGTGTTTGCATTTTTGTTATTTGTAGTTCCTTTTGTTTCTCCGTCTGCTAATGCTGTTATTGCTATTGGTTCTTTTGCCGCCGCCGCTGTAGTATTTATTGCGGCGTGTGGTCTTACTTGGATAGTTAATCAAGGTAGTTCAGATGGCTTTCAGTCTAGCGTACAAAGATTAATGGAAAATTATGCCGTATCTAATAATCAAACGGTGGGTGAATGGATAGATACTGATTCTGTTATTTATACTCCTGTTGGTAAGATATATTATAGTAAATCAATAACAGAAAAAATGAATGATTTTGTTGGCTGGATCGTTGATGAGCATAACATAGTTGATAGTGGCGATGCTGTTGTATTGGATAATGGTTATGAAGCAATTCCTCTTACTGCTGGCCAGTATATGAAAGTTGGAAATATAGTAAATAGTCAATGGGATTTTACGGGCACTGTTTTTCAGTATAATGAAAATATATCTTTTGCCAATGGAGCAAGAATAGTTTGGTATGGTTCTGAAGATAGTCGTCATATGCGTTTTTATGATTCTTCTAATAATCTTTTGTATTCATCTAATGTCATAGGACAGAGCGAAAATTACCGTTATTATTATGGATTTGCACCTTATATGTCGGATGGTAAAGTGACGTTGTGGTCTATTCCTTATGTTATTTCTCTCGGTCAATATGCAAATGTTACTACGGTAGGAATTTTTTTGCATAATGTTGATGTATCTTTATTTACTAGTTCTGGTACTTTTGCTGTTGATGAAGTGTTGTTGTTGCCCGATGTTGTTACCCTTCCGGATACTACAGTTATGACCGATACAGATGGCGTATTGATAGATACTGGTCTTGGTACAATGACTCAAACACAATTAGAATCGGTGGTAATAGATAAAGCTGTAGCAGGAGAATTAACCGATGTACAAGTAAGTACCGAGCCGGAATTACCAGATGATGATGATAGACAAAATGTTCTTGATTGGTTTCTTGCGGGTTTGCTTGCGCTTGCACTTTTATTTCAGCCGATAACAGAAGCGGGACAAGCTGTTGTTTCTCATATTGGTGACTTTATTGGTTATATGGGTGATCTTTATTATGCTTTGCCGACAGTTGTTCGTCAATCTATGTTTTTTGTGTTTTCCGCTCTTTGTGTAACGTCTTTGATTAAGCGTTTTGTGGGGTGATGTAATATGTCTGCCGTTTTGTCTGCCGCTCAGAGTGTCGTTGTAGGTGTTAGGGATACTATTGATTTGTTGGTTGGTTGGTTACCGTCTGAGTATGCGTCTATTCTTGGTGCTGTTATGGTTGTTTTGTTGGTGCTTGCTGTCAAGCGTGCGATTCTTAATTAGGGGGGATGTGTTGTGAGTGCTATATCAACTATTTTATCCAATACGTGGAGTTTCTTGTCTTCAATTACCGTTCCCGCCCTTGGTTTTAGTTTTGGTGTGCTTTTTCTTGGCCCTTTTGTTTTTCTTACGTTGGTGAAGGTAATTAAATTGTTATTGGGTTTTGGTGCCACGGAAATGACTGCTGATTATAGAGCTGGTAAGCGTCATGACCGGAATGTAAAAATATCTGCCGCTAGAAAGAAGGATGAAAAATGAGAAGCTTAATTGTAACTATATTTGGTATTTATATGCCTATTGAGACAATTATAGAAGTTGATTCAGAGGGTTTGCCGATATATGGTGTGGCATCTGGAATGGCGGGCGTGGATTGGACGTATATTGCAGGCGTGATCTTGTTTGCAATCGTCCTCTATGGCTTCTGTAGGTTGGTAGGAGTGTTGTTGAAATGAAGAAGTTGAAAATGTATTTTCAAAATGTGGACAGGCAAAATTTATTTAATTGTGTTTTGTTTTCTGCTCTTTCTGGCGTTGCAATAGTTTTATCTATATTTTTTTCTATGTTTGTCGGTGCTTGGTTTGTGGGGGTGTTTACATAATGGCTGATATGATAACTTTTTCTACATCAATGCTTAATGCTCTCGCTACGTTTCTCGGTACGGCTCCAATTTTTTATCTATTCGCCTTGGTTTGTTTTTGTTTTATTATCAAGGTGTTTAAGATAATAATTTCGTAAGAAAGGAGTGTATAT
>JAAYEK010000039.1 GCA_012728785.1 Bacillota bacterium | reverse complement strand
TACCAATATATATAGATATTAGGAAAATTTTGCCTTTAGTATCTTACAGCTATGAAGATAAAGCTTTATATGCAATTCTCATTTTTAAATATTTAATCCAAGAGATATTAGACTGTATTATTGAAAATTTACAATTTATTTATCAGATAAATCCATTCGAAGGCAATAGAATATTTGAAAAATTTAAAGAAGAGCAGCTTACCACGATATTAAATAAGCTCAATTTAGAATATGATGGTAAGAAAGTTTGTAAAATGGGTGATTTAGAACTATCCGAGGAAGAGATCAAAAGTCTAGTAGGTTGTTTAAATTTGTCCTTATCTCCTGAATTATCTAGCGCAATTTCTACGTCATTGAAGTCAAACTCAACTACTAAGTATGTTAAATATATTTCCTTTTCTGATATTTCAAAATATATATCCATGATTCCTGAAAATCTTGGTGGGATAAAAATCTTCTGTTTATTAGATGAATGGTCAGAGATACCATTAGATGTTCAACCCTACTTGGCCGATTTATTAAAAAGAGGGTTTATACCAAGTAAATTTACATTTAAAATTGCGGGGATAACAAATAGAGTTAATCTTTCTCAAAGGTCTACAAATAGAATATTGGGGTTTGAAGAAGGAGGAGATATATTCGCTTATAATCTTGACAATAGATATATCTTTGAGATAAATAAGGTTCAAACCAGAGACTTTTATAATGAATTGTTATACAAACATCTTAGTATTTTTAATGATTATTTAAAAAATAGCTTTTTTGACACACAAAAGAATAAAGCCGATAGAAATTTTATCAATAATTTCTTTACTAATCATTCGTTATCAGAAATACTTATAGCTTCTGCTGGAATACCCAGGGATTTCATGAACTTATTTATTAACGCTTATGACAAGTTTATTTTAAATGTTAGTAGTAATAATACAAGAATTGGAGTTAAACACGTTAGACTAGCAACAATCGATTGGTACCAGATAGACAAAAAAGGTGAAATAGAAAAAGATATTAATACAAAAATTTTATTAGAGAAAATTGTTAATGAAATAATAATTCAAAAGAAGAAAACTCATTTTATCATACCTGAGAAATTTTCGAATAACAAATATCTCCAAAATTTAATAGATTTACGTGCACTTCATTTGAGAAAACGCGGAATTTCTCATCAAGACATTAAAGGTATTTCATATAATGTTTATTCCATTGATTATGGATGTTATACAAGTTTAAACATTTTCCAATCAAGCCTTGATTCACAATTATTAGATAACATATCAACGGTAGAGAATTTCCGTGAAATTAGAAGAGTATCTTTAGAAGATGACTTTTTTAATAAATTCATTCTTGAAATTGGTGAAGCTTTTAATTGCCCCCACTGTGGTAAAACTATTGATACTAACCATGCTTCCTATGTTAAAAAGAAATTATGTAATAATTGTTTTGAAGAAGTACTTTAGTATTAGAAAGAATTTACCGGTAGATCTTGATACTTTTATTAAGTCAGCTTTGATACAATACATTTCCTGAAAGATTTAGTTGAAATGATAAAAATTCTTAACGTACTCTAAGAAATTTTACTAAGACTTGCCGAAAATTTTATCCCCACTTCCTTTGCAAATTCAAAATCACTCATCCAAGGCACATTTAATGCAATACAAACATCGGGAATTTTTATTCTACGAGTATCTAGTCCTGATGGATATTCCTTCGTGACTACTATTGCATTTTCTGCAATTGCAAATGCAATTACCCATGGATCAGCTATGGAGCGTTGTTTTATACTATCAACTAATCGTCCATGACTAGCCATGATATCTCTTAAATAATTCTGTACGGGAATATTTATATCTTTAAAAAAATAAGGCCTCTCATTTATCCATTTGCTAAGATCATCTTCTGTTTTGTTTATTTCTCTTTTCACTTCTATTGGAGCAAAAATAATATTTTTTTTCGCTAAATCATCTAATACATCCCAATACTCTGGACAAAGATCCATAGAATAGTATCTATTCCAACCTTCAATAAATACACCCGAATCTAGACAATACTTTTTAGAGATTGTATCCATAAACGATCCCTCAATTCCATAATTGTATTCCAGCTTGAGCAGCTAATTTAGAAAAATGATTAAGTTTAACTCCTAATAAAGAAGACGCATCCCTACCTGAAACTTTACCACTAAGATAAGCACCGATAACTGTTTGTGTATAAAGATATCCGTTATGTGATAATTTTGTAACATAGAAAGAAGGGCCTCCATCGCGTTCTTTTTCCTTTTCTTCTCTAATCCGTTTCAAATCATCCCATCTTATTTGATAATACTGTCTTAGTTCTTCATATTTTTTGTTTGAAATATTGCCATATTGTAACATCTTTCGGGCAATAGCTTCCTCACTCACTTTGAATATTCTGGATATCCTTTCAATCCTATCTTCAATTTTCATCGTTGTGCTTAGCTTGTTTAACTCGGTTTCAAATCTTTCAGAATAAATTAGTGTTTCTGAAGCAACTTGATTACAGAACATTTCAATATTAGAATCTTCTAGTGTAACAAAGGTACCTATTGAGTTTAAATTTGAAACACCACTCAAATTCAACCACAAATGAGCTAATTCATGAATTAAAGTAAACATCATAGCTGCATATGCATCATCAGAATTAAGATATATAAATGGTGCCACATTATCTGACAAAACAAATCCTCTACATGAATTTAAATCAATATTACCCCCTCGAAAAATATAGACCCCTTTACTTTCAACTTTTCTGATCCAAAGTTTTAAAGCATAATATCTCGATTGTGTTTTACATTGTTCATCAGGGGAAATTTCAAAAGCATTTAATATCTGTTCAGCTACTGATTTTGGGTTATCATGTAAAGTTGCTGTTCCAACAAACGATAAACTGGAGACCCCTTCCTCCCTTAAAAATTCTTTTACCCAATGTTGATGTTCATAAGCTGTCCTAATTACATCCAAAAGCTCTTTATTAAACATACGAATATCTTCATTCGGTAGTTTACGAAAATCTCTGAGAGTATCAAAATCTATTGGAGGTTCAGGTAAATAAAAAACTGCAAGAGGACGTTTGTAAAGTTCGGATGCATTTCTAGCTTGAGTTATTGTTGGCCTTTTCTCACCACTTTCCCAAGCTATAATCTCTTCTTGAGACCTTTTAAGTTTTGTTGCAGCTTGTGATAAACTAAATCCTGCTCGTTCTCTTGCCCAACGTAAAACTGAAGGAGTAATTAAAGCTTCTACTTGAGACATCGGCAACACCTCATAGCCTAATTTTCTGAATGAGTTGGCATTCCTTTAGACATAATTTACCACGATAACCTGATGACATTGACATTACGGCGGCGGCTTGAAATATGTGTTCATTGCCGCTTTAGCCGGAATCGGTTACGGCTATGCCTACCACAAAACCCAAAGGATCGAAACCGGCATTCTGGTACATTTCGCCTTAAATTTGGTCCATATCTGTTGCTTCACTTATCCAGCCTTAAGTTCGGCGTTTTAACCAGCCTAAATTAGATTAACACTTATTTATTATTTCAAATTAATCTCAAGCTGTTCATTGTTGGAAACCTTCTTCAACGTCTCCGGCAACCAATGCCCGTTCTTAATCCTCTTTTTCCTAGTTTCCGAAGTAAATAAAGTATTTTTATTCTTTTGAATCTCTCTGATATATTCCCTTTGAGTATCAATTTCTTCAAAACGTTTTTGTATTAAAGAACCATCTCCGATCTCGACACCGATCCATTTCCGTTTCAAGATCTCCGCTACAATGTATGTTGTGCCGCTTCCGCCAAAGGGATCGAAGACCAGATCCCCTTCATTGGAAGCCATGCTGATGACCCGTTCCAATAATTTCAAGGAAAGCTCATTGCTGCCCCTATTCTTATATTTACTATGACGGACCGGAGGAATATCATACCAGACATCGGTCAAGTTGATTCCATTGATATTCAACTTATCCTTATATCCGCCATAATCTCTAATATCTCCCCCGCAATGTCTGCAGTTTTCCAGAGGAATTCTTTGTTCATTAAAGACTTTTGGCTTTGCGCCTTTCACATAATACAAGAGTGAATAATGGGAGGGGTAAAGCTTATTTCTAATCGGCAAGGAAAATTTAATATCCACCGCGATCCAATGGCGAAAAGTCAAGTACTGATTGAGAATTGAAGATATGTAGGTATTCCACTTCGGCAGGTTCCAAATAAAGATTGACCCTCCATCTTTAAGAAGATCAACGCATTTTAAAACCCATTGCTCAGTCCAGGCCAAATATTCGGTTTCGTCTTTCAAATCATTAATCCCGGATTCATAATCTTTGTTTAAGTTAAAGGGCGGATCGGCAAAGATCAGATCAACTGACTCCTTTTCCATGTTGTCCATTAATGACAAACAATCCCCTTGAAACATTGTTCCATAGGAAGTCTTAAAGGCTTGTTCATATTCAGAATTAACATGATTATTAGGTATTTCTCCGATTAAGCGATGGATTTCGGCAGCATTCTTACAAATTACCTCAAGTAGCGCATTATTGATAACGCCCAATTTTAATCTGAGTTCTGTTTCATCAATCCCAGCAGCCTTTATGATATTCTGAAGATCATTGCCGGATGGAAAAGTTTTAGAATCGTTATAATGTTTTAACTTTGAAACACTAATGCCGGAAATCTTCGAAAAAGTTTTCAATTGAATATCGTTGCTTACTCCTAAAATTTCAAAAAGGCTACTCATTCAGTCCTGTCTCCTTACCAATATTATCTTAATAATAACACGTCCAATACATTTTGTTAAGAGCTTTTGTAGACTATAGTCCGTAGACTGATAGTCTCGTTTTGTTTTAGTCTATTCATAATAGGAGGATCAAAAATGGAGTTATTACATGCTTTTGGTATTACTTTAAAACAATTTCGGAAAGAAAAATCCTGGTCCCAAGAGGAGCTTGCCGACCATAGCGGATTAGACCGAACATATATAAGCCTTCTTGAAAGAGGACATCGCAACCCTACTTTATCCACACTATTTTCTTTAGCTAATTGTCTTGGATATCAACCAAATCATTTTATTAAAGAAATAGAAAAAGTAATGGAATCGAAATACGGGAGTGATCAAAATGAAAATTGAACGAATTGAACGTTTAATAGATACCGGAGACTTCTCTCAATCAACTGAATGGATATCAATAGAAAAACAAATCACCCAAGCAATACATAAAATAGAGTGGCCGATCGGGTCCGGTTCGTTCACTCTCTTTGACCAACCGGGAAAAGCCCGCGGCGAGGGAAATGGCGTTAAGCCGATCAAAGAAGCCTGTATGAAACATCTCTCCGCAATGGGATGGGATTTGGAAACAAAAATTGATATTGCCACTTTAAAACAACCGGGCCCAATTGATGCCACCTATAAAGTTGGGAACAGACTATTTTGTGTGGAATGGGAAACCGGAAACATCTCCTCCAGCCATCGCGCTCTTAATAAAATGGCATTGGGAATTCTTAAAAAAATCCTCATCGGAGGAGTTTTGATACTCCCCACCAGAAAAATGTACAAATATCTAACCGATCGGGTTGGTAATTTTCCCGAAATCGAACCTTACTTTGATTTATGGCGTTCCTTAAAAGTTGATGAAGGCCTATTAGCTGTGATTGCTATCGAGCATGACGGAGTTAGTGATCAAGTACCACGCATACCCAAAGGGACCGATGGGCGGTCCCTGGTATAAATTATTTTAATCCTTTTGTAATAGTAAAATAGACTCAGTACGCATTGTATTAGCTATTCCGGTTATTTGCCTTTCAATTTTTCGAACTAATTTTAGGCCGAATAGGTTACCAAGTTCTATTATTATTTCATCTAAACCTTTTATTTTTTCGACAGGCTTTTTAAGAATCTTACTTAATTGATTTTCATTTGTCCCAATAATGACCGTGCAAAATTTCCCCTTTCTTAATACGCGGGAGCATTCGGCTAAAATGGTCTTCATATCTTTAAGATAAAGATCAAATTTTTCCCGAAAAGTATGCCCATGTAAACCAACCATTTTTTCCTGAAGTTGTTTAATATCAACACCCAAATAGGATAAATGATACGAATCGTTTTTTAAATAATCAATCGCAAAACTATATGGTGGAGAAAAAAGTATACCATCGATACTATGATCATCCATAGTCAAACATCTAGCGTCTCCTTCAATTGCGACAGCTTCGGCAAGTTCATTTTCCGTACCAATAATGCTTTGCTGGATCTTCTCAACCACAAACACATATCGTTCGATGATAGCTTTAAATTGTTCTAAGTGGCTTTTTTTCTGACTTCGCTCCGAATAACCAACGCTGTCTAGATAGGCAAGGAGTAAAAAATTATATATCGAAGGCGGGCTATAATCCTCAGGTAATTTTGATTCATTTTTTAAAGCAAAACAGTTATAAATCACTTTGAAATCGTTTATAGCATTTTTAATGGTTTCAAGGGGAATTGTCAAGCCGTCCAATTTAACCTGAGTCATAAAACGGCAAAAAGGACTGGTATCAATACCAATTGACCGTACTCCCATTAATCGGGCCTCTATCAAAGTCGTACCCGAACCCATCATCGGATCAAGGATCAAATCTCCTCGTTTCAAACCCATAATATTAATCAATGCTTTAATCATTTGGGGATGAAATTTTCCTCGATAAGGAAACAATCCGTGGGTAGCATATCCGGTCTTAAACTGGTTTATTTGAAAAAAAGATTTTAATCTTGATGATGAATACTGTGGTAATTTAATCGGTTCTCCTTTGCACATCAAATAATGTTGCGTATATCTATTATCCACACAAGTAAAATAGGCTCCGTTTCGAAGAATTTCCTCTTTATTTAGCAGTCGGCTCTCTAGATATGCTAACTCTAGTTCATAAACTTCAGAAACTCCCGGTAATAATTCATATCCTAAAGGTAATAACCGCGAAGCCATTCCCTCAGAAATAATTCTTGTATTGTCCTGATTCATTTATTTCACTCCAACTACTATTCTACTATTTCATATATTACAAACAAATGTTCGACTTGTAAATAGTAATTTTGGAAAACATCAAATTTACGTTCTAAACTCCCCCAAAAATTCCCCCCTTCTACCTCCCCTTATATCCTTATTTTTACCAATAATTAAAATCATGGCAGGAGATGTAAATTATATATTGAATATCTAATTACTTCAAAATCTTATAAAGAAAAGGAGAACTAAAATGAGTCAAAAAAATCAAATTTCTTTCAATCTCTTGCAGGAATCTGGAAAAAAATTACGAGTAGTACAGTTACTTAAAAGGGAAAAGAGAAAAATTAACTCTACTTAAGTTTAGCGCCAATAACATCAAACCATAAAATACATCCAATTGTTTGAGAGAATCATAAAACTACTCGAAATAATGACTAAACGGCGGAGAAAAGTGATCAAAGGACCCGAAATAATTATGGAACGTCATGAAATAATGGAAGAACGTCATGAAATAATGATTAAACGAGTCAAAATAATTATAAAACGATGCAAAATATTCATGGAATGACCCGAAACAATGGAAGAACGACAGGAAATAATGATAGAACGGCAAAAAAGGATGAAAATCAAAAAAATAATAAAAGGAGCTGGTTAATATGAGTGTATCCAGAAACAAAGTTAATGACTTCCTCATGTACGCTAAAACCATGATCGAAAACGCCCTCTCCGACAACGACGTCAAAACCGCCCTGGCGGGTTACGGGTACGACGAGGCCATGCTTCAGACCGGGAAAACCCTTTACGACGAAGCTTTTGAACTGAATCTGGCCCAAAAAAAAGAAACCGGCGAAAAGGTGGCGGCTACTACGGAGTTCAACAACCTCTGGGCCGAAGTGGACCAACAGTACATGAAGACCCTCAAAGTCGCCCGGATCGTCTTGAAAAATCTCTACAAAGCCGATCAATCGGCCATGCTCTACGGGGTCCGCAAACCAAGCTTCAATGGCTGGCAGGAACAGGCAGTGTCCTTTTACGCCAACATCCTCAAAGATCCGCAACTATTGGAGGTCATGGCCAAATTCGGTTACCCCGAGGAAAAGCTCAAAGAGGAATACGAGATGGTAAAAGAAGTCATTCAGAAACAGCTGCGTCAAAAGAAAGAAAAAGGCGAGTCCGAGCAGGCCACCCGCTTCCGGGACCAAAAACTGGATGAGCTGGCCGACTTCGTCTCCGACCTGCGCGGCATCGCCAAAGTAGCTTTAGCCGACACCCCCGACTACCTCGAAAAACTCGGCATCCTGGCCCGTTCGGCCGGATTTAATCCTCGAAAACAAGAGACAGCGGCGACTAGTGAATAACTGCTAACTCAAGGGGTCTATAAATTGTAAAGGGTAAAATCAAATTCTTTCAATGGGTTTGTTTTTACCCTTTTCAATTTTCACTTTATAACTGCATAAACCAGCCTTTCGTATTATTTGCAATTCCGACCAATATCAGCCTCGCCGGAACTTCAATCAAAACGCCGACAATGGCGGCAAGCGATGCCCAACATGGTAAGCGGCTTAATCAACCAGTTGGCGACGGAACCGAGATTGGCAGATGTCACGACCAATCACGCGGATAGTTGACGAGGAAAGGAATTGTATATATTTATTCCTTAATTGGGAGACTACCGATGAAAAAACCTGATTTTCAATTAACGCAAAGGAGGAATCTTCGTGAGCGGAAATCGTGTTTTGCTGGAAACAACCGAAATTAAGGTGGATGCCGATCCGGCCCAATTAGCGGCGATGGTCCATAGTTTAATCCATAATCAGGAATATCGAAAAGCATTCGAAAAGGAACCCGTCATCTGTCTTGGGGATTGCGGAATTACCGTTCCCGAACATTTCAAGGCGAAAATCACACCTGAATCCATTGACCAAACATTAAAGGACTACGGTGGAGATCCGAAATATTTAGATGCCGGTTTTACTCCCGGAGTCTCACCTGCAATCCGAGTCGGAACCCGGCCCGGCACCATTCCCGCGGTACAAGTAGGTGTCCGAGTCGCGGTACAATCCGCTACCTTCGTAGCAATAGCTAAAAATGACAGTTCTGAGAAACTAGAGGATATCATCAAGTGCTTGACCTCATCGCCCTAGGGCGGATTGACGAAGCTCTGATCCTAAAAAAGGCCAATTCCTCAAATTTAGTCGGAGTTTCTGCCAACTCTTTGAACTGGCCCACTGCCCGGTTGGTAGTTAATAAAATCAAAACCGAATATCCTGATCTTCCGGTGGTACTTGGGGGTATCCATCCCACCCAATATACCGAACATGTTTTTACTTCGTCCGCCGTAGATTTTATTATTCGAGGCGAAGGAGAAGCGCCCCTTGTAAAATTGGTGGAAACTCTTCGCACTAAAAAGCGCCGGCCGGTATTTAATGAAATACCCGGGCTCTGCTGGCGTGACCGGTATTTCATGCCGGTGTAAAGCTAACCACCGCTGAGATTATCGAACTGAGTGAAATCATTCGTAATCTAAACAAAGTCATGCTTTTCGCCAACCCCAACCATGACTTGCTACAGTTCGCCCCACCCGAATGGATATTGGAGGAAACCGGCGCATGATTATTATTGCGAGATTCACGGTAATCCCCGGCTAATCCAATGGTATCTTGGTTAACGCTTTTGACCTTGGCGATAACCTTACCAATCGCCTTTATTATTTGGGGCGGATCGATCGCATGGATCTTTTACGGTTTCCTAGTCTGGATTAGTAGTGTTGGAATTAAGATCGTCCTTGCCTGGCAAGGAAATTTGCTGTTATCGAAATCCGGATTATTGGCAAAGGCAATAACTAATGGGATCATCTCCGCCGTAAGCGAACTTGGCCTGGCTGCGCTGGCATTGATATTTATCGGTACTACTAATGTTGATATCCCCGACATTATGCTCTATGCAGTTTCAGCCGGCGTAACCGAACTTTTAGTAATTTCGATTTATGGAATGTTTGAAAAACGGGAACCGGAAACGGTTAAAAAATGGAAAATCTCTGCCAAACATTGTTTTTTGGCACGAAATCTATTCCCCATCGAAAGAATGGTGGCCCTTATTGGACATATCGGTTCCCGCGGCTTAGTAGGTATCGCTATCATCAAAGGGTACCTCTGGCCTATTACAGTAGCGCTAATTACCTTTTCGACAACGGATGGATTAGCAAACTATGGTGTGTTAAAGAACTGGGACTGGTTCAATGGAACCATTTTAAAGAACTTTCTTCTAGCGACAGGATCTTTGGCATTGATTGAATTAGTTTTATTGATCACAATTATTCTTTTTCTTAGTTGACTTTAATAAGCCTCATTAGTTATTGCCCAATCAATTTTCTCAACTCCCGCATGGAGTAGACTCACCCTGACGAGCCGGTGTAGAGGACTACCTAATAATACAAACCAAAGGCCAACCATTATTTTAAAATGAGCCCACCGCCTTCTTTCTGAATTTATCCACTTCCTCAGTTAGTTTGTATTCATTCTCCTTCAGTACCTTAAGGTATTCCTTCATCAGAGCTGAAAAACTCCCCCTCTCCTCATTCCAAGGATGATTCAAAAAAGCTTTCTTGGCCTCTAAGACTATTTCCTTGTTCTCATAACTGAATAAGGGTGTGTTGTTGCACCCGAACAAGGCAAAGGTAACATAGCGTTTTATCAAATTTTCCATCGCTTCCACCTGGGTCGAAGCGGCATACTCCTTGATAAACTCCTCCTGACGAAGGGCCCGGCTCAGGATCTCCTCCCAACTGATCATCAACGCCGCGTCCTTAACCGGTGTCCGGTCCGACTCCACCACCATAATTTCTAGATAAGTCGATAAGTCCAGGGTAACTGCTTGATGATATTGGTCATAGAAATCATAATCGATTACGGGGAAGAAAAAGCCTTCCGCCGTTTCTACCTTATAACCGTTACTGATGGCTTCAACCACAATCGTTTTTAATTTATCATCCCGGATACCTTTAAAATCGTCTAAACTCCAACCATTCTCCTGATAAACCTGGGCTAGTTCCTTCTGGAGCGCCTCATTCTCAAACCTCTTCTCCCACTTAGGCAAATTGGCATTTTGAATCCGCTCAATCCCTTTCACCAAAGTGGCGGCATCATTCCTAGAAACAGTATCAATATTCTGATTGACATATTGAATAATCTCTTCAACACCGACCTCTTTATTATCCATTAAGGTTTCAAACCCGATCATCACCTTTTTTTCCTTAGCCAGATCAAACTGGTCCGTAGTAAATCTAATCAATGAGACCAAAATTAAGATCGCCACCAGAATAATCCCGGTCATTTTCACTTTGCGCTTCAATCTTCTCCCCTCCATACTTTAAACCTCTAATTTTTCTAACGTAAGACCAGCATCAATGTCGCCCCATCTCCCATAGTAACTGTTACCAATTTAAAGCTTCCCATCGACCCCAAGCAAAAACCGCCAAATTGGCGGTTTCATTTAACAAAATAGAGTCTCCTTATACTGGGATTTTGTGGTTATAAATCATAGTACAACTCAAACTCCGACGGATGAGGAATTTCATTGACTTTTTTCCCTTCGCGACGTTTCCGTTCGATCCAGACCTCGATTAATCTCCTGGGGAACACATCTCCTTCCAATAAAAACTGATGGTCATCTTCAAGAGCATCAAGAGCCTGATCAAGGTTTCTGGGTAGCGCTTTTATTTTTTTCTGTTCATCTATAGGGAGGTCATAGAGGTTTAGATCAAAGGGTCCATATCCTAATTTTTCCGGATCTGTCTTCCGTTTGATTCCATCCAGTCCAGCCATTAAGATGGCGGAAAAAGCTAAATACGGATTACAAGTGGCATCGGGCGAACGAATCTCAAATCGTTTATCCGAAGGGGTCTTGGCATAATCAGGAATCCGAATCACTGCACTGCGATTAGCTGTGGCATAGCAAATCGACACCGGAGCTTCATAACCCGGAATAAGGCGCTTATAAGAATTGGTGCTCGGATTGGTGAAACCACAAAGGGCTGGGGCATGTTCGAGTAATCCGCCGATGAAATAATGAGCCGTTTGGCTTAATCCCGAATACCCATTAGGGTCATAGAAAACCGGCT
The DNA here is from genome assembly GCA_012728785.1 of Bacillota bacterium. Lineage (GTDB taxonomy): Bacteria > Bacillota > UBA4882 > UBA8346 > UBA8346 > JAAYHS01. Next base: position 14,167 of record JAAYEK010000039.1, on the reverse strand, counting down.
CTCCATTTTTAAACAAGTGCATATGTACATGCATACCGCTACCGGCTTCACCAAACAAAGGCTTTGGCATAAATGTTGCGGTCTTTCCTTGACTATACGCCAGGTTTTTGATGATGTACTTGATGAGCATTGTGGCATCAGCCATTTTCCGCATCGGGCCGGCCTCTACTTCTATTTCTAACTGTCCGGGCCCACCCACTTCATGGTGATGATATTTCACAGCGATGCCCCGCTCTTCCAAAAGCAGAGTTATCTGGCTGCGCAGGTTATAGGAAACATCCATTGGCGGCGTAATATGATAGCCGCTTTTTAGGGGGATCTTATACCCTAGATTTGGTTTTATATTGTCGCCTGTATTCCACTGGGCTTGGTGGGCATCAATTTCATAACCTGATTGATGCGGTGATACGTTATAAGCGATATGATCAAATAAATAGAACTCGAACTCCGGTCCTGTTTTCATTGTATCCGCCACACCTAGAGAAGTCATATAATCTTCAGCCTTCGCTGCAATAGCCCGGGGGTATTGTTCAAAAAGCCGGGGGGATGAACCAATGACAAAGACATCGCCAATCATCGAAAGAGTGGCCACCTCTACCAATGGTTCAGGCATAGCGGTAGTCAAATCGGGAATAAAAACCATATCACTCTTTTCAATCGGCGCATATCCATAATTAGAACCATCAAAACCGATTCCGTTTTTAAGAGTATCTTCACTAAAACGAGTTAAAGGCATGGTTAAATGACGCCATCGTCCATCTAGATCAATCATTTTAAAGTCAATCATTTTGATGTCATGTTTCTTACAATATAAATGAACATCCTCCACTTCCTTGAACATCCAACGTCCTCCATTCAGATTTTATTATCAGCATCCATGGACAATTAATTTCTTCATTCTTAATTTACGCCATAAACTTGGTATTTCCTTTCATTAGTCCTATAGTTGAGCAATGAAGAAACTCTCAAATGCAGGGTCCCCTTTTGTTATATTGTCATCCTCTAAACCCTTCTTACAGCAATATTTAATCGGAACTATCAAAATATCACGCATCAACCTGTATTCGCCGGATTACTTTCCGAAAAAAACAAGGGATTCATCCAAATCGAATGGATCCATAAATGAAACATTTGATTATGACCGCGATCATCAAATCGATTTCTCAATCTTTTTGGACACAATCAATAATACGGTATCACTAACACCCTATACCAACCGGTTTATATCCGTAAAAGACCAGGCCCGCTAAATTTCATAGTATCTCCCTTCATTATCATAACTTGTTTCCAAGAGAATTCTATCACAAACATGTGTTTGGGTTAACTATGATTATAGTTAAAAAATCGGTCAGCCTCCCCGGGCCTCGCCTCCATGCTAAACCGCTTGACAATGAATTTACCACCACAATTTCAAGTGTTTTCATCTAAAACCACAATTCACATAGATAAACGGCTAACACCGCACCCAAAGCCACTTTCATTAACCCCTGTTCAAAATAGGCTAAAATCAGCGCCACCATCATCCCCACCAGTGAACTGTAAAAATCGGAGGTTGAATCCAGAATCCCAGGAAAAGTCATTGCTCCTAAAACTGCAAAGGGTATATAATACAAAAACGACTTAAAAAACCGAGATTCAATTCTACGTCTATAAAGGGCAATCGGAAAAACTCTTGGAATATAAGTTACTACCGCCATCAAGATCACAGCAACCAATGTTTTAGTCAAAGTTATCCTCCTTCCTTGGAAAGAGAACCGCTCCGATTGTCGAGGCAATAATTGTAGCAATAATTATGCTCCATCCGGAGGATATTTTATTTAGGTACGGCGCCCATTTCAGAACCGAGCTTAATGACACTGCCACAATCACTACTACCAAAGCAGCTTTTGATTTTTTGGAAGCTGGGACAAAAAGCGCGATAAACATAGCATATAAAGCTATTCCCATCGAGCTTTGAAGTTTCTCCGAGAGTAATGAAGTGGTTACAGCCCCCAACACGGTTCCCAAAGCCCATCCCCAATAGGGACAAGTAATAAGGCCCATCATATAAGCGAAGGATACTTCTGTTTTCCCTAGAGAAGCTACGGCAAAAGTCTCATCCGTAATTCCAAAAGCCATGACGCATTTTTTGTAAAGCGGCATCCTAGTAATTTTCTGGGAAAGAGAAAGCGACATCAGCATGTATCGGATATTAATCACAAATGTAGTTAGGGTAATCTCAAAAAGGGACGCTCCGGCTATTATTAAACCGGCCCCGGCGAACTGTCCCGCTGAGGTGAGATTGGTTAATGAAATCAAAATAGCGATCCAAACCGGGATACCGCCGTTGACCGCCTTCAAGCCAAAAGTAAAGGAGACAGGGATGTAACCTAAGGCAATAGGTATCCCCTGTTTTATTCCCCGGTTAAAATCAGACCAATTTAGTTGTGTTTTTTTCATAGATTGTTGTTTCATTATGCTCGAAATTTTATCATTACTGACTAATCTAATCCCCGATTACTTCATATTGATTATACACCCTTATTCAATAATATTGAATGGATTATTTACTCTATGGAAAGAATCGGAGCGAAAGAATAATCCGAGATTTAACGGCAAAATAGTAGCTAATATTAAAGCCAATTTATAGCTATTTCTATTTACTTTTTAGCTACTATATGGTAAACTTTAGCCATAAAATTAAGGAGGGCGGTATTATGAGAGTTAGCACTACGGATTTACAGAACGCATTCGGAAAGTATCTATCTCTAGCCGAAAAGGAAGAGATCATCGTAGTCAAAAACGGCAAGAGTGTTGCTAAACTTACCCATTTTACTGAGCCGGACTTTTTTCTCGTCCATGAAGAAGCCAGGGAATATCGAACCACCAGAAAGGTCAGCTATGAGGAATACACAGCCCTGGTTGAATCCTCCGACCAAAGATACGAACTGATCGATGGCGAGATCTATCTCTTGGCTTCGCCAAAAGTGAACCACCAGATGGTAGTGAACGAAATTTCCTGGCATTTCAATAATTACTTCAGGGGAAAGAAATGCCGCCCTTTAACGGCGCCGCTGGATGTTAGGCTATATGGTTTTGCGACCAAGTTCGAGGAAGATCCGAATGTTGTCCAACCGGATATTATTATCATCTGTGATCTGGACAAGATCAACGAAGACTATAAATATGAAGGCATACCAACCCTAGTTGTCGAAGTATTGTCGCCATCGACCAAGGGCAAGGATCTGGTTTTGAAACTCAACCTCTACATGAAGAGTGGGGTTGCGGAGTACTGGGTCGTGGATTTAGAACAAAAAAACCTTATCCAATATGCCTTTACATCGGAAAGGGATATTGCCAAAGTAACCACTTTCCGGGAGGAGGATACGATTAGTTCAACCGCTTTTACAGGACTAGCGATCCCAATCCCTCAGATCTTTGCCGGACTCTAGATATAAATTATATCGCTTCTAGGTCACCATTTACGGATAACAATAATCAATAAATCCCGAACCTAATCATCTAAACATGTTTCAGGATAACGCGAAATAAGCCGTAAGCCGGTTTGAAAATTTTGCTATAACCAAGAACTTTCCAGGCCTTAATGATTAATCTCTCGTTAATCTTGGTGGAGTAATCATGGCCTCTGCATACGCTTCGTGTTCTTTCAGGGCTTTAAGAATCTGGTAACCAGCTTGGGAATGGCGTTTGAGACCTCTTGTCTCCGCTGTTGTTTATCCTGATACATATTAAAGTCGGCATCTCGCAACACAGCTTCAATTTGCTCCACCTTTTTCGTTTTTGCCGCAAATCCCACAGCTATAGATAACCGTACCGACCCCACCCGATAAAGGGATGACTCATTCTGAATTCTTTCCTTAACTGCCTGGGCCACTTCCAGCGATGTTTTAGGCATCAGAACACAGAATTCATCGCCCCCTATCCGCGCGACAATATCTTCCACCCTAAAAATATTCCCTAATAATTCTGCTGTCTTCTTAATCAAACTGTCCCCTAGTTCGTGGCCGAAGATATCATTAGTCAATTTCAGATTATTTAAATCAAGCATCATAATTGTAAATGGAAGGTTTCGATTAGTATCCAATCGATGCAACGCATCTTCCATGTAACGCCGGTTGTATAGCCCCGTGAGTTCATCATGAAAGCTCAGGTATTCGATTTTTTTTTGTTTTTCGAATACTTCGGTTACATCTTTGAATGCCATGACAAAACCGGTGACCTCACCATCGGGGAGATGAATGGGAGCAATACTTTCAAAAATAGTAAGTTCCTTTCCAGAACGGGATACAAGCGATATCAGATTATCATTACCTTTAGTCGGCTGATTTTTGAGACTTACCGACTCTCTCCATTTAATTGGCTTTCCAGTTTTAGGATGGACCAACCTAAGGACCTCATCGATATTTCTGCCGATCGCTTCTTGTTGGTTCCATCCGGTCAACTCTTCCGCCACTGGATTGAGTACAGTAATCCTTCCATTTACATTGGTGGCAATAATTCCATCTCCCACCGATAAAAGTGTCGATTGAAAAGTTTCCTTTTCTATAAATAAATCTTGCTGTGCTTGTTTGCGCTGAGTTATATCGGCAATGCTCCCGATCATCCGTTCCACTTTACCATCTGAATTTTTGACCCCGACCCCTCGATCTACTACCCAGATTACACTACCGTTATGACGAATCATCCGGTGCTCGCTGAAATATTCTCCCTGGGATTCGATAGCTTCATTGATTGATTTCAGCACCTGTTCCCGATCATCAGGATGGATCCGATTGGCAAATTCCTCCATCTTATGGGCAAGATAGCTATCATCCAGCCCCAGGATTGTGCACCAGCGCTTATTATGATAAACCATACCCTCCGTGATGCGCCAGTCCCAAAGGCCTTCCCCGGTCACGTCAAGGGTTACGCCCATCCGTTCCTCACTGTCTTTTAATTTTGCTTCAGTACTCTTTTTCCCGGTGATATCTTCACAGATTATGGCCAAATAACCTTCTTGGGGAGGATAAGCCGACATTTGCCACCAACACTCTAGTCCGTCGATATAGTATTCGAACTGCTTAGACTCGCCCTCCGACATGGTAGCAATCATCTGTTCAATCCCACGGCCAGCTTTCATTGGTATAATTTGAGCGAGGGATTTTCCCAATAGCATCCCGTCCTCCATATTAATCATTGCTTCAAAAGTACGGTTTACATCGACAATCTCATAAACCCCGAACTCACCCGGAGGGCTTTCGCCTACCTTAAGCAGTAAAAACCCTTTGTTCATCTCCTCAATCAAACGGTTTCTCTCTTTTTCCCTTTCTTCCGCAGCAGCCTTCAGCCTTTGCTGAGTCTTGATAAATCCTCTAATGTAACGTACAATCAAAAACTGGATGGTTATAAACATTATAATCAAGGCCAAAAAGTACCTGATATTGATATTGACCATCAAGTTACGCACGGTGTCAAAAACTACCGGTTCAGCAGTACTAATGACTATGGTTCCCTCAAGCAGTTCGCTGTCAATATAAGAATTGATCCTGCCATCAGCCACCATCATTTCTTGATTACGCTTCTCCTGAAGGAACGTCAGTTCATAAAGGCCTTCCTCCAGTTGGGCAATGATTGGAATGGCATCGCTAAATATCAGATCATAGGCTAGTATCTGCTCGCCCTTTTTCACCGGGGATTGTACCATGACAAGCTTATCTTCGGGTATATATCTAGAAACTAGCTTCTTTTCATCCCAGCGAATGAAGTTAGTAATACTCTCATCAACTCCAATCGAATGGATCACCCGGCCATCGATTGCAACTCTCGCTGCTGATCGCAACTGTTCAAAAACCGCAACACCATCAGTATAACGTGGAATGGTAAATGCTTTAAGTTCTGCAAAGGTCACCTTCCCGTCCAAATAATCAGCCAGCATATCCCTGATTACCGACCGGCTTGAAAGAGAAGCCGCATTATATCTGACGCTCATCACATACTCTTCCAGCACCTGATGCTTATTGTATGTAATAAGCTGATAGCTTTTCAGCACTTCGTGTTCGAGTTCTTTAGTAAGCGGTCGGTAAATGCCAAAAAATATAAAAAGCGAAATGATTACTAAAAAAAGAATAATCGTCAACCGTAACCGCTGATAGATTTGTTGCATATCGTTCAACTCCAATTAGATCTACAATATAAGGTATTTTTTAAACGAAATCAACATCTTACATTATAACTTAGCCGGTACATCCAGTTCTTTCCCTACGATTCTTCCCGAATTCTTAAGAAATGAAGCTGACATTCCTTCGAAGTTCTCACCTGGAAACTCCCAGCCCCCGGCAAAGTTTTCTTTTGGCGCGCCTCTAGTGATTAAAACCTTGTTATCATCCGTTATAACTCCTGCCGTAACTTTGATTACTTTCATAAGTTTACACCTCTTTAAGAAATAAGGTGGCATATGCCACCCTATTAAAATACGTTATCTCTGTTTATAATAGCCCTAATTTAATTAGTACTTAATAAATTTTCCCCCTGGCACACCGCAAATACTACATTTTTCAGGCTGAAATTTTTCGATATTGCCGCAGACCGGGCAGAGATAATAGAATACTTCTTCAGTCTGGTCAAGATTCTCTAATGCTTCCTGATAAAGCTTAGCATGAACTTCTTCCGCTTTCATCGCAAAGTTAAAGGCCATGAGCGCAGCTTTGTTCCCAACCGCTTCGGCTTCCTTGGCAAAAGGCGGATACATCTCCTGGTACTCGTGGGTTTCACCTGCAACAGCATCTTTCAGATTGTCGGCGGTTGAACTGATTTTTCCAGTCACTTCAAACTCTTTTAAGGCATGAAGGGTTTCGGCATCGGCGGCTGCTCTAAATAATTTGGCGGCATTCATTTTTCCTTCTTGCTCCGCTTTCTTGGCGTAAGCCAGATACTTTCTATTGGCCTGGGATTCCCCGGCAAATGCCTCCATCAAATTTGCCAAAGTTTTGTTTTCACTCATTTTTTTATCCTCCTCATTTCGACTGATAATCTCTAATAGTTTTTCCACAACCTCTTTTGGGAAACTCTCCGGTTGCTTTTGATCCAGAAGTGACTGTAGAAATTGCTTCGTGTTTTGGCTTTGGGGCAACATATAGCCTGCTTCACGGAGAAGATCCTCCGCCATAATACGGTTGGACTTTTCGATGGCAACCGCCAACTTCCCAGGTAATCCCGTAGCGATCTTCTCCTGTTCGGCCTTGTTGCGGAGCAATGTTTTCAATGCACTAATAACGGTTTCAGTTTTGGGCTGTTGCAAAGGATACTCTGTGGGTACCAGGGAAATCGCCCCGGATGGGCAGGCATCGGCACAATCGCCGCAACCGATACACTTCGCCACATCAATAATGCTGTTTTCGGTGTCGGTTGCTCCGGTCGGGCAAACATAAAGACATAAGCAGTCTTTGGTACATAAACGGATATTTCTTACTGCATATTTTGTAGACATTGGCACTACCTCCCTTCCACCTTTTCAAATTTCCAGTTTGGTACTTTACAAACCGGACATACCTCCGGTAGTTTATCTCCGATATAAACGAAGCCACAGATAGTACAGACGTAAACCCCGGTCTTATCAAACATGGCATCGCCCTCTTTTTGATAGCGGGTTAAGAGCGACTTTAAAATACGGGTCACCTTTTCATTCCAAACCAGAGCACGAAGGGCACCGCGATCCTTGACTGTTGAGGCTGCCCCATTAGCATTGGGCAAACCCTCCTCCAGGTCTTTTTCGACACAGGCAAGCAACTGGTCAAAATCCGGATCTTGGGCTGGAGCCGAAGCCGCTTTAAAATAATCGGCCAGTTCAGTAAAGAGAGCTGCTGCCTCCGGCTGATACTGCTTTTCACAGCCTCGTGCCAGATTCGAACAAAGAGCGCTAACTTCCAATGAAGACAGTTCTTTCATCTCCGGGGAAATCTTAGTTATAGGTATCTGCTTTTTTTCTACAGCTGGGATGGACTCGCCCTGTTTCTCAAATTCCCCTTTGGGAGCTCCGCAAATTGGGCAGACCCAATCATCCGGCAGATCCTGCCACCTTGTACCCGGCCCAATACCTGCTTCGGGAATACCCTGGGCTTCGTCATAAATATAGCCACAAACGGTACATACATATTTCGCCATAATATTACCTCCTTCACTTGATTTCATTTTGACATTGAAAGACATCGCGGACAGATCCCTTTGAAATTGACATTCTTCTCCTTGATCACGAAATTGATTAAATCGTCGAATACCAGAGAATCCGTATCAATGCGAAAATCATCTATTCTCGCACAGGATTCACATTTAAAATGTCCGTGGTTTTCAACATTAATATCATATCTCGTTTCGTGATCTTCGATGTTAATAGCCCGCACCAAGCCTGCTTCGACTAAAACTCGCAGTGTGTTATAGACGGTGGTTTTTGACAAGGTCGAGATCTCCTGATGCAGTTCGGTAAAGATCTGATCAACGGTGGGATGATACTGATTTTGGATTAAATATTCCAAAACCTTTAGCCGTTGGTGGGATAGATTAATATGTCGGATCTTTAATTCTTCCTTCAAATCTTCAAAAGATGCTTTCATTAAAACTCACCACGCGATTAATTGTAGAAATTACTAAATTGTAATTATTGCAATTTAGTATCCATTATAAATTTATTATACTTTAGCAAAACTTAAAGTGTCAATAGGATTTTCCAAGAAACAAAAAAGGTTTTAAGTTTTGCTCCCAATCGGCAAATCTTAAAACCTTCGGACAATGCTCACTATTGCAACATTAATTTTTCCAGCATAAGCGGTTCAATATAAACGCCGTCTTTATAAGCTCTCATATTTCCCCCGGAGATCTCATCGATCAAGACAATCTGCCTGTCTTTCCCTACCCGGCCAAATTCAAGCTTAATATCATATAGTTCAATGCCTTTCTTACCAAGTTCATCTTTGACTATGCCGGAGATCTTTATTGTAAGATCCTTTAGGACAGTGTATTCTTCCTTGGAGAGTATTCCCAGCATTGCCAGGGCATCCTCGCTAATTGGGGGGTCCTGACGTTGATCATCCTTAACCGTAACTTCGACAAAGGCATCCAAAGACTGTCCTTCCATTACATACTTACCATAGCGGCGGTAAAAACTTCCTACCGCCCTGTACCTGCAGATGACCTCCAGTCCTCCTTTGCCAAATACTGTTGCCGGTTTCACAATCATAGCGGCTTGATCGAGATCGGCCTCTATGTAGTGGGAAGGGATGCCTTTTTCGGTCAATTTTTCAAAAAACAATTTAGTCAACTTCAGTCCCGATCTTCCAACTCCCTCGATTGTCAATCCCACCGTATTGGCGCCGGGATCGAACTTACCATCCTCACCTGTAACATCGTCTTTAAACTTAAGTAGATAATTGCCGTCCTCAAGCGCATAGACATCTTTAGTTTTTCCTTTGTAAACAAGCTTCATTCTTAGATTCCTTCTTTCGCAAGATAATAGGGATATGGCCTATCTAGAAAATACCAAACAACATGAATTATATTGAATACATTACCACCACGAAGATCACGAAGACGGGGGGAAGAAAATCTATTCTTCCGTTCCCCTTCGTGTTCTTCGTGTCCTTCGTGGTATAAATGTCCAGTTTTCATCCTTTCATGTGCCCCGGAGGGCCGGGGTGGGTGACTTCGTGGTCATGATCATAATAGCTAAATAGTGTTGGAGATGGTTATATTTTAATGAAATTATGGCGACTTGTAAAGAAGGAGTTCCTCCGAATGCAAACACCTCGCTCCAAGAAGACGGCGGAGTATGCGGTGACAATATACAGGAAAGGCTGTAAATGTCGAAAACGAAAAATCACCTAAACGTAGGTCTAGGCGATTATACTGGACACCTATTAATATTGAATATGATAATAATAACTTGGGTTAATTCAATCTTTACTTGACTTAACTTTATCTTTTTTCAATAGATCTCGGATTTCGGCCAGTAGTATTTCTTCATTCGTAGGCTTGATTTCGACCGGAGGTTTTTCAATCTCTTTCTTTTTTATCCGGTCTAGCAGACGGATGAAGAAGAAGATAGAGAAAGAAACGATTAAAAAGTCGACAATGCTCTGAATCAAGACACCATATCTAATAACGGCCTGACCGATTTGAAGTTGTAAGCCGGAAAAGTTTAAACCTCCGAGTATCAGACCGAAGATAGGCATCAAAAAATCGTTCACCAGCGATGTGACGATTTTTCCAAAAGCACCGCCAATAATGACGCCGATGGCCAGGTCGATGATATTACCTTTCATCGCAAATTGTTTGAAATCATTCCACATGGGTATCCCCGCTTTCATATAAAATTTGTAGCGCCGCTTAATCTGATGCCAATATATTCGTCAATTAGTTGACTCTCTCCTTTTGGTCCTTATTGGCATTTATAACGCCCCAATCACGTTTAGATGACTTCATACAAGTAGGTTATTTGCCATTTCAGCCGACATGCAAATTGGAATTTGTCTTTATAATCTGACTTACGCGGTGCGTCTAATCGGCAAATTAAACCTCGCCGCCTTTTTTTGTTGTGATTCTAAATGTCAATTCTGTCATACTTATCATTATTATAATAAAAACGGAGAGATACATGGGAAGTATTGCGAAACTGATTAAAGTACCGAGAAGTCCAAATAACGGCGGAATAAATGTCGAACCGACATAGGCGCTTGCCATTTGAATCCCGATAATCGCTCCGGAATTCTCTTCACCGAAATTATTCGGCGTGGAATGAATAATGCAGGGATAGATTGGCGCACAACCGAATCCGATAATGATAAATCCGACAAGTGGGACAATTGGATTCCCCGTAGGAATCAGCAAGGAAATAACCCCGCAGGATAAAATGGAAGTGCCGAGAATAATCATCTTTCTGTCACCGAGCTTATCCATAATAAAGCCACTGAGAAATCTGCCAACGGTCAACCCTATGTAAAACAGTGAACCAAATTGAGCTGCCCGTTCTGTTGTTATGCCCTTAACTTCAACCAGATAGGTACTCGCCCAATACATCGCAGTTGCTTCTGCAGCACAATATGCGAAAAAGCCGATTAGAAAAGAAGGAACGCCCTTGATTTTCAGTGCACCGATTAATCCGATGCTTTTTGCATTATCTTCGACATTTTGCCGATTGGCTTTCCAGACAGGGAGAGTGGCAAGGAGAAGTAGACCGATACCAAGTTGAATGAAACCGACAACGCGGTATCCGTTGTTCCAAGTCGAATTTGTTAAAGCATAGCTCATGACAAACGGACTGACAATCGTTCCTACGCCCCAAAAGCAATGTAGGCAACTCATGAGTTTTGATGTATAGTGGAGGGCAACATAGTTATTCAATGCGGCATCAATTGCCCCGGCGCCAAGACCGTAAGGAATTGCAAATACGATGAGCATCCCGAATTGATTCGAAAAGGAAAAACCAAACAAAGCAATCGCCGTAAGAAATACACTGATTACAGTTAAAATACGAGTACCGAGCTTTCTTGTCAACTTATCTGATAGAAGACTTGATACAATCGTTCCTCCCGATATGACCATAGAAATGATTCCCATAAAAGATATCGGAACATTCAAGTCATTATGTATAACAGGCCATCCCGAGCCAAGAAGCGAATCGGGAAGTCCAAGGCTCATAAAAGCTATATAAATAAGTGCAAGTAAAAGTGAGTACATTCCTATTCCTCCAAATTCTAATATATCGCACAATAGCAACGTTTTTTAGCCAACATCCAACCTGACCACTTGACTATCAAAAACCGCCCCTATGGACTTGTTTCCTCGAACCGAAATAATCATGATTTTCGCTCAATGGGTCTCGCACCTATATGTGCTGAAAAGCCTTCATTTCAAGGCTTTTCAGCTACTCAATCTTTTATCCTTGTTACTCTCGCCACGCACTCCACATGGAACGATAGCATCAGATTGATGTCGGGTATGTAATTTTCGTTTTGTCCGTTAGAGGGAATAGGTCAATAGTGGATTTTATGGGGATGTTCTGTTCGAGGGAACAGTTCAACGGATTTCATCTGTTCGAGGGAACAAGTCAATATAAGTGTTCTAATCTTGCCGCCCCAAAGTAAATCGTTAAAGATTGCTTCCTGTTGCACTCCCCAAATTTTAGTTGCTTTCTTTGTATGCTGTCCACCGATTATATACATCTCTCAATGGTGCATCCAGATAACCTAAAGCCTTGTCCCTTATCCAATCCGGCACACCATAGGCGGCCTCTGCTATGCTGCCAGTGATTGCTGCAAGCGTGTCGCTGTCGCCTCCGAGAGAAATGGCATTTCGGATTGCGTCTTCAAAGTCCGTGCTTTCAAGAAATGCGATAATCGCCTGTGGCACAGTATCCTGGCAGCTTTCATTGAAGCGGTAGGTTGGACGAATTTTGTCAAGCGTCCGGGATAGATCATATCCAAGATTGGATTCTATCAACTTTTTCATTTCCGCTTTCAACTCTTCAAGCGACCACGGCTGGCAATAATCGAAAGCGTGACCTCCGGCGTAGAACCGGCTCAAAAATATCGCTGCTGCGGTAGCTTGTGCGCCTTTGATACCTTCAGGGTGGTTATGCGTCACCTCAGCAGATTTTGTTACACATTCCCAACCGTTTGATGGCCAACAACCTGTACGCCCATAGAATCCGCAATTCATCACCCAAGCGCAAGGTGAAACCCTCATCGCCGAACCGTTACCCCAAGAATTGTAGGGCTTACGGTCACCAGAGTGAATCCAACTTCCAAACCTGCCGCCATATCCTGCGTCGGGATATAGCCGTCCCCACTTTTTATATGCGTTAATAAAATCATCGACTTCGCCGCCGTTCATTAGAGCGTCTGCTGTGGCTATGGTCATCACTGTATCATCTGTGAAAAAGCAGTCGTCGCGGAACAGTGGGAAGTCTTTTGTTTTGATGTTATGCCACTCGTAGACCGAGCCTACGATGTCTCCTATAATCGCTCCAAGCATTATTTACGACCTCCTCGCCGCTTCACGTCCTTGCGGATTTCCTCAAAGCAAGCCTCGTCAACGGTTCCCGCCTCCCGGAATGTCGCCACAGCGCTTGCCATTACCTTAAAGTTCAGTTCCGTCCCCTCACTGTCGGCCAGATAATCAATCGCTCTGTCAGGAGCAATCCCGAAGCTCCTGGCTGTTTGAACTGCATCAATATTCGCACCAAGAAAGATAAACTCCCAGCCAAATTTCGTTTTTTGCCTTTCAATCTGCGCTTTTACCTTTTCTGCAGAGTATTCACGACTGGAGTTTTCTTCGCCGTCCGTGATAATCACGAACATTACCTTTTCGGCGCGGTAATTCTCGGCAGTGTGCTTCTGGGCGTTGCCGATCTTGTGAATCGTAATACCGATTGCATCAAGAAGTGCGGTCGATCCGCCAACCTGATATTCTTTCTCGGTAATCGGGCTGACCGCCTTAATGTCAATCCGGTCATGGAGCAATTCATAGTTGTTATCGAACAACACAGTTGTAATGTGACATTCGCCTTCAATTACCTGCTGCTTTTTAAGCATTGAGTTATATCCGCCAATGGTGTCTGCTTCCAGCCCGCTCATCGAGCCGCTTTTGTCGAGTATAAATACCAATTCAGTTAATCCCTTTTTCATTGCCATGTCCTCCTTAAGTTTTATTGTGACTTAAGAATAACAATTCCCGTGGGAAGTAGGTTCGCTCGAAAAGCGACATTACGGCTGTTTCTCATGTATACTGCATTTGAATTCATCGCAATATCCTAATCCATCACTAAATTCCCCTTTTTTGCTCTTTATACAACAGTAGGTACGCCATACTCGTCATGTTCACAAACCCAACAAAGATCGCAAACTGGATCACATACAGGGTCATTACATATATACATTCTCACCCTCCCAATAGTGGCTGGTCGTACTCGAACAGCACCTCATTTATCTCGAAAACATCGAACTTGCCGTTTGCGATAAAGTATTCCACAATAACATCGAACTTGACGGCATGTGAGAGCGCATATCCCGCTCGTTCCAAGAGGTCGTCGGTTTCGTCGAGAGATAATTTCAGCGCTACGGCAAGAGCAATAGCTGTACGCTTGCTTGGCATATATCCTTTGTTGCTTCTGATCTTAGAGAATAATTTACGGTCAAGGTTG
>JAAYEK010000038.1 GCA_012728785.1 Bacillota bacterium | reverse complement strand
TATTGATCATACCCCGCCAAATCTAGTAAATTATCTAATGCTTGATTGTACCATTCCTTAGCATCTTTCCATTTACCAGGATTTGCTCTTCTCGTTTTTCTGGCACTCTCCAGATTAATTGCGGCCATATTATACTCTTCTTTACCGTTGAGAATACCAATCTCTTCAAAGTATTTGGCCATGTTGTCCATGGCTTGAGACCATTCTTCACTACCCAACTCAGCATTTTCTGCTTTATCAAGTTCTTCTTTTACTTTATCTAACAATTGACGTCGGTCCATTTGAATCTGTTTTTGAACATCATAATCTACTACATATACATTCTCTTTCTTACCTTCAATATCATCATTTTCATCACTTTCAGATTCCGAAGAGCTACTACCGGGAGGAGGTGTAACATCCGGCCTCCCTCCTATACTTCCCGTATTACTATTTTCTCCGCCAAATAAACTCGAAAAAAAGCTTGTTATAGCACTCCATGTATCACTAACCCAGCCTTCTCCAGTGGGATCAATTCGAGTAAGCGGGTTATTCCCGGTATAACTATACAAATTCGGATTATTCGGGTCCCCCGCCGGATCTTCGCTCACAAACCTCCCCAACTCCGAGTCATACCACCGGGCATTGTAATAATGCAACCCCGTATCCGGGTCAAACTCCTTCCCGGTAAAACTATGGAGTTCTTCGAAGTCGCCGTCCTTAATGTACTGCGTCCCAAAAGCCAGATAATCAGCGCTCCAGACTTGCTTGCCGTCAATATCGGTAACCGCCCGGACCGATCCCAAATGGTCCGTCACATACCAATACTTCTTCACCTCCGGGTCACCGATCGCTCCATCCACCCTGGCCAAATGTTTACCCAAGGCATAGACGAAGGACTTGATTTGGCCATCAGATATTCTCTTTTCAAAAATCGGCTCCGTACCTTCGAAGACATAGTGAGTAGTTTCTCCCTTAGCCTTCTTGACCACCCTCAAACCTTCCGGGTCATAACCATACTCTGCTACTATGTTACCATTCTTGGTAACCTTAATCAATCGGTTCAATAAGTCATAACTATACTCCCAATACTCCACACCCTCGCCGGATGTTTCGGTAAAGATAACCGTATCGCCGGATATTGTAAAGGTGTTTCCTTTCTTCACCATATTTCCGGCTTCATCATAAACAAAAGCATACTTCCCATCGGTCTTCAATCTATCGGTATTGGTATAATACTGCGAATTGTAATCAAGGGTCCGGGCCAAAGTAACTCTGAGCAACTTCCGGTTCCCGGCCAAGTCATACTGATACTCCTCAGTCCGCGAATCCGCCTCCTGATAGACCCGGAGCATCTTGGCGATTTCATTCAGGAAGGTGGCCTTATTCACCGGCTTGAAATCCCAGCCCCGTTCGTCGAATTTGACATGCAGTTTTAAATACCGGGTTGCCAACCTCTCCTTGAGTGTCAGCGTGATAATCCCTTGGTCATCCTTTTGATACTCCCAGTTGGCTTTGGGTATCAAGGTATAGTTGATGTTATCGCTTGAAACATATAGCGCGATAGTATCCTCATTAATTCGGTGAGTCGAATAGTCCTTATCCGGGACCAGCTCAATCTTTTTCACACCCGGAGCCACTATTCCAAAATCGATCCCGATGCTCGAAGCGTGATAGTCCAATCCCATCAGTCCCGAAAGAATCGGGGTAAACTCAAAGACGCCGTTGCCAAGTGTGTCGCCAACCTTCAAAGCCGCCGTTCCCGGAGTTGGGGTGGGTTCCATGAAGATTCCGGGAGTAACCGACTTAATCAGTTGGTTGTTCTTGTCGTACTCGTAGCTTTTCAACTTCCCATTATCAATAACGGTTTTCACATTCCCAATTTCATCATAGGTATAATCCAAATTAAGCAACTCTTGAGCGCCAACGATTACCTTCATATCGTCCAACCGCCGGTTGGTGTCGTAGTTGTAAACCGCCTTGGCCCCATTGGCATAGTCGATGCCTTTCAAAGCGCCGTCGTCATGGTAGGAAATCCCTTGGAGCGCGGTAAACCCGGTGACTTCGGCAAGCTGGTTCAAGTCGTTATATTGGTATTCCACCCAACCGGCAGCTTCCGGATATTTGATTCCCGTCACCAGACCCGCTGAATTGTAACGATAGGCGGTCCCATAACTTGCTCCGTCGAAACTCCGGTTAATGTTATTGATCCGGTTCAAGGGATCAGGCTGATAAATATCGCCTTCAAAGTTGTATTTGATCTCATTCCCCGAATCCTTCACCGTTTGCCTGTTTCCGGCTTGGTCGTAGGTATACTCCACCCAATAGGTGGTTCCGTCAACGCCGGTCGCCTCGGCCCGTTTCAACAAGTTATTGTCATAATATTGATAATTCCACTCCGTCCCCCGCCGGTCCCGAGTCCAGCTTTTGTTTCCCACCGGGTCATAACAATACTTGGTTGAGTTCTTCAAGGAATCGATAGTTTCAACCAAGCGATTCATTTCATCATACCGGACCTGGGTAACCAGATTATTCGGCGCGATAGACTCCACTAGATTCCCATTGGCGTCGTAACGGTATTGGCTGAAGTTACCCAAAGGCTGCCGGACCCCGGTGAGCCAACCGAGGGAGTTGTAAGAGCAATTGGTGGTATTCCCTCTGGCATCGGTTACGGCGGTCTTGTTGCCCACCGCATCGTATTGATACTCTTCCGAGTTTGTTAAAGGATCGGTAACTTTCCGGAGCCGTCCCAGACTGTCGTAAGCGCTGGTCACAGTGTTGTTTGAAATATCCGTTACCTTAGTCGGATGGCCTTTTTTATCATACGTATAAGTCTTCTGAATTCGGCCCCGGTTGTCAACAACCTCAACCAACCGGTTCCGGGAGTCATACTCATAACCGGTCTCCACCCCGTTGGCGTCCCGCTCCCGGATTTTGTTGCCTACCAAATCATAGGCAATCTCCATATAAGGATTGTCATAACCCGACGGATTCCCGTAGGGGTCGCTCGGCGGCGTCCCATCCGGTAACACCGTTCGGTAAAGCCGGTTCAAGTCGTCATAAACATACCAGGTGGTGAATTTCCCGTCAGTCCCGTTACTCCGGGGGTCGGTTACGGCAATTTTGTTACCTAGAACGTCATATTGGTACCGGATGGTATTCCCCAGCGGATCGGTTTCCGAAAGAAGCCAACCTCGGGCCGAATAGGTATAGGTAAGCTCTTTATCGTTGGGTAAGATCGTCTTGACCTTATTCCCGGCGGTGTCATAATAATGCCGTGTTGTATAAGTATGGACTACCGGGGTCCCATTGACCAGCTCGGTCGCTTTAGTAATAACCTCAGTCCCCCGCCCCAACAAATCATATTTATATTCCGTCTTATACTTATCCGGATTACCGGAAGCATTACCGTTGGCGCTAGTCTCTCCTGTCCGGTTCCCCATCTTGTCATACTCATACTTCAATACCGGCCGAAGTATTTCGGAAGCGGTTTTACCGGGAACCAACAAATTGGCCGCAGGCAACTTAGTCTCAACCAGCCTGCCCAAAAAATCGTATTTAAGATCAACTTGTTGCAACAATGGATCTAACTGTTGAACCTTATTATCCAGTGAGTCATAAGCAAAAGTCCAAGTATAAATCTCCTCCGGAGTATCCGGATACCTGCAAATCTGTTTCGCCTCCACCAACCGGTTGGCCCAGTCGCTTCGTTCGGTGACCTTCCCGCCTTCCTCGTCGGTGATGGTCACGGTGTTGGTGACATCGTCATATTCAAGGGTGACAAAACTGTTATCTGGATAAGTAACTTGAGTAACCCGGTTCAAGCCGTCATAACCGTAGATAGTAACTCGGCCCATCGGGTCCGTTACCCGATCGATCCGGCCTAAAGTGTCATAATGATAACCGGTGCTTACCTGAGCGGAATATCTTTCACCGTCGGTATGCTTGATAACCTCCGTCAACCGGCCTAGGCCGTCAAAGTTAAACCGGGTTTGTTGGCCTTTTTCGTTGAAAAAGTCACAGTAGTTTTCAGCGTCGTTAAATTCATATTTCCGGAAAGGATTGTTCGAGTCGTCCTGATCGTCGTCGGGTAGAGTAACCCTAGTGACTCGGTTTAAATCGTCATATTTATAAGAAGTCTTGAATCCGCGCGGATCGGTCTCCCACTCCTTCATTCCTGTATCTAGGTTATATCCGTAATAATAACTAATATCGGACGGAACTCCCGCTTCATTCGGGATGTTGTAATAAACCTTTCGTTCCGGAAAAGCGTTTTTACCGGTTTCATAGAAGATTTCCGACACTAGCCCGTTGGGTTCGGTCTTGGTTTTTAAATTACCGTAAGAATCATAAGTCAAAGATGTTTCCAAGGTATCCGTTCCGGCATCTACTTTGATTTTGGTCGGTTTACCGATGGTGTCGTCATAGGTGTAAGTGGTTGTTACGGTTGTATCAATCTCCGTTACCGGATTATGGTTTTTTCTAACATGAGTTCCTACTAAATTTTTAATCCTGTTATGTGAATGATAACTCCATGTTTCGGTAAGATCCCGACTATCGTCAATCCGTTTTATTAAATTGCCCCAGCTATCATAAGTGTTTTGAGTATAATAAGCATATCTTCCACCATGGTAATGATTTCCCAATGTTATTGCCCTTATTGGCAGATTATACTCATATGTAACCCTCTGTTTTTCAACCCCATTATCTAATAAGCGCTCTGAGATCTGAAGATTTCCCCGGTAATAACTATAATACGGATTAGTTTTTAATCTTATCTTTTTACCTTTCTTTTCCAACTGCTGGAACGACTTTATGATAGTCTTCGTACCTACAGTGATCCGGCAAGAATACATATAAGTATTGCGAGGAGCATTTCTCTCTGGTTTTTCATTCATTTCATATTTATAACTGGTTACTTTACCTGACAATGTATGTTTACTTACTTTTTTATCTTCAAATTTATAAGATGAAACCTCTCCGGTGGGATACGTAATGTCTTTTAGATTATTTATATCATATATATAACCGGTTTTTCGGCCTAATGGATCTTCTACGCCGGATAATTGTTGTTTATCGTTATAATTATATTTTATTTCCCGATTATCTACCTTAATTTTAGTAATCCGGCGTCTTTTTTTAAACGAACTGTATGTAAATTGCATAATCCGTCCGATAGAATCAGTAATCCGGGTAATCTCCCGATCACTATATTCATACTTAATCTTGTTTTTACCGCTGGAGTCAATCTGGCGGAGTGGTCTCCCCTTTTTATCAAATTCATAACTGGTTCCATCCTTTAAGGTTAAAACATATTTTTCCGAAGCCTTTTTAAGAGTAAAATGCGTTCCCTCATGATACTCGAACGTCTTTTTTTTCCATTCGATATAAATTGTCTGACCCTCCGGCAACCGGATGAATTGGCCTCTGTCGTTCAACTCCAGCCAAGGGATGTTCAGCGACCAACCGTTTCCAAAACTATCGAAAGGCGCTTTATAGTTTAGCTTCTTATTTCCGTTGATAGTTTTTTCTTGTTTTTCTGCTATACTATCGTAAATACGTTTAATAATCAAATCAAATCCGCTTCTGCCCGGGAGCCGCAGATCAGTGGCGCTAATCACCAAGCCGCCACTTTCTGGGACGACATACTCGATATTATCACGAAAGTATGATTGATAAGGCGATATTCCCATGTCATAGTAAGAATCAAGAGAGGGCGATGCATAATCCGATGCCATCACTTGGTAATCGGAAAAGTGGTTTAATGGAACAGTCAAATTCTTCTGCTCCAAATCGATCTGAAGATACTCTAGTTTCTCCCAGTATTCACCTTCCTCATTATACCAATAAATCCCTAGATTAGATGGTTCAAATCCTTCCGATAACTTCAAATCAGCATAATTGATTTTCAAGTCAACCATTTCTTCAAATTCAATCGGAACTTCTTCTCCGGATTGATTGAAGAAGGTAAAGTTATATACTGGACCGGTCTTTACGGCAAACTCATTTTCCGGTAAGGCGGCGTTGGACTCTTTAATCACTATCCGTCCTTGTTCTAAAACCGCTCCTTCCGCTATTACTAATTCACAATTATCAAACTTGACCGTGCCCCCCTCAGTTCCGATTTCTTGAGAAACTTCACCTGCTTTGACTTTTATTTGGATCGTTTTGAAACTGTAATTACCGGCTCGGTCAATAGCTTGAAGGGAGTAAATATATTCGGCACCGGAAACCAAATCCGGATCGATATAATTGTTGAGTGGATTATTATCAGTTTTCCGGAACAATTCTTTAAAAGCGCCCTCGGAAAAAGCCGGTGTTCGCGTAATACGATATCCTTTTACCTCACCCTGGGGGTCTTCCCAGCGGAGTTCGGCTCGATTTATCCCCGGTATCACCTCAAAGTCTGCGGGTACCGCCGGATCAACCGTATCAATATACACCTTCACCTCGCCAATGGTCTCATTCCCCGCCTGATCCACCGCTTTCACCTGAACGGTCTGCTCACCGTCGGGAATGGCGGTAGTGAATTGGTACGGACCGGTCACCGGGGTAGTCCACGAACCCTCGCCCACCCGGATCTCGTAATGGTCCACTCCGCTGGTGGCGTCGGTGGTAGCGAAACTAATCACCGGCCGGTTGTTATTGGTCCAGCCGGAAGGTTCGGCTGTCGGAGTGAATGGTAACGGCGCTTCCGTGTCCACCATTACCTTCAGGATTTTTTCCGAAACATTCCCCGCTCCGTCTTGGGCTTTCACCAGGATTTGGTTCCAGCCTTCCGGCAAAGTTAAAACCCTACTAAATTGGCCGTCGGTCATCTCAGCCAAAAGCCCGTTTACCAGAACGGATACCGACGATGTATCGCTGATCGTCCCGGTTACGGCTACCGCAGCGTTATTGATGATCGCCTGGTCGGTCGGGGCGGTTACGGTCAAAACGGGAGAAACCGTGTCCCGCCAAACGGTTAAACGGATACTATCGGATGCTCCTCCGCTTTGGGCGGTTACTTCGATCTCATTTTTCCCCTCAACCAAGGCTACCGTGGCGCTAAATCTTTCGCCGGTTACATAGGCCGCTTTGCCGCCCACCCATACTTTCGGGTTCCCCGAACCATATACATTCCCGCTGACTATTATAGTCGGGGCGGAGATTCTGCTGCCGTCCAAGGGCGCGTTTACCTGCAACCGGATTTCACCGCTCTGGCGGACCACTTTTCGGTATCCGGTTTGGGTAAAGCTATTGGAACCGGGTTTTTCGTAAACGCACTCGATTTTAATCAGGTTTAGGCCTTCAGCTAAGACAACCTGGCTGGTGAACCGGCCGGTTTTACCAGTCACGGTTTGGCCGTTTACTTTTAAAATACTATTCGGTTTCTTCAGTTCTCCGCTGATTTGGTAAGTAGAGTTGCCGGTGGTTACTGTACTTTCCGGCTGATCAATGTTGAACCAGGGCAGTTTGTCTATCAAGATCCTGGTTTTGTACCGGCCAACCCTGCCATTCGGATCAACGGCTACCGCTTCAACCTCGGTCTCTTCCCAGGTTGGGATACCGATGGCCGTCAAATGACAACCGAAGTAATGGCCAATTTGAAAGACCTCTTTGCCGTTGACTTTTACCGTAGCCCGAGGATTGTCCGTGTAACCGACTAAATATTTGTCGGATAACTGATCACAGTCGAAGACTTCATAATCTTCCGGACGGAGCAAACGGACCACCGGAGTCTGGTCGGTAATGGGGCTACCCAAAACCCGGACTTCGTTAATCTCAACCCCCGCAGGGTTATTAATTCTAATGCGACCGGTGGTGAAAGAGTTATAATACCGGAGATACCCCGGAGTTTCAACTACCGGATTGATAGTTACCCATTTATTGCCGTTTTGATAGGAGAGACTGATTGGGGCTGTTTCTCCCCTGAAAATTTCAACCTGCTCCACCAGAGTTTTTTGATTAAGTTGAATTATCTGTTCGGCAGCCCCCGAACTGGGAGTCAATACCAGTCCGTCGTTTAAGGCCGGGGTTTGGTGGGGTTGGACCCCGCCCCCGCTATGAGTTAGTTTTAGACCGGTTAAGGTTCCCGATTGGGGCTTAATCCGGAGATAGTTAGTTTCATCGTCAAGCATGGTATCGATTAAGGGCAGGCTAAAGATGGCGTGTCCGTTTAAATCGAATCTTTTGGTTACTATGTATTGCTTACCGTTCAATTCAAGGGCCGGGGATTGTCCGGAACCGTCAATAGCCAAATCAAGCCGGTGGTCCCTGGCATTTTCTTTTTTCAGTTTGAATTCCCGGTTGATCGGGGCGGTAAGGGGAACGTTTTGCGGCCCGATTTCCAACTGCCGGTCTCCGCTGTAACTGCCCTGTCCCCAAAACTCCACTTCGCCGATGCCGCCCACCGACTCATGGCCGGTAGCTTCCAAGGTGAGCCGGATCTTGGAGACCGCCGATCTGTTCAATACCATCCGTTGCCAACCCGGTTGATTCGGTTTGGGGATCACCCCCAGTTTGGTCCATTTACCGCCCTGGTCGCTTTCGACGATCAAATCGCCCCGAGCGTCCTTGGTGAAAAAGACATTGATATTGGTGATGGTTTGGGCCTCGCCCAGGTCGAAAAGGACTTCGCCGTAATTGTAGTACGAAGGCCGATTAGGCCAATTGAAGTTGTAGTTATTGTCGATTGGGATTCCCAAATAAGTTTCAATGGTTTCGAAAAGCCAGTTGTTTCCCGAACGGTATCTAGGCTTGACCATCCAGTAAGTGTTGGTGTTCCCGTCGCTCAAAAATTCCGCTCTGGTCAAATACGATGTATGTCCCGACGCTTCCACGGACCGGGGGTTGATCCGGTGGAAGACATCTTGAGCCGGTTGGCCCAAAACTTTGACCTCATTAAGCTGAACCTGTTCCGGGTTGATCCCGGCAATCCGCAGTCTAATCGTTCCGGTAATGATCCGATCATAGGAGAGATCGATTATGCCGTTAGAAGGTATGCTCCCTAATCTCCCGGCCAGGAAGGTAGTCCAATAACCGTCCTCCTGCCGGTATTCCATAACCAAGCTATTCCCATTACCCAGGCTGCCCGAGATTTCCAGCCCACGGATGAGCGCCCTTTGATTAAGCCTCAACTCAGCCCATCCTTCGCCGCTGTTGGGATTAACCGCCCAATAGGTCTCAGGCTTAGCATCAATCAGTAACACTCCCGGATGGACCCTTTGGCTATTAGGACTGGCCAAAACTTGGGCGATGGTTATTTGTTCTTGGTCACCCACGGGCGCCGCCCCAACATTCATTATCATGATTACGGATAATAACAGAACTGCCAGCATAATCGGTTTAAATTTCATTTTCGAACTCCCCCTACAAATCGATCTTCAAAAATACATCGTATTATTATAAAGCCGGTTTTAAATCATTCGCTCCACCGCGGGCTAAAGCCCACGGCTCCTTCAACTTCAACCCCCATAAATGGGGCTTCACACTCCTATGCTCTATATCTCTTTTACCTCTAATTTTAGCCGGTTTTAGCCTGATTAGGTTCAAGTATACCTTCCACTATGAAGAGTATCATCTTTAGCCGAAAACTATGTAGTCCGGTGCCAAACCCCAGCGCGCCGGGATGAACCCTTGCCGGATTGGCTGAGCTTTCAGTTATCTCATTCGCGTCGTCAAAAGTTGGGTAGTGCAAGGCGCGACCGAATGAGGAACGGAGCCGTACTCGTGTACGGTGAGTACCGCAATGACCGAGCAACGCAGCAATACACAGCTTTTCACGGCGCATCAGCCAATCCGGCAAAGCTTTTATATTCACCCTCACGGTCCTAATATCCATTTCAAAAGCTTTTAACTCATTACACCCTTATTCCTTCACATTCCCTGCATTCCCCGGCATCCCGTTCAACTGCTCCATACCAATCTCCGTCATTTCCAGGTGGTAATAGTCCACTCCATTCCCGCTAAACCGGCAATCCTTCGTCACCGGCCTGCCGCTTTCATCTTCCTTGATTCCATAAACATTATGCCTAAACACACAAGAGCTAATCTCCGGATTGGCCTTATATGCATGAACCCCGGCCAGGTTATACTCGAAAACACAACCCTCCAAGCTAACCTTCGCGTCATCCAGCGCCGCCACACCCCGTTCGGCGTAACCGATGCTTGCCTCTTCCAGATTTGCTTCCCCTTCCACCAGGATTCCTTGCCAACCTCCGGCGGTCCCTGTTACCGAGGTAAATTTGGTCCCAGCCCCGGCATTCAAAGTGCCTCTTACAATCAAAGCATGATCATATCCGGTCTCATCGGGAACTCCGTCGATGATAATTTCAGTACCGGGCTGAATCGTCAATTTTATACCTTCAGGAACGATCACATCCCCATAAATCCGATGGCTGCCGCTCCAGGTCTCGTCAATGAACAAACTGCCGCCGGTAGTGTTTTCCACTTTGATGATAGCGGTAATGGTAGTCCGGCCGCCATCTTTGTCGGTCACGGCTAAGCTAAGAATATACTCGCCTAGGACCATATATCGATATTCCGGCTCCGCTCCGTTTAAAACCGGGCCGCCGTCGCCAGGGCGCCACTCATAGCTGAAGCTGTCCCCTTCATTACCGTCGGCATCGCTGACTTGGGCTTTCATGGTAATGGTCTTACCGACCGGGACTACGATCTCACTCGGCAAAACGACAAACGGCGGCGTGTTAACTCTGACTGTTTGTAAGGTCGCTTCGGTAGTCTCGCCCACATTACCCGCCTTGTCCGTTACTATAGTGGTGACGGTATAGATTTGCGGTTTCGCTTCGGTAAAGACATATTGGTTGACGCCTGTTACTCCGGCAACGGTCTCTTCCTTGGCGTTCCCGTCGGCCCCGGTGACGGTGAATTTCACTTGAGCGTCCTCAGTCAAGGTGTACTCAATGTTAAGGGGCGGCCGGTTGATGACCAACGTTTCCCCGGCTTGGGTAAACGCAAGTACCGGTTGAATAGTGTCCACGGTAATCAATCCGCTATAGCCAATCTCCGACCAATCGCCGGTTCCGTTTTGGACCTGGAGGGCCAGGTAATAAATTCCGGCTTCCGTAAGCCCCGGTTCGGCAATGGCCAAATTAAGTTGGGCCGGGTTCCCTTCCGGAGTTGTTGGTATCTGATCTTCCTTGGTAACAAGCCAAGTACCGCCCATCTCCGTTACCAGTGCCAACCGGTAGTTTACGAGACCGCTTTCGGGGTCGGCGGCTTGGTATTGGATTCCGGTCAACAACAGCTTATTAGTGGCATAACTACTATAGGTAAGGGACGGTTTTTCCGGTTCGGTATGGTCGATTACGATCTTTGCGCTGACTTTGGCTTCGGACCAAAGGGCTACTTGATCTCTGACCCGGACCATGGCGTAGACTCCGGTGTTGTGGGAAATTCCGTCGGTCGGTATTTCAATATTTACGGTGCTCTCTTGGGTGTTCAAATCAATCCAACCACCGCTGAATTGGAAGGGATTAATTGCTGTTCCCAGGGTATATTGGTAACCGCCGATTCCGGAACCTTCATCCATGGCGCTGACGCTGAATTTTAACGATTCGTCCGCGCATTTGGGGAACACGACGGTGGTTATCTCCGGCGCGGTCCGATCTAAGGTGATTACGTTGCTGATGCCCCATTCGTGATGTTCGCCGTCATTGCGGGAATACGTTCCGGCGGCGTTGTATCCTCGGACTACTAAGCAATATCTACCGTCTTGATAGGCGGTGGCATCCAGGCTTAATCTTCGGTTCAGACTCATATCTTCCGCTGTCTTCCAGTCTTCCTCCGTGATGGAGTTTACTTTGGATTCGCTTACAAAGGCGTATTCATACCGGACTACCGGCGATATCGATGTTTCCGCGTCCCAATCGAAGAGGAGATTGTTTCCGGAGACTCCGGCCCGGACGTTTTTGATTAGCGGCGCTCCGTCGTCTACTACGATTCCTGTGGAATAACCTGACGGGGAGGTGATCTCCGCCTGGTTGACGGTTTCACCCAGGAAGATGTTGATTGCTCCTTCCACTAACTCCGGGTTATCGATGCTGATCGGTTCTTCGGTGGAAGTTTGCCGCTCCGTTTGGTCCACTTCTTCCGGGATGTTCCAGGCATAAAGATATTGGGCGATATCGGAGTCCGGATCATAGGAGTCGATCCAGAGCCGCAACGCTTTATTTTTATCGGTGAGATAGTTTATCTCTTCGTCGCCGTTTTGGTTGACGGCGTCCAGTACTTTCACTTTCACTAAGTACGGCGCGGTGGCGTCGGCCATGATCCCGTCGGAATACCCGATGCTCGTTAGTCCCGCTCCGTTGGTGGCTTTGACTGCGATGTAGTAGGTTTCGCCGTGTTCCCGCGAAAAGTCGTCCATGGTTAGAGAGATCCGTTTGGTGGCGTCCCCGTCATTCCATTGAGTGGCTTCATTGACTTTTTCGCCGTATTTAAGGATGGTCCATTGATAGCTACATCCGCTCTCCGGGTCGGCCTCACTCCAGAACCAATGGGCTTCCAAAGGTTGTTCCGGTTTGGTGTTGATGAACCCGCCTTGGTCATAGACTATCGGTATTGGCGGAGGCGTATTATCCACCACTACCGCTGGAGCCGCCTTTTCAGCGGTCAGTCCGGAACCGTTAACCAAGCGTAAGGTCAGATAGTAACGGTTGGTATGATCCAGATCAAAGCTTAACGGTTCGCCGTTGGCGTCACGGGTTAGTATGACTTTATTGCCGTTGACTTGAACCCAACCCTTAGTAACGTCGGTTTGGTTGTAGTCCGTACCGACGGCTACAAAGACTTGACTGATACCGGAGCAATCATCGTCACCCGCCCAATCAAAACCAAAGTCATTGGGAGTGGTGTATAACGCCGTCTTTAGTTCGTTGATTACCGGAGCAGTGGTATCCACGGTCACTCCGGGGCTGAAGCCGGATTCGGAGTTGGTCCCGTCGCTGAAATAAGCCTTGACTTCGAAACGGTATGTATTCTGATTTTCCAGTTGAAGTTGGTCTAAGGTTGCCGTTGTTGTGCCGGTATTCTCCCAATCTCGAATTATTCGATCGTTTTGGTCGATAATTCGGAATCGATAACCGGTAACCGGCTTTGTCCCGGTATAACGCCACCAGCCGTTGAGCTTGTCGGCGAACATGGAGTAGGGTCCTTGATCGGTGACTATGATTCGTTCTTGGTGGTTATTAACGGTCAAGGTCGGATTCCCATTATATCGGGTTGTTAATCCGGCGGCGTTGACTGCTTCCAAGGTAATATGGTAAACACCGTCGGCTATTTCCGGCGTTTCCAGCCTTATTTGAGGTTGGAGGCTATTGGTGTTCACTTCGTACCAGCCGTTAATGTTTCCCGGAAGCATCCGGCTGAATTCGGTCTCCCCCGCTTCGACGCCGATGGCGATTCGGTATTTAACAATACCGGTTTCAGGTTCCGTAGCGTCCACGGCTAAAATAAAGGTTTCTCCGCCGATCAAGGCTTGTTCCGGTCCGGTTAGCTTGGAAATGACCGGGGCCGTGTTGTCGAAGGTAAATTCTTCGCTGAGGATCTCGGTTTCCAGTCCCACTCCGTTGGCTGCTTTAGCCGCGACCCGATATTTTCGACCCGAAGTCAATTCGGCTTTTTTTACTTTTTTCCATTGGCCCCATTCGGTGACAGTAGTTTCAGCGGCGCTGTCGATCAGGTTGAAACTTGCGGTAGCGTCCGATTCTTCTTCTCTGATAGTTAAGGCCGCTTCCAAGTTTTTCAGGTCGGTCAGATACAAACTGGAACCGCTGGGATGGAGACCGGTCAGAACCAGTTCTACTTCCGGTGGTGTAGTGTCTAGTAAGAAGCCTTGGGGTAACCGGTAGGTAGCCGAGCTGTTTCCGGCTTTATCCAGGACGGCTAAGGACAGATAGTAGGTTTGGCCGTTGATTTGGTCCGGAGCCAGCTCCAGGTTATGCGAATATTCGGTTAAGCCGGAACTAAGGGAGATGTATTTCCCTGGACCCGGTTGATCTCCGTTCTTTAAGATCCAATATCTGATTCCGGCGATGCCGGAGCTGTCGTCCGCTGCTTTCCAGGTCGTCGGGATTTTGCCGGAAGTCAGGTAGACTCCGTTTTTAGCCGGCAGGTCTATGCCGATACTTGCCGATTCCAGGGTCGGTAAAGTATGGTCCACCCAAAGGTTGTTCACGTCCTCATTGGCGCTGTTCCCGGCTTGGTCTTGGACGGTGACTTTCAGATTGTATTGACCTTCGATCAGGGGGATGGTCCCAATCTTTTCTCCGTCGTTGCCGGAAGTCAGTTGGACTGTCCGGGGTTCTTGATTCCCCACTTGATAGACCAGGGACTTAATTCCGCTCAGGTCGTCTTTGACGCTGACTTGGATTTGGGTCATGTTGGTATATAGGCTCTTCGGTTTTTCCAAGGCGATGGTGGGATTGTTGACGTCTAAGATGAATTCAACAGCGTCGTCGGAGGTGTCGGTAACAGCTCCATAGCTGTCCTTGATCTCCAAATACCAGGAGTAGGTATTGCCGTGTTTGCCGGGGTCAAGATTAACGGTATATTTGCCTAATTCTTCATCCCAGTCGGCCTTTTGATATGCTCCCGGAGGGAGGTTGGTCCCTTCGGCCCATTTAACGGCATAGGTTAGGGCGTCGTTGTCGTAATCCTTGGTTTCCGGGTAGTCGAAGATGACCTTCCCCGAGGCGTACCCCGCCGGAGCGAATTCACTAATTTCCGGTTTAACCGGCGCTAAGTTCTCAACTTCTTGGTCAAACGGTTCT
Organism: Bacillota bacterium; assembly: GCA_012728785.1. Lineage (GTDB taxonomy): Bacteria > Bacillota > UBA4882 > UBA8346 > UBA8346 > JAAYHS01. The sequence continues at coordinate 9,596 of JAAYEK010000038.1, read as the reverse complement.
TCATAAGTCTTGTCCCCCGCTTTATTAAGCGCTGCCAAACGATATTTATAGGTGGCATGGGGCTGTAATTTGTCCTCCGGATTTGGTCCAGTGGAGTTATGGATAAAGGTCCCGTCGGCATTTGGAGTTATCGCCCTAATCGGGGTAAATTCTTCGCCAACGATTTGTCCGTATTCAAGGACATGATTTTCGGCAATTCCCGGTTCCGCCAGTTTCCAGGTTAGGTAGTGTTTGTTTCCGGCAGTGTCGTATCCGGTCCCCAGGTATTCCAGTACACCCGGTTCCGCCGGAGTGCAGCCCAGATGTTCGACTATTTCCGATTGGTTGGTGGCCCGGTCCACGGAACAGACTTTAAAGATTACCGCTTGGTTGGCGTTAAGTCCGGTATTGATTTGGTATTGTCCTTCCTTAGTCTCGGAAGGGGTGACGTTAAAGGGCGTTTCGGTCCCGTCGGGCAGTATATATACGCCCCGGTATCCGGAGATGTCGCTATTCGGTTCGCCGGGGAGCCATTTGAAGGTCATCACTCCGTTGGTGAAGCTGTGGGTGATGTTTTGGGGCGCGCCGGGGGCGATCCGGTCCAGGGCTACCGCTGCTGATACCAAAGTGGTATTTCCGGCGTTATCTTCCACCAACATGTTGATTTGGTGGACACCGTCAAGATCCGGGAGTTCCCAGGGGATGCCGGCGCTGGAGATTTCATCGAATTCATAATAAATTGCATCATTCGATGGAGTTGTCTCCATACCGTTCCAAAAAGTAATCCCTTTGACTCCATATTGATCGTTAAGTTGCAGGTCGGTTAAGATTGTACCTTGTTCATTGGCCGGTTCGGTTTCAGTGCAGATTCGTTCGCCGTCCGTCGATTTTACGGTTAGGAAACCGGTCGGGTCGGTTTGATCGAGTTTAAGGGTATAACCTTCCGTAATAACTTTAGTCGCGCTGATTTCGGTTCCATTTTGATATTCGCTGACTTCCAGCCACCATTGCCATTCCGCTTCAAAGGGAAACTCAATATTTAAGGGACCGGATGGGACGGTATCGGTTTCAAACCCTTGTCCGCCGGTTTGATATTTTGCTTTATATTTAAGTTCTTGCCCATTGCGAGGCGTAACATTAATAGTATGGTTCTTTTTATTGGTAATCCAGCCGTCTTCCGGACCGGTCAAAACGAATCCCGGAAATGGCCCGGCCATGGTCCAATCGCCGCGATTATTCAATACATCTACCGCCCTAACCCAAGCGTACCACGTTTCCCGGCTTGAGTATTTTCCATTGGTATATGTATTCCCGGTGGTGGAGTCTTGGGCCGCCACCGGAGGATTATCACTTTCGGTAACAGCTACCTCATATTCTTTAAGACCCAAATCATCTAAGCTTATTGGGTTCCAAGTAAAGGTAAGGGTCCCGTTATCCAGTTTGATCGGATATTCCGGTAAGGTAACCGCTGGGACGGTCCGGATGATTTTGACGGTATGCGAGGCCGGTTCACCGAGATTTCCGGCGTAATCTTCGGCTGTTACTGAGCATTCGTATGTTTTTTGGTCAATTAGTCCGGAACAACTATAACTAGTAGTATCGGCGGGGACGATATCTTCCTTGAAAATCACGCCGGTTTCTTTTTCTTTGATGGCGATATGGTATTGCTGAATACCGCTGATGTCGTCAGTTGCTTCTTTCCAGGTCCAGACCACCGGATCGGCGTTGGTGCAGTTATTTGTGTTGGGTGTGGTTAGATTTGTCGGACCCTGGGGAGAAGTGTTGTCGGCGATTATTTTAAGAATAGGACCAGGATCGCTTTGATTATTCTCATTGTCCACCGCTTGGATTTTGACACCAATTTCTTGGCCTTCTGGAAAATCCCCCCCGTTAAGTAGAGAACTAACAACATTTTGTCCGGATGGTTTAACTTCTGATTTAATTATATCCCCTTGAATGCTAAATATATTGTAATGACTGATCTCGCTTATAATTGTATAACCTCCAAATGAAGTCCCCCTATCTGAAACTGTATCCCATTCAAGTACTATTTGCATATTCTCGTTATATTTAACGTAACAAATATCTCCATTTATATAACCTCCTATAACTCGGGGAGCTTTTGGGGTATTAGGAGCAGTTTCGTCTAATTGATAGGTTATTTCTACATAGCCTTTATATGCGCTGGTATCATGTTCAGGGCCCCACAAATGATGTTCCCATTCCCACCATTTCCCTGTGTAAAAGTCAAAAAGTAACCCTTGATTTGGATTAATATCAATATAATTGGTAATTGAATCACCATCATTAATATTAATCTTTGTTGTTGTACCGGAAATTTTATTTCCGTTCTTATTGCAACGTGATATTGATAAATATGGTGAAGAATCTACACCATCTTCACTACAACTATTTAATTTATATTTGTATTTAACCCAAATTTTATATGGTCTAGTAGTTAAATTGCTTACGTTATTGATATATTCAGAGGTATTTCTAACAAAGTAAGTTTTAGCTGAATTGTTATTCGAAAAATACATATAACGGTGATAATTACGGCAGCCACTGTCATCATTATTAATGGTTATTATTTTCGAACCTGCCTCAACTGATGAGAACAATACTAATAATAAGCATAGTCCAAAGATATATTTCAATAATAGATTTAACTTTAGAAATTCTTTCACTTTCTATAACCTCACTTTCTATAACTATTAATTAAATTTGTCGAATTTTAACGGACAAAAAACTAAACCCGTCCTTCCGAATGAGTTTATCATCTTGAAATAATATATGTAACTTTTCCAAAACCTCAAACAACCTGACGTTCACCACCAAATGTATTGCATAACAATTTCCCATAGCTTATTCGCCATTTTTCTCAATTTTCCTCTTAAAAAATGTAAAAAAAATTAAATCCCGGATATGCTGGAGATTTATTTACAACTTAATATAATTAGTTGCGCTTAAAAATAAAACACAGAGAATTAAAGTCTTCTCCGTGTCTCTGCAGCTATTATAAAAAAACCGGAAATTCATACTAAGAAAGTATTATCCCCGGTCGTTTCAGAATATTATTTTTGATTTAAAATTAGTCAAGCATAAAACCAAAATCCAGTAACGCAAATTATTTTTATTCCGACTTCTGTCTTCTGTCTCCTGTCTTCTATCTTCTGTCTCCTATAGCCCTTACGCCCCTATTGCCTTCTGAAACTCTTTCGTCAACAACGGAAGCACTTCCCGCACATCTCCCACAATCCCATAGGTCGCAATCTTGAAAATCGGAGCGTCCGGATTCTTGTTGATGGCGATGATAACATCGGCTGAGGACATTCCGGCCATATGCTGGATGGCCCCGTGAATCCCGCAGGCAAAATAAATCTTCGGGCCAACAGTCTTCCCGGTCTGTCCTACCTGATGAGCATAAGGAACCCAACCGGCGTCAACCGCCGCCCTGGATGCACCGACAGCGCCGCCGAGCACTTTAGCCAATTCCTCCACCATCGCAAAGTTCTTCGGATCACACAGTCCCCGTCCACCGGAGACAATAATGTTAGCTTCCTCTAGGTTTACAATATAGCCGGTCTCCTTGACAACTTCCAATACTTTAGAGCGGATATCCCATTTAACGGCTGATAAATCAACCGGGGTGATCTCTCCGGTCCTAGCGGAGTCCTCCGTTAACGGTTTGAAGACCTTCGGACGGACTGTGGCCATTTGGGGCCGGTGGTTCGGGCAGAGAATGGTGGCCATCAGGTTTCCGCCAAAAGCCGGTCTGGTCTGAAGAAGATTCCTTTCGGCCACATCCACTTCCAACCCGGTACAGTCGGCGGTCAAACCCGTTTCTAATCTAGCGGCGACTTTCGGGGCCAACGAACGCCCGATAGCGGTCGCTCCATATAAAATAATATTGGGTCGTTCCTGCTTCACCAAATCCACGATCACTTGCGTATATGAATCTTCGAGAAAACTCTCCAGCTCCGGAGCATCCGCCACAAAAACCTTGTCCGCGCCTTGAGCGATTAACTTCTTGCTCAAAGATTCTATCCCTTTACCTAAAATAACGGCAACCAAAGGCTCTTTTAGTTCATCAGCCAGTTTCCGGCCTTCGCCCAAAAGTTCCAAAGTGACATTAGCGAGCTTGCCCCCGCGTTGTTCGGCAAAGACCCAAACACCTTTGTATAAGGATTTATCAATGGTAGTTTCAACTTCCCGGGTTATCTCAATCGCTTTAAATTTACAGGCTGAAACGCAAGCGCCGCAAAGATTACAACCGTCCTTAATAACCGCTTTTTTATCAATAACTTCAATAATTCCAAAGGGACAACTAGGTACGCAAACCTTGCAACCGTAGCACTTATCAATAAACACCTTGATTCCCATCGTCTTCCCCCCATTTTTGGCTATTGGCTACTAGCTCTAACTTTCTCGGCCGTTGGTTTTGGGCCAAAAGCAAAACCCCAAAGCCAACAGCCAATAGCTAACAGCTAGAAGCTAAACAACTTTCCGACTTAAAATGGCGTCCACTAATGATTTTACCTGTTCTTCGGGTGACCCTTCAAAGATCTCCCCTTGGCATTTCAGCTCCGGAATAAAAATCCGCTTGACCCAAGTCGGCGAACCGTTAAGACCGGTTTTATCGGCATCAGCATTGATCATCGCCGCAGTCCAAATCGGTATTTCAACGTTTTTAGCCCGCATCTTTCCCTTTAACGACGGCAGCCTCGGCTCGTTAATCTCTTTGACAACAGTCAACAAGGCCGGCAACGGGGCTTGTACCCGTTCATAGCCATCTTCGTTCATCCGCTCAACAATAATTTCTTTATCGTTAATCTCATTAACTTTTCTCACATAGGTAACATGAGGAATACCTAGCTTTTCGGCGATCTCCGGACCTACTTGGGCAGTATCGCCATCAATGGCCTGTTTACCACAGAAAACCAGATCCACCCCTCCGATTTTTTCGATTCCTTTCGCCAACGCATAAGATGTGGCTAAAGTATCGGCCCCGGCAAAAGCCCGGTCGGAAAGCAATACTGCCTCATCGACTCCCATGGCGATAGTCTCTCTTAGTGACTCGGCAGCTTGGGGCGGACCCATCGATAAGACGGTAACCGTCCCGCCTAGTTTCTCCTTGATCCGCAACGCTTCTTCCACAGCATACATATCAAAGGGATTAATGATACTAGCCACGCCTTCCCGGACCAAAGTATTGGTTTCGGGATTAATCTTCACTTCGGTCGTATCCGGCACTTGTTTTACACAGACAACGATCTTCACTCTAAAATCCCCCCAAATTCCAGTTCTTTACTAAACCAAATCGTTAGGCTTATTTGTAAATAATAATCGAATATTTCTAGATTATCATTTTGTCCACTTAGTCGGTACCTGAGAACCAGCGCTATAGACCCTGGCGCGCTGGGGTGAAACCCTTGCCGAATTGGCTGAACTTTCAGTTGTTCATCCGCGTTGTCAAAAGTCGTATAGTGCAAGGTGGAGTTCTACTCACTTCATTCATAATCTTCCCTATCCGTAAAAAGCGCCCAAAAAGGGCGCTCACAGTTTATTCAATTATTTCGACGCCAGCTCTTTAATTAATTCCAAGGCGATGATCTGACGCTGGATTTGGTTGGTTCCTTCGTAAATCTGAGTGATCTTGGCATCCCGCATCATCTTCTCCACCGGATACTCCTTCATATAACCATATCCGCCGAATACCTGAACCGCGTCCACCGTAACTTTCATCGCCGTATCCGAGGCAAACAACTTGGCCATGGCCGATTCCTTGGAGAAGTTCTTAGCGCCGGAGTCGATCATTTTAGCGGTAGCATAAACTAATGCCCGGGCCGCTTCCAATTCGGTCGCCATATCCGCCAACATGAACTGCAGGCCTTGAAAAGAAGAGATTGACTGACCAAACTGTTTCCGTTCTCTAGCGTATTTAACCGCCGCATCTAATGCGCCTTGAGCAATACCAATAGCTTGAGCGCCAATGCCCGGACGGGTCCGGTCGAAGGTTTTCATAGTAGCAATAAACCCAATTCCCTCTTTACCTCCCAAGAGATTTTCCTTGGGAATCCGACAATCGCAAAAGATCAATTCCCGGGTAGCTGAAGCCCGGATACCCATTTTATTCTCTTTTTTACCGAAAGAAAATCCTGGTGTATCCTTTTCAACGATAAAGCAACTGATCCCCCGAGCGCCTTTGCTCTTATTAGTAACCGCCATCACTGTATATATTTCGGCTTCGCCGCCATTGGTGATCCATTGCTTGGTCCCGTTCAACACATAATGGTCCCCGTCTAAAACAGCTGTGGTTTCCATTCCCGCCGGGTCGCTGCCGGCATTAGCTTCAGTAGCGGCAAAAGCAGCCAATCTTTTTCCCGAAGCAATATCCGGAAGGTACTTCTTCTTTTGTTCATCGGAACCCAGTACCATAATAGGCATACAACCCAAACCGGAAGCGGCATAACTGACAGCTACGCCACTACAAGCTCTTGATAATTCCTCCACCACCAAACACTGTTCAAAAACGCCTCCGCCCAAACCACCGTATTCTTCCGGTAGATAAACTCCGAATAAATCGGCATCGGCAATAATTTTAATCAAATCCCATGGAAATTCCCCGGTTTCATCAAGCTCCAAAGCGCGCGGCGCAATTTTTTCATCCGCGATCCTTTTGGCCAAATCTTTTATCATCTGTTGTTCTTCGGTTAAAAAGTAATTCAAGGTCGGTATCCTCCTTAATTTTCCTTCAAATCCAAAAACATAAAGTAAACTAAAATTTAACTTCTTCAGTCTACCATAATGGGTTGAAGCATGTCAAGACAATGGATTTTCCGAGGTTGAAGGTTTTTTGTTGCGCCACAGTTTATGCATCCATAACCATTGTTCCGGATATTCCCTAATCACATCCTCGATTAACCGGATGAACATCGCCGTATTTTCCTCCACATCACGCTGGTGATCTCCAGTTCTGATTAACTTAATTTCGTCACCAACCACAACCCGGTATTTTCCTGGCCTTTCCCGCAAACATCGGGCTGTGAAAACCGGAGCGCCGGTTTTGAGAGCAAACTCAGCAGCCCCACGAGGAATCGGGGCTTCTTTCCCAAAAAATTTAACCTTGATTCCGTTCTTGTAGGTTGATTGATCCAATAGAAAAGAAACGACTTCATTGCGCTTAAACGCCTCAATAATCGGGCGTAAAAATCCTCTTTTATCGATTAAATTCATACCTAACGAACGGCGGTTATCTTGAATAATCCGATCGACCAAACCATTGGATTGAAATTTTACAATCGGATTCATTCTAAAACCCTTTAAAGCCAAAGAAACGCCTAACAATTCCCAGTTGCCCAAATGTCCGGAAACTAAGATTGCCCCTTTCTTCTTGGTTAACATCCGCCTCAAGTTTTCTTCGCCCTCAAATTGCACCGCTTTCCAAAACTGATTCGGTTTTCGGTCATAATAATAAAGAAATTCGCTGCCGATCATCCCAATATGTTCCCAAACTTTTTTCCCTAAACGTTCTTCGTCTATTTCGGTTTTAAAAAAACCGTTTTCCCGGGCGACGCGAATATTGGAGATCGTCAACCGCCTTCTTTTTTTAAGAATCAAAAAAGCCAGCCGCCCTAATTGCCTCCCTATCAAACAACTGACCGATATCGGAAACATCTTCACCAAAAACAGCAAGATTCGAAATAAAATATATTCCACTAGATTTAAACACTTTGAACGCTTGGCCATTTATCCTCCTAAATAAATGCAATATCTATGCTTTCATCCCGGTTAAGCCTTTGATGATATCATGCAAATGGATAATCCCAGCCGGTCGGCCCTCCGGGTCAACCACCGGAAGAACCGTGATGTGTTTATCCTCCATGATGTGCATTGCTTCGGCCGCTAATTTTTCTTTACTGATTGTCCTCGGATCTCTGGTCATCACCTGCTCGATGGGAAGAGTTAAAGGTTCTTCATATTTATTTAAAATCCTACGCAAGTCGCCATCCGTAACAATTCCGGTTAAAACGCCGCTTTCATTTACCACTATCGCAGCGCCGTGGTTTCCATGACTGGTCATGACGATCAAAGCGTCCCGAATTACTCTGTTTTCAGAAATAACCGGATTTCTATCGCCGGTATGCATTAATTTTTCAACCGTCAGCAACAAACGCCTCCCCAAGGTCCCTCCGGGATGAAAAAGGGCGAAATCTTCCGGCCGAAAGTTTCTAGCATTTAAAAGCACTACCGCCAAAGCATCCCCCAAAGCCAAAGTAGCTGTTGTGCTCGCGGTTGGCGCTAACCCTAGGGGGCAGGCTTCCTTTTCAACTGCCACTATCAGAGATAAATCGCTGTTCTCAGCCAAACTGGAATTTTTCGAACCGGTAATGGAGATTATCGGGGCTCCTAGAATTTTTATGGTAGGAAGCACCGCCAAAACTTCATCCACTTCCCCGCTTTGTGAAATCGCGATTACAACATCGGAAGGAGTGACCATTCCCAGATCTCCGTGTATTCCCTCGCCGGGATGTAAAAAAAACGAAGGAGTCCCGGTGCTGGAAAGTGTGGCGGAGATCTTGCGCCCAACCAAGCCGGACTTTCCCATCCCGGTTACAATTACTCGGCCTTGACATTGTAAGATTAATTCGATAGCCTTCACAAAATCTTCTCCTAGAAGTTCCGCCTGACGCTTAACGCAGTCAGCTTCCAGCAAAAGCACTTCCCTGGCCTGTTCCAAATAAATGCGATCCTGTTCATTCCGGGACATGAGTTTCTTTCTCCTTTTAAAACTAAAAATTACTTAAAAAAACACTTCTGTCTATCGTCCGTTACATCTTTCTCAGTGCCTCTGTGTCTCTGTGGCAACCGGCACTTCTTACAACTCGGTCAATCTCCGTCAATGTTTTCAATAATTGCTCCAACTCAGCCAGTTTTACCATATTAGGCCCATCGGATTTGGCGCGGTCCGGATCGTCGTGGACTTCTAAGAAAAGACCGTCAATACCGGTAGCTACCGCAGCCCGGCATAGATATGGAACGAAGCGCCGATCCCCTCCGGTGGTTTTTCCAAGTCCGCCCGGTTCCTGAACGCTGTGAGTACCGTCAAAGATCACCGGAACCCCAAAAGACCGCATGATCGGAAGGGCCCGCATGTCCACCACCAACCGGTTATAACCAAAGGAAACGCCCCGTTCCGTCAAACAAACCTGCTTATTTCCGGTGGAATATACTTTCTCAACGGCATTTTTCAGATCCTCCGGGGCGCTAAATTGGGCTTTTTTAATATTAACGATCTTCCCGGTCTTGCCCGCCGCAACAATCAGATCAGTCTGCCGCGACAAAAAAGCCGGTATTTGAAGGATATCTAAAACCTGGGCCGCTTCTTCCACCTGACTAACTTCATGAACATCAGATAAAACGGGTAAATCATATTTTTGTTTCACCCGGCTTAATATTTTCAACCCCTGCTCAAGTCCGGGACCACGATAAGACGAGACCGAAGTCCGGTTGGCTTTGTCAAAAGACGCCTTAAAAACCAATTTAACCCCAACCCGGTCGGAGATATCCTTCAATTCCCCAGCCATCATCATCACATGCTCTTCCGACTCAATCAC
>JAAYEK010000005.1 GCA_012728785.1 Bacillota bacterium | reverse complement strand
GAGTGACTCAAAGATACTCCCGAGTGTTTCGGAGACACTTCCGAGTGACTCAAAGATACTCCCGAGTATCTCGGAGACATTCCGGAGTGACTCAAAGATACTCCCGAGTGTTTTGGAGACACTTCCGAGTGACTCAAAGATACTCCCGAGTATCTCGGAAACATTCCGGAGTGACTAGAAGATATTCCGGAGTATCTCGCGAATACTCCCGTGAGTATATAAAATAATTAGCTACATAAATGGAACAATATTGATAACTGGAGGGATTTTGATGGGTTTTTCCAAAAAAATAGTTGGCTTGTTTTTACTAAGTGTGGTTATTTTAGGAACAACAGTTATTGCTGAGGAAGTTTCGAAAATCACCGTAGCCGTGGTCGATTTTTCAGACCAAACCGGAAAAGATCTTCACGGTATTGAGGAAAATTCTACGGAGATTTTGAGCACCTTATTACATAAAACCGGTGCTTTTAGTGTTGTGGAAAGGACCAAGCTGAAAGCGATCATTACTGAACAAGGTTTTACCATGTCGGGGCTGGTTGATTCTACTAATAACGCTGTTCAAGTCGGTAAATTATTAGGGGCCGATTTTTTGATTACCGGTTCGGTCCTGACCTATGGGGAAAAAGTCGTTAAATTTAAAGGCTATGGGGTCTCTACGGAAAAAAACATTAAGGAACTCGTGGTCAATATCAAAGTGTTAGATATGAATACCGGGAATATTGAGTATGCGACTTTGGCCACTGCCCAGGATGAAGCTTTAAATACCAACAGTATGACGATTACCAGTGATTATCTGGAACGGACGCTACTCCAAAAAGCCCTTGAATCATCGGTTAAAGAAATAACGGCCCGGATGAAACTGAAGCGGACGGTGGTCCCGGAAAAGGTAAGTGTGGAGTTTTATTCAACACCCCCGGGGGCCGATGTGGAAATTAACAATGTTTTTTATGGGAACACCCCCTTGAAGTTACAGTTAAATCCGGGACTGCATAAAGTCAAAATCAGCCTAGCCAATTATGAAGCTTGGGAAAAAACAATTAACGCCGGTGAAGGGCTGGAGGTTAGAGCGGTATTAGAAAAGAAGCAAGAGGAACAGAAATTAAAACTAGAAATCAGTAGTGAACAAAAATAACCAGAGTTGGCCACAGAGTTTACAGAGCCCATATGAACCGGTTTTGAAATAATCTTTAACAACAGCCCAGGGGTTCAGCCTGGATGAGAATGAGGTAGCAAAGAGTTTTGTAGCAACCTGTTTTAATGAAAAATTGGTTGACAATCGGTAGCGGTAGGAATATAGTGAAAGAGGCAGTATAATAAAAAACCAATGAGGCAGGTGAAGACAGTGGAAAGTGACCCTAGCGGATGGCGATTTAACGAACTTATTAGCCGCTTGTTATTTATTGGGTGTTTCATTGTCGAAGACTGCGCTTTACTCAGCCCCTAATTTGCATATACAATTAGGTCTGTTATTTCTCTTCCAATGGAACACTAGTAAATGAGGTACGGACTATACTGATGATTGGAAGGGGAGAGGCCATATGCTTCGCGTTTATCTTACTGAATCCGATGAATTAAAATCAATTGAAGATTTAACCGAAAAAGGGATCTGGATTAATTTAATCAACCCTCCGGAAGCTGAACTTAAAAAAGTCTCCATCGCGGCCGGAATTAACTCCGACTTATTACGAGCGGCCTTGGACGCCGAAGAACGTTCCCGGATCGAGGTTGAGGATGAACAACTATTAATCTTGATCAACGTTCCGATCTCCGAAGGTGAAAATGGTTCCCTCTATTATGACGCAGTACCTTTGGGGATTATTGTCAGCGAACATTCGGTGGTGACTGTTTGTTTAAAGGAGAACCCGATCGTCACCGAGTTTGAGTATGGCAAGAACCGGTCCTTTTATACTTTTAAAAAGACCCGCTTTGTTTTGCAGATGTTGTTTAAGACTGCTACCTATTTTTTACGGTATCTGCAACAGATTGACAAAAAATCAGGCGAGATCGAAAACAAACTGCATGGTTCCATGAAAAATGAAGAACTAATCAGACTGTTAAACCTCCAAAAAAGCTTGGTTTACTTTACCACTTCCCTACGGGCTAATGAAATCGTCATGGAAAAGCTTCTCCGCTTACAACTCAAATCGCCCATGGCCAATATAGATCCGGAAACAGCATTGACTACACATATTTTGAAGATGTATCCTGAAGATGAAGAACTGCTTGAGGATGTGATTACCGAAAACAAACAGGCGATTGAGATGTGTCAAACGTACAGTGATATTCTAACCGGGACGATGGACGCATTTGCCTCGATTATCTCTAATAACTTAAATATTGTAATGAAATTCTTAACTTCGGTAACGATTGTAATGGCCCTTCCCACTATGGTCGCCAGCTTTTTCGGGATGAATGTGATGCTTCCAATGCAGCACTCTCCTCATGCTTTTATTTTTACAATTGGGTTATCGATTATTTTAGCGTTGGTTGGAGTAGTACTGCTTCGTAGGAAAAATATGTTTTAATCTTTGGTTATATTAATTTATTAATGCCAAACTCATTAAAAGTTTGGCATTTTTATTACATCGAAATCAAAATAATCTTAAAAAGGAAATATAAGCGTTCCAACGAATATTCTATAATAAACAAAATAAAAAGCCTGACGGCTTTGATGAGTTCAATAAATTTCTGGTCGGGGTGAGAGGATTTGAACCTCCGGCCTTTCGGTCCCGAACCGAACGCTCTACCAAGCTGAGCCACACCCCGTAAAACTGCATTTATTAGTATAGCAGAGAGTTTAGAGTTTGTCAAAGGAATCTTTATATTATACAAAGTAGAATATTTACGATTATTGTTAGCGAGAATTTACTTCCCTAATTAGTTATTGACCATCAGCAACAGTCGGTTACTAATTGAACGAGTTTCATAATTCCTAAATTTATCATTTCGATACAATATATTGATAGATACATCTAGGCTGGACACCATATATTGTATCGAAATCTTACTAAATGTAATTATGAAACCGCCTAAATTAGCAATAATGAATTAAATTTGTGGATTGTAAATTAACAACGGAGGCGAATTAATGAAGATTACCTTTTGTGGAGCGGTTGGAACAGTGACCGGATCTTGTTTTTTGATTGAAACAGCACGTCATCGTTTTATTGTAGATTGCGGAATGTTTCAAGGCAACAAGGAGATTCGGTCTTTAAATGAACGAGAATTCTTATTTAACCCCGTTGATCTAGACTTTGTATTGTTGACCCATGCCCATATTGACCACTCCGGATTGATTCCGAAATTAGTTAAAAACGGCTTTTCTAAGAAAATTTTTGCTACCAAAGCGACGGTTGAATTATGCCGGATCATGTTACCGGATTCCGGTCATATTCAAGAAATGGAACAGGAATGGCGCAACCGCAAAAGAGCCAGAAAAGGCCAACCATTATTAGAACCCTTATATACTTCTCTTGACGCTCAAAATAGCTTAAAATATTTTCAACCCATAAACTATCAAGAAGAATTCCGGCCGGTTCCGGAGGTCACGGTCCGTTTTTTAGATGCCGGTCATATTTTGGGTTCGGCGATAATCGAAATATATATTACTGAAAAGGGAGCAACCACTAAACTGGTTTGCTCCGGCGACTTGGGCCAAATGAACCAACCGATTATTAAAGATCCTACTTATGTCCGCGATGCGGATTATATATTAATCGAATCGACCTATGGAAACCGGTTACATGAAGATTCTGAAGAAAGAGTCCGACAACTACAACGACTGATTATCGATAGTGTCGAAACTGGAGGAAACCTAATTATCCCGGCATTTGCGGTAGGGAGAACTCAGGATTTGCTTTATCATATCCGGACTTTACTACTAAAAGGCGAGATACCGCGGATTCCGGTTTACATCGATAGCCCGATGGCAGTATCGGTTACGGAGATTTACCGTGACAGCCCGGGTTATTATGATGAACCGACTTTACAAATGCTAGCCGACAATCAAAGCCCTTTCGATTATAATAATTTACATTATATAAGGACTGTCGATGAGTCGCGGCGGTTGAACAAGATCGCCAAGGGAGCGATTATTATCTCTGCCAGTGGAATGTGTGAGGCCGGTCGAATCCTTCACCACTTGAAACATAATCTTTGGCGACCGGAGTCCCATATTTTATTTGTAGGTTATCAAGCCGAAGGGACTTTGGGACGACGACTTTTGGAAGGGGTCAAAGTTGTTAAAATCATGGGCGAGGAAATCGGAGTTAGAGCCCAAGTTCATTCTATCGGCGGTTTTTCGGCTCATGCGGATCAAGCGGGGTTAATGGATTGGCTGGGAACTTTTGAGAAAACACCACGGGGAATTTTTATCACTCATGGTGAAAGTGGGGCCCAAAAGGAACTGGCTGACTTAATCCGTCGTAATATTGGCCTGAAAACCACCATACCGGCTTGGGGAGAAAAATATGAGTTGAATGCCGCAGCCCATCGTCAGCAACAACTTCAACCGGCAATGGCCAGCTTTGTATTGGATCGAACTGTAACAGATTTAGAACATTCGGTATTAAACTTACGCCGCCAAATTGAGGATAATTCTCTGGATAAAACCGGGGCTCAACTGACTGATATCCGTAGGTTAATCGCGGAATTAGAAGGGCTTCTTTCTTAAATTATTTTCTCGAAAGCCTCACCGAGGACCTTACCCGGATCATATGATAATTTAGAAATACGGGATAAATTATTAAAAAAGTTTTTCCCGGGGAGGGCTGTCCGGGGATGGATATAAAAATGGGAAGGCATTATTTTGCCGATCTATATTTGTGTCAGAAAAATCTTTGGGAAGACATAACTAAATTAGCGGCGGAAATAGCCGATACCTTTACTGTCAAAAAATTTGACTTGGTTCAAAGTTCTAAACGACCGCTAGTTTTAAGCTGTAATGAGCTTGAAGCAGCTTTAGTCATAATTCAAATATTTCCGGAATATAAGTTCCTATCATTGGATTTCTTTTCGTGGAATCCGGAGATAGATCCTGGGCGTTATAGTGAAAACTTGGTTGAATTATTTGCGCCTCAAATTGTAGCCTCTGAAACTAGATTTCGGGCCGAACATTTGAATTAAGTTAATCCTTTAATGTTCTTCTTTGAAAAGCAAGCATAATCAATTTTGAGGCGGGCAATCTAAATTTAGAATCCCAATACCATACTGAATAAATCTTGAAGAAATAAAATTACTAATAATTCTTAAAATTTTTAAGACAATACGAGGTACCGGATGAGAGTTGATTCTAACACCCAAATAATTGAATTCTGTCACCGCCTAGCTAAAGATAATGAACTTTATTTTATAGCTCGGATTCAAAGCCGGCAAGACTTAACAGTTACCATTAATAATGGGCAAACTGAAGATATTAACACCGGCGCCTTGGAAGGAATCGGGATCCAAGTATTTAACCAAAAGGGGTTTATGGGGTTTGCCGCCGCTGACCAATTAAGTATCGAAGTAACCCAAGAATTAATGAATAAGGCGGCCTTCCTCGCCAAACAAGCAGAGGCATATAAGGGTGAGTCTAACCTTGAAATATTAAAAGCGCCTCCATTAAAGAAAAGACTTGAGATCCGGGCTGACTTTCCTTTTGATAGTCTGCCTTTAAACGAGACGGAAGAGCGTTTGCGTAAGCTCAATCAAGAAGTAGCGGCTATCGATGGGCAGTTATCGGTCCGTACTTTATTGAGATTAACTGATGAAGAGTGGCGTATTGCCAGATCTGACGGGACCGACGTTGTTTTTAACACCCCCCGTTCTTTTGTATATCATGTAATAACCGCCAAGTCCGGTTCACGGACAACTACCACTTATGCAAATCTTCCCGGGACCGATCTTCGGGTCATCATCGAAGCTCATTACTTAGATCTCCTTAAAAAAAGGGCCCAAAAAGCGGCGCAACTCAGTTTGGATTTGTTAACCGCCGAGGATCTTCCGGCTGGAAACTATAAATTAGTAATTGATTATGCTCTGGCAAAAGGTTTGGCCCACGAAGCCTTTGGACATGCTGCCGAAACCGATGCTATTGAAAGCTCGATTTTGGGTGAGAATGGCCGGATGAAGACCGGTATGATAGTGGCTAACCCGAAACTTTCAATTATTGATGGCCCTATCCCGGGAGATTACGCCTATCAACCCATTAGCGCGGTAGGTATTGAAAGACAAACCGTTAAAATAGTGGATCATGGCCTACTGAAGGCCGGCTTAGCCGATATCTTTTCGGCTACTCGGGCAGGGGTCCAATATACCGGGGCTGAACGAGTCGAAAACTTTTACCACCTTCCGATTGCCAGGATGAGTAATATTCGAATTGAAATGGATGATCCAATCCTCATGGACCTACCCCCTGAGTCGATTCAACCGGATCATCTCTACCAAACCCTCCTCGAAAATGGCTTGGCTGAGCCTGATGAAAAAATATTGTATTTGACCGGTTTTCAAGGTGGGCAGGTGAATCCGGCTTTTGGCGACTTTGTCTTTCATTGTAGTGGGATTTATCAGTTGGGGGAAAGACCGGTGCTCTATAAACCGGCTATTTTCAGCGGTAAAGTGCTTTCGGTACTCAAGTCCGTAACCGCTGCTTTAGGACCGTTGCAAGTAGACGCCATGGGCACTTGTGGTAAAATGGGGCAAGGGGTACCTAGCTGCGGCGGTTCTCATTTGTTTTTAGTAATTGCTGCCAACCCTGAGATCATGATTGGAGGTAAATAACTTGGAATTGTTCCAGAGGTTAAGCGACTTATTAACCGATTATTCCAAAAGCGACGCTGATTTGCAAGATTGGCGTTTTGACTTGCATGAAATCAGGGGATTGGAGATTGGTTTGAAAGACAACCGGATCGGAGGACCATATACCACTCCTACTTACAAAAGGAGTACCTCCGGCGAACTTTATTTGATTTGGAAGGACCAACGTTTTACTTCAACCAAGTTAGATCTTAAAGCAATCGAAGCCTTTCATAATAAGATCGGTACTTGGAAAGCAACTGCCTATCATGATCCGAACGGAGCCGGACTTTTTGCTCCGCAACAAATACCCGAGGTTTTAGTGGAGGACAACCAAGTTAAAGCAGTCATTGGGGAAGATATTCAAAAGTCATTTGAACTGTTAGATCAGGGGCTAAAACGTTTATTAGCTATGGGGCTACATAAAGTTGACGGAAAACTTAAATGTTATGAAGACCTAAGAACAATAGCCAATTCCCAGGGGTTTTTGCAACGATATTGTCAAACACCGGTTGATTTTTATTTTGAGGTTAACGATAGTTACGGCAGTTCCTATCAAGAAAAGAAATGGCCGGATCAATCCGCTATCAATCGGATTATTGATCAGACCGGCCGGTTTGGTAAATTATTGGAAAAACCGGCGCCGGTCTTAAAATCCGGCCCAATGAAACTATTATTTCCACCGGATATTTTGGAAGCCTTTTTAAGTCATTATTTAATTAATAATCTTTATGGTAGTCTTGTCGTAAACCGGCAAAGCCGGTTTACGATCGAAGATTTTCAAAACAAGCTTCCGGTTTTAAGAGATGATATACAATTACAACTTAATAATTTAATTCCCTGGCGTTCTTTCACCTATCCCTGCACTAATGAAGGGGTACCCGGCGGTGAAATATGGTTGATTAAAGATGGTTGTTTGCAGACCCCAATTTTGAGTGTTAAATATGGTCAAAGAATAGGATGGCCTCCTACGCCCCTACCTGCAGGTGGGCGGGGAGTGTTTCTAAAGACCGGTAATTCTCTTTCCTGGGAAGAACTAATTAAAACAATTGATCGCGGTTTGATTGTCCTGTCTGTATTAGGGCTTCATACTCAAGATTCCACATCGGGTAGTTTCTCGCTAACCGCCGACCAGAGTTTATTGGTGGAAAACGGCCAAATCATAGGAAAGACCAAAGCAGTTATCAACGGCGACTTTTTAAACTCTTTGACCCTTAATGACAGCCAATTTGGGACGGTAGCAGGAGAAGACAATCCCGGCCTCGTGATGATGGCTACTGCTTCGTTTTAAACCATTAGTTTTCTATCTCGTTTCATCAATTAAAACCGGCGCCGTCAAAATGGGGCTGGTTTTATCCTCTTGTAAAAGCTGTCCAATTATTTTAATTGTTTTTTAGATAAACCCAGCAAGATCTGAATGTGAACTTCTTTTTACTTTTAAGCCGAGGCCTGTTTTTAGTCCAACGACGGTATCTTCACCATTATGCTAAAGCAAGACAAGATCTTGACAACAATAAGCTTCTCATATATCCTTTTAAAGTAGGCTAAAAAAACTGGAGAATAATAATGTGGATAGTTGTTTATATAGCGCCTAATCGTAAGGTTGCTTCCATTCTTAAGGAGTTACTTGAGACTGAGGGTATCTTGGTTAAACTAAAAGAACCGAAAGTAACACATCAAGAAGAAAAAAATATTGAGGTGATGGTATCGGAGATAGAAGTTGAAGAAGCTAATGAAGTTATAAATAATGCTTTACAAAGATAGCAAGCAGGATTTTTGGTTCTTTTCGCGAATATTGCTATTTTTGTAATACAATATATCATTTAAAGTTGCCGTTGCGTTTCAAATTGACTTTGTCCACTGTTTTCATAGGCGACACGGGACTGAATAGGAGTGGATTTTTTGTTAAAAGATCTATTTAAAACAAAGCCCAAATATATCACTGTTAAGTCGGAACGTGAACTTCGACATGGGGCGGCGGATGCCTCGGTTGAAAAGAAGGAAATTCCCGACGGATTATGGATTAAATGTAATCGGTGCAATCAAATCACTTATCATAAAGATATCGAAAAAAATTCAAAGGTCTGTCCCAAATGCAATTTTCATTTTCGGATTAATGCTAGGGAAAGATTGAAGCTACTAGTGGACGATAACGGTTTTCAAGAAATTTCCCCCAATTTAAAAACGGTAAATTTTTTAAATTTTCCTGAGTATGATAATAAATTAAAAAAATCCCAAAAGGCCACTGATTTGACGGAAGCGGCCATAACGGGAAAAGCTCTGATTAACGGAATCCCAGTATCATTAGGGATTATTGACTTTAATTTTGTCGGAGGCTCAATGGGTTCAGTGGTGGGAGAAAAAATTACCCGGGCCATTGAAATGGCGATTGATTCCAAGCTACCATTTATTGCCGTATCCGGTGGCGGTGGAGGCGCCCGAATGCATGAAGGCATCATTTCCTTGATGCAAATGGCCAAAACCAGCCAGGCTTTGAATAAGTTATCCGAGGCTAAATGCTTATATATTTCAGTTTTAACTGATCCAACCATGGGTGGGATTTTTGCAAGTTTTGCCTCCTTAGGGGATATTAATATTGCCGAGCCCGATGCTTTAATAGGATTTGCCGGCCCGCGGGTTATTCAACAAACCATTCGGCAAACATTGCCGCCGGGTTTCCAAACCTCTCAGTTTTTATTGGAACATGGGGTTATCGATATGATTGTTGACCGTAAAGATTTAAAAACTACCCTCACCCAACTTATTAAAATTCATAGCACGGAGGTTAAGTAATGGGTAGCAATATGGGTCCGATTTTTGAATTTGAAAAACCGGTAATCGAATTAGAAAAACAAATCGAAGATATCAAAAGGTTTTCTCAGGAAAAAAAGATTGATATGGCTGAGCAAATTGCTACTATGGAGCAAAAAGCCGAAACACTTCGGAACGAAGTCTATAGCAAACTTACTCCATGGCAACGGATCCAAATCGTAAGACACCCCAAACGTCCTACCTTTCTGGATTATATTGGAATGGTTTTTAAAGATTTTATCGAATTACATGGTGACCGCCTCTATCGGGATGATCCGGCAATGGTTGGCGGAATCGCTTATCTAGACAACATTCCGGTTACAGTTATCGGACAACAAAAAGGGAGAGATACTAAAGAGAATATTCATCGTAATTTTGGATTGCCTCATCCCGAAGGATATCGAAAAGCGCTACGCTTAATGAAACAAGCAGAAAAATTTAACCGCCCGGTTATTTGCTTAGTAGATGTAGTTGGCGCTTATCCCGGTATTGAAGCTGAGGAAAGGGGACAAGGCGAAGCGGTAGCCAGGAATATTCGGGAGATGGCAAACTTAACGGTTCCCGTTATTGCCGTGATTACCGGCGAAGGCGGGAGTGGCGGCGCCTTAGCGGTAGGTGTGGGCAACCGGGTCTTAATTATGGAAAACGCTTATTATTCGGTTATTTCACCCGAAGGCTGCGCTTCGATACTTTGGAAAGACTCTTCCAGGGCCGCCGATGCCGCCGAAGCCCTTCAAATTAACGCTGAAAGTTTGTTAAAGATGAAGATCGTTGATGAAATTATTCCGGAACCCTTAGGCGGAGCTCATAAGAACCCTACTGAAACCGCCGGTAATCTTAAAGAAATCTTAATTAAAAATCTTACACCCCTTTTGCGATTACCAGCTGATGTTTTGTTGGCAGAACGGTACCAACGTTTTCGTAATTATGGCTATTTTTTGGAGCAATAAAAACTGGAGGAAGACATGATGAAGATCGGGATTTTAACCAGCGGTGGCGACGCTCCCGGCATGAATGCCGCTATTAGAGCAATTGTCCGTACGGCTCTTTATCATGATTGCCAAGTTTTTGGAATCAAAAGGGGCTTTGGTGGATTATTGAACGGGGAAATTGTCCCAATGAACTCAAGAGCGGTTAGTGATATTCTCCAACGAGGAGGCACCATTTTACAATCCGCCCGTTGCCCGGAGTTTAATACCCCCGAAGGCCGGCAAAAAGCCAAAGAACAATTAGTGGAATTAGGATTGAAAGGCTTAATTGTAATTGGCGGTGACGGCACTTTTCGAGGAGCACAAGTTATCAATGAGATGGGCTTCCAAACTGTCGGCATTCCCGCTACAATTGATAATGACATTGGCTGTACCGACTTTTCAATTGGTTTTGATACCACGGTTAATACCGTACTTGACGCCATGAACAAAATTCGCGATACTGCGTTTTCCCACGACCGAGTCTACGTAGTGGAAGTAATGGGTAAAAAATCGGGATTCATAGCTGTATCCGCCGGTCTTACCGGGGGAGCGGAGGCCATTTTAGTACCGGAGGTATCCTTTGATTTAGATGAGATCTGTAGCCAACTCAAGCGAAGCGCTGCAGTGGGTAAAGCCCACAGCATCATTTTGGTAGCCGAGGGTTTAAACGGAGACCCTAAGGAAGTTGAAAAATCCAGTGGTTTTGTTGTTGGAGATTATATCCGCAAACATACCGGCTGCGATACCCGGATCACAGTTTTGGGCCATATCCAACGCGGTGGTACACCTAGTTTTTTTGACCGTAGACTAGGTACCTTAATGGGTAATAAAGCGGTTGAACTTATATTAGATGGCGCAACTGAGAAAATGGTTGGTTTTACTAATAATCAAATTCAAATTTCTGATATTAATAAAGCGATTAAAACTAAAAAGACCATTGATTTTAGCGAACTTGAGCTTGCCCATGTTATGGCAGGACTTTAAATATAAAAATAAATAGGAATTTCCTTTTCAAGGAGGAACGTTTGAAAAAGACTAAAATAATCTGTACGCTTGGCCCATCAAGTTCCGATCCAATGGTTCTGGAAAAGATGATTAATTCCGGGATGAATATTGCTCGGATAAATTTTTCCCATGGGGTATATGAAGAACATGCTTATCGTATTAAATTAGTCCGACAGGTAGCCGCTAAGCTTGGAAAACCCATAGGAATCCTTGCCGATTTACAAGGCCCAAAAATACGAATTGGGAAATTACCGGTGGAGCCATTAATTCTTAATGACGGTGACCAAGTATATTTAACAACCGATCAGGTAAAGGGGCAAACTCCCGGGTATATTTATGTAGATTATCCCACATTGGTTAATGATGTAGTCAGTCGTGGTAAAATATTCTTAGCAGACGGTATGATCCAATTACGGATTTTGGAATTAGGTAAAACCGATCTTTGTTGTGAAGTAGTTAGCGGAGGAGAACTTACTTCTAAAAAAGGGGTGACCTTACCGGAGGTTTCGGTTAATCTTCCGGCTTTAATGGAAAAGGACCGCTCTGATCTGGAGTTTATCATTAAGGAACAAGTGGACTTAATTGCAATCTCCTTTGCCAGAAAAGCTAAACACATTGAAGAGATCCGTGAATTAGTCAATAGTCTTGGCGGAGACCAATTATTAATCGCTAAAATTGAAAACGAAGAAGGGCTTAAAAATAGTGAGGCGATCCTGGCTGTTGCTGATGGAATCATGGTTGCCAGAGGTGATTTGGGGATTGAAGTCCCGCCCGAAGAAGTTCCCTTAATCCAGAAATACTTGATCGAAATTTGCAATAACACCGGTAAACCGGTGATCACCGCTACTGAAATGTTGGAATCAATGATTCGAAACCCGAGGCCTACTAGAGCAGAGATAACTGATGTCGCTCATGCTATTATGGATGGAACAGACGCAGTTATGCTTTCGGCGGAAACTGCGATCGGAAAGTTTCCGGTGGCCGCCGTGAATATTATGTCGAAAGTAGCGGAACAGATTGAAGCATCTTTGAAATATGATCAAATATTATCTAAAAAAAGAATCGGTTCTTTTAGAACCGTAGCTGACGCAATCAGCCACGCTACTTGTCAAATTGCAATGGACTTAAAAGCGAAGGCGATCATCACGTCCACCCAGTCGGGGAGTACCGCCAGGATGGTGTCGAAGTACCGTTCTCCGGCGCCAATTGTGGCGATAACCCCCTCGGAAAGAGTAGCCCAACAGCTGACCATATCGTGGGGCGTTAATCCGGTCCTTGCTTCTTTTGCTTCAAACATCGATGAGATGCTTGACCTTAGTATTGAAGGAGCTAAAAAAGCCGGCTTCATCAAGGAAAATGACTTAATAGTGATTACCGCCGGTGTCCGGACTGGAGTGCCTGGTTCTACTAATTTACTTCAAGTATTGACCGTGAAATAATAGAATCATTTAAGAAATGGGGTAATCGATATGAATAATTATGATCAGAGCAATTTTCAAAGCTCGGTCCTTGATTCCAAAGAACCGGTGCTAGTTGATTTTTGGGCGCCTTGGTGCGGTCCTTGTAAAATGGTGGCGCCGATAGTTGAAGAAATTGCCGCTGAATATAGCGGTAAAATGCAGGTTGGTAAGGTAAATGTGGATGAGAACCCCGAAATAGCTTCGGAATATAGTATTATGAGCATACCCAGTATTCTTCTTTTTATTAATGGCGCTCCGGTTTTTAAGTTAGTCGGTTTTCGTCAAAAAAAGGACCTAGTGGCTGAAATTAATAAACACCTGTAATACACTTATTTATCAATCGGATTTGGAATTAGTTTGAAAATTATCAACTAAAAGTGTTTGACAATAATAAGCTACTACATTATAATTTAACCATTAAATTAAATACTCATCAAGAGAGGTGGAGGGATTGGGCCCGATGAAACCCGGCAACCCGAGAATTTTGTTAATATTCGTTGGGTGCCAATTCCCCCGGAGAAATCTGGAAGATGAGCAAGATTAGTTTCTTACCCTTCCTTTTTTTGGGAGGGTTTATTTTTTTACTAAGGAGATGATTGTTAATTGACTAACCGGCGTTTATTTACCTCAGAATCGGTTACTGAAGGGCATCCTGATAAAATTTGCGACCAAATTTCCGATGCCGTTTTGGACTCGATTTATGCCAAAGACCCCAAAGCGCGGGTGGCTTGTGAAACAGCTGTTACCACTGGGTTGGTCTTAGTAATGGGCGAAATTACTACTGATTGTTATGTGGATATTACCAAAGTAGTACGGGAAACCATCCGTGAAATTGGTTACACTAGGGCTAAATTCGGTTTTGACTGTGATACTTGTGCTGTAATTAGTTCTATTGATGAACAATCACCCGATATCGCTCTAGGAGTGGATAAAGCTCTGGAAGCTAAAACCGGCGTATTCAGCGAGGAGCAAATTGAAGCGATCGGCGCCGGTGATCAGGGAATGGTATTTGGTTTTGCTTGTGATGAGACTCCTGAATATATGCCAATGCCGATTAGCTTAGCCCATAAACTCACTCGACGCCTCTCTGAGGTCCGTAAAAAAGGAATCATCCCTTATTTGCGTCCGGACGGTAAAAGCCAAGTCACTGTTGAATATGATGGCAATACTCCCATACGAATTGACACGGTGATAATCTCTTCCCAACACGATTCCGCAGTTGAACATGGCCAGATGGAAAAGGAGATCATTGAAAAAGTTATCAAAGAAGTGATCCCGGCCGAGTTTTTGGATTCAAAGACCAGATATTTAGTCAATCCAACCGGGCGTTTTGTTGTCGGTGGACCCCAAGGCGATTCCGGTCTGACCGGTCGTAAAATCATTGTTGATACATATGGTGGTATGGCTCGTCATGGTGGAGGGGCTTTTTCCGGTAAAGACCCAACCAAGGTCGACCGTTCAGCAGCTTATGCAGCCCGTTACGCAGCTAAAAATGTGGTTGCTGCGGGACTTGCTAATCGTTGTGAAATCCAAATTGCTTATGCGATTGGTGTAGCCCGGCCGATTTCGGTTCTAGTCGATACCTTCGGAACCGGAATAATGCCTGATGAGGAAATTGCTCACTTGGTCAATAAGGTTTTCGATCTTCGACCGGCAGCCATTATTAGAGATTTGAACTTAAGAAGGCCCATTTATAAACAAGTAGCTGCATATGGTCATTTCGGCCGCAATGACTTGGATTTGCCATGGGAAAACCTGGACAAGGTCTCCTTGTTGAAAAAATAAATTAGTTTATTGTTTCCTAAGATATTTTGGTCAGGATAATTATCTTATATTGAAAGTTAAGAACCGGAACTATACCGGTTCTTAACTTTTATCGGTGCTGTCAATCTAATTTTAACTAAAGTTCATTTTAGACAATGCCGAATCTGTAAGTAGATAAACAAGTATTGAAAAATCAATGTTTATTCAACGATTATGTTTGATAGTAGGTAGGTGTGATGATGCCGATAAGCATCTTGATTGTTGATGGTAAAGCCGCTGCCAGGCAAGGCATTAAACGAAAATTACGTTTAGCGGATGAGTTTGTTATTGTAGGTGAAGCTGACTCCGCCGCCGATGCGATCGAGAAAGTATTATCCCTCAAACCCAATGTTGTTTTGATGGATCTGAACTTGCCCGACAAAAGCGGAATTGAATTAACCAAGGAACTAATTGAAAACGCGCCTGAAGCAAATGTATTATTACTGGCAACCAACGATGATCAGCGTCACATTTCAAAGATCATCAAAGCAGGCGCGTTAGGATATATCTTAAAAGATGTGAACAGCAATACGCTTCAAGAAGCAATTAAGGCTGTAGCTCAAGGCTATGCTTATATTCAACCATGTTTGTTAACTAAATTGATTACTGAGTTCCGGGAGATATTATCGGATGAGAAAATGATTAAAGCTCCTTCTGATCTGGGTTTAACCCAACGGGAGATGGAGATCGTATCCTATATAGCTTGTGGTCAAAGTAATAAGGATATAGCCCGTAAACTGTTTATTAGCGAAAAAACAGTTAAGAATCATGTTAGTAGTATTCTCAAAAAGATGGAACTTGGCGACCGTACTCAAGTTGCGGTTTATGCTTATAAAAAGGGTTTGGTGGCTAGGTAAACTTATTAAGATTAGTAAGGGGATAATTTAAGTGTTTCCTAATTTTTTTTTAAAAGTATGTTATGGACAAAAGGGGGAAGTAAGAGTTGAGTATGGATTAATCATCGTTTTAATCGCATTTATATTAATAGGGATTTTATTAGCTTTTAATAATGGGCCAATCAGATGATTTTCTCGTAGTCAACTTCTTATGATACGGTTACACCAACTTAATACCAGGCTGTAAACAATTTTTCGGAAACCAAGCCGAATTTTCGCTACTGAACAAACTTTGTCATTATGGCAAAGTTCATTTTTATCTTGGACTTAAGGTTGGTTATGTTATAATGACTACAAAGAAGTAAGGACTAAAATAGGTTTAACTGCCATAATATGCATCGAATAAATGACGGAGGGGAATCTATGTCCAAGCCAATCGAATTTAATTTACCTGATGGAACTGTTCGTTTTTACCCACCCGGGACATCCTTTCAAAAAATTGCCGCTGATCTACAGCCTCAATATGAATCTACTATTGTCGCCGCCATTTTAAATAACCAGTTCCATGATTTACGCTACATTCCGAAGACCGGTGGCAATATAAAATTAATTGATCTCTCCGACCAGGATGGGGTCAGAGTTTACTCCAGAAGCCTCTCTTTGGTATTATTTAGGGCTGCCGAAGATGTTTTACCCGGTTGCGAAGTAAGAATTGAACATTCTTTAAGTAAAGGGATCTATGGCGAAATTATTCGGGAAAACAATCAACCCTTGATTGAAAAGGAGACCCGGGCGATTGCGGAACGAATGAAGGCAATAATTGATGCTGATGAGCCGATTACTAAGGAAACCATACCTTTAGACGAAGCCATTCGTTTTTTTGAAAAAGTCAAAAAATTTGATAAAGTACGGCTGTTAAAATTTAGAAACGAGCCTGATCTTCATGTTTACCATTGTGGTAATTACACTGATTATCTTTATGGTTATATGACACCGTCAACCGGTTATTTAAAACAGTTTGAGCTTAAATATTATATGCCCGGATTTATTTTAAGGTTTCCATCAGTGACAAGCCCGGTAGCTATTCCCGAATTCGAAGAACGCCGTAAACTTTTTCGGATTTATTACGAATTTGAAAAATGGGGCCAAATATTGGAAGTTTGCGACGTAGGGTCCTTAAATCAACAGGTTGTTAGTGGAAAGGGCGGTGACCTAATTAGGATTGCCGAAGCTCTTCACGAAAAGAAAATTGCCCAAATTGCCGACCAAATAGCTGCTGATCGGGACCGGATTCGTTTGATTCTAGTAGCTGGTCCATCATCATCGGGAAAGACCACCTTTGCCCAGAGATTAGCGGTCCAATTGCGAGTAAACGGTTTGAAACCGGTTTCTATTTCAATCGACGATTATTTCATTGATCGGGATAAAACTCCGATTGGGGCTGACGGTTTGCCGGATTTTGAGTGTTTGGAAGCGATTGACTTGGAACTCTTTAATGAACAGATTTCCAGTTTAATTCAAGGTTTTCCGGTAAGAATACCACGTTATGATTTTCAAAAAGGTCAACGGGAATATCGCTCCGAAAAACTGCAGATTAACGAGGACCAACCCATTATTATTGAGGGAATTCACGGTTTAAACAATCGCTTAACTTCGGAAATTCCCAAAGACCATAAATTTAAGATCTATATCAGCGCCTTAACTCAGCTAAATATCGACGATCATAACCGGATTCCTACCACTGATAACCGGATAATTCGAAGGATTGTTCGGGATAACCAATTTCGGGGACATAATGCTATTACCACTATCGGCTTATGGCCGATGGTCAGGCGAGGCGAAGAACGTCACATTTTCCCATTTCAAGAGGAAGCTGATGTAATGTTCAATTCCGCCTTAATCTATGAACTAGCAATTTTAAAAACTCGAGCCGAACCTTTACTCGCGGAAATTACTCCCGATTATCCCGAATTTATCGAGGCTAAACGCTTATTAAAATTTTTAAGCTATTTCGAACCGCTTACCGATTGCGAAGTGCCTTTAAATTCAATCATTCGGGAATTCCTTGGTCAAAGCTGCTTTCATTAAGTTATAAAGCTTAAAACAGGAGATTAAGGGCTGAGTAAAGTATTGCTTAAACTTAGATGAAAATCCCCTTGTTTACTTGACGTTTTTCAGAATAAAATGTTAAAATTAAACGTCATGGAATAATTATCGCTGGAATTTATCCGGAACAAAGGAGAACCCTTCTTCCGGGTAGTTTTTTATATTTATTCATTGTAACCTATTTTTCCAGGAGGAGATAGGTGTCCAAGGAGGTCTTTATAAAGCATGAAGTTACGCGGAAATATGAGGGTGAATTCAACAGGACATTTAGAGATTGGAGGATGTGATACGGTTGATTTGGCCCGTGATTTCGGGACCCCTTTATATGTATTAGATGAAGAATTCTTTCGTTCTCGGTGTCGTGCTTACCGGAACGAATTAACCGCAAATTATCCTGACTCAATGGTAATTTATGCTAGTAAGGCTTTAATGAATATGGCGATTTGCCGGATAGTGGATGATGAGGGTTTGGGTCTGGATGTAGTCTCCGGTGGCGAGCTTTATACTGCTTATCAAAGTGGATTTCCAATGGAGAAGGTGTTTTTCCACGGTAATAATAAGTCTCCTGAAGAATTACGGATGGCTATGGAATACGGTGTGGAAATATTTGTAGTGGACAACCTATACGAGCTTGAAAACTTAAATAATTTGGCGGTTCAAAAGGGAAAAAAGGCCTCCGTTTTGTTCCGGCTGACCCCTGGGGTTGAAGCCCATACTCATTCTTATACTCAAACCGGTCAGCAGGATTCAAAGTTCGGTCTGGGGATTAAAGATGGGGTAGCCATTCAAGTGATTCGCCATGCTTTGACCTTACCCGGAATTAATGTTAAAGGAGTCCATTGTCATATTGGTTCCCAAATCTTTGATATCGACCCTTACAAACTGGCTGTTAAGGTAATGTTCGAATTTTTAGATGAGTTGAAGCAGTTAACCGGTTTTGAAGCGGAAATATTAGATATGGGTGGCGGACTTGGAATTGTTTATCGCGAAGGCGATCAACCGGCGACCATTGAATCATGTGTTCGTCTAATCGCCGACGCAGTAAAAGAGGAAGCCCAAAGCCGTAATTATCCTCTTCCTAAATTAGTCCTGGAACCGGGTCGTTCATTGGTTGGCGAGGCCGGGACTACTATATATACCGTAGGCAGTATCAAAGAATTACCTGGAATAAGGTGTTATATGGCAGTAAACGGCGGAATGGCCGATAATCCAAGGGTAGCTTTGTATCAAGCTGAATACGAGGGTATAATCGCTAATAAAGCGGACCAAAAACGGGAAAAGTTAGTTACAATTACCGGAAAATGTTGCGAATCTGGGGATATGTTAATTTGGGATATACTTGTGGCTCCGCCGCAACCAGGGGATATTATGGCGATCTTCTCAACCGGTGCTTACAATTATTCAATGGCCAGTAATTATAATCGATTACCCCGGCCGGCAATGGTCATTGTCCAAAATGGACAAGCCGATTTAATTGTTGCCCGTGAAACCTATTCGGATCTGATTTCGTTAGATCGGATACCGGCCCGGATTCAAAAGTTGGCTGCTGTTTCCGGAAACCGTTCATGAAAGTTTTTCTCTTTAAAGTTAAAGGGAAGGATTATAAGTTGATAGTGGCGAATAAATGATTGATTCTCTATTCCACAAGTTTTTTGAGTATTAAGCGAGCTGAATTCAGCGAACGATTATAATGTGAATTTTTTGTGAGGTGTTTTCCGGTTGGGATGTTAAAACGAATCTTTATTTGGTGGGTTCCCAAACTAAATAGCGAAGAACGAAAATTGATTGACGATTATCTTGATGATGCCGGTAAATTTCTTTTTTCGCAAATGAGCAAAGCGGATCAACGCCATTCACTAGCCGTAGCCCAGATGATTATTAATCAAGCCGCTTACTTACGCGGTGTTAAAATTAAAGCGCTGGTAAAGGCTGCTTTATTACATGACATCGGTAAAATCGAAGGTGATTTTAACTGGTTAAGCAAGTTATTGGTAGGACTAATTCGCAGAGTTAGCCCTACTCTCCGTGGTAAATTGGCTATTACCAGCCCTGGGACTTTCTGGGAAAAGGTTAAATACGGTTGTTATGTCGATCTAATCCACCCGGCCCGAGGAGCCCATATGGCAAAAGTCTTTGGGGTTGATCCGGCTGTAGTGGAGATGATCAGGCGTCATCACGATCCTCCTCGTGAAAGTCAAAGCCCGGAATTGACCTGGTTACAGACGGCTGATAGTAAGAATTAGATGATTCAATTCCAATAGTAGTGATTGTGAAAAAAACGTTCTCTATCAAAGTACTTGATAATTGTCACTCCGGGTAGGTTTATATGGATTATGAGATAAAATTAGATGTTTTTCAGGGGCCTCTTGATTTACTACTTCACTTAATTGAAAAAGAAGAGGTCGATATTTATAATATTCCAATTGCCATCATTACTGAAAAATATCTTGATTACCTTCAAACCCTCCAAATGTTAAATTTAGAGGTAGTGGGTGATTTTTTAGTAATGGCCGCTACCTTGATGCAGATTAAGGTAAAAATGCTGCTCCCTCAAACCGTTCTTGATTCCGAAGAAACTACCGAAGATAATGAAAACGATCCGCGTTGGGAGCTTGCTCAAAAACTGCTTGAATATAAAAAGATCAAAGAAGCTTCCCTGAGTTTGCAACAATTAGAGAGCTGCCAATCTTTGGTTTATACCCGAAGTGGTGGCGAATTTGCCGATCAGAAGATAACTGCTGTAGATGATCCGCTTAAGGATCTATCAGTCTGGGATCTAGTAGACGCTTTTAAAATAATCATGGATAGTCTGGAGGAAAAGCCCATTAATTCCCTTCCTAAACAAGAAATATCCATTAAACAACGGATGATTGAAATAATGGACTTAGTCATTATCGAAGGTAAAATCCTTTTTCAAAAAGTCTTCTCCGAGGTTAAAACGAAATTAGGTCTAATTACCTGCTTTTTAGCGGTTTTAGAATTGATTCGCCTTTGCAAAATAACTGCTTCTCAAAGCGCTCTCTTCGGAGAGATCATTCTTACAATCCCTGAAAAGGTGAGTAATACGGCATGAATCTTATAATGGCTCGAGCAGTAATTGAAGCGCTGATCTTTACGTCTTCAGAACCGATTACTGGTAAAACCATAGCTGAAATAGTAGGTATTAGAGAACACACCGTTAAACAAATTATCTCCGACTTAACCGAAGAATATCAAAACCAGAAACGGGGAATTCAAATCCTTGAAGTGGCAAACGGTTTTCAATTTTGCACTCATCCCGAATGCGCTTCATATCTGGAAAAATTGCAGAAGATTCCGCGTAATGTAGGATTGTCCCAGGCTTCAATCGAGACATTAGCCATAGTTGCCTACAAACAACCGATTACCAAGGCTGAGATCGAAGCCTTACGTGGTGTAAGTGTCGAAAGCGCGATTGCGACCTTGGTTGATAAAGGCTTAATTGAAGAAGCAGGCCGTAAAGATAGCCCTGGACGTCCGATTATGTATCGGACCACCAAACAGTTTTTAAAATATTTTGGTCTTAATAGTCTTAATGAACTGCCTAAAATTCCGGAATGGGTCGGCGAAGACACCATTACCGGCGCTGAATCTGATAACGGAGGCTGACAATGATGTGGCAAACAATTAAGAAATGGATAAAATGGCAACCAACCAGAGATAATAATTATTATTTTGGTTTGTTTCTTTTGCATATCGGTATTCTATCGATTTTTTGGTACTTAATTTTTGACACCTTTGAACCGCTGGCATTTTTAATTACTTTCCTGATTTGCGGTTGGGGTTTTATTTTGTTATGGAAGAGCGATAATGATTTACGATTTAAAGAATCTCAAACCCGTATTGAACAATTGGAGCGTGAATTATTTTATATCAAATTACAGGTGACTCCGACTCATTTGCTCAAACGAGATCGAAGGTAATATTGGGAAATGCTTTTAACTGCAAAAGGCCGGATTGTAGCTGTCCTTCAAGAAAATTGCGAGATACAAGAATTATTAGTCCAAGTTGAGGGACGCCCACTACCGGAAAAAGCATATAACTATCTTGGTTTTAACCATAGATTGGCCGTTAATGATACCATTAAACTCAACATTACCGCGGTAGAGTTAAGTTTAGGAACAGGCGGGCATCATTTTGTCATTCCTGAACTTTCAGGGGAGCAGTCCCAATCAATCGGACATATCATGAAACTGCGTTATACTCCATGGCAATTTTCCTTACTGGCGGCTGAAGAGGCTGCCAGTCCTTTTCATGACCAATTAGTGGCTGCCCGATCCTTGGAAGGCGTCCCGGTTGTAGCAGCCCCTTTGCACAGTATGCTTCCCGGCATTATTTTAGGTTTTAAGAGTTGTCTGAATTATTCTCCAAAAGTAGCTTATATTATGACTGATGCCGCTGCTTTACCGATAGCCCTTAGCGGGTTGGTAAGGGAATTAAAGAGTAAGCAGTTATTAGATTTAACCGTTACTGCCGGTCAAGCTTTTGGTGGCGATTTGGAGGCAGTCAGTATTCCTTCAGCCTTATTATCCGCCTATCATGCTATCAAACCGGATTTAATCATAGTTGCCCTTGGTCCAGGTATTGTCGGTACCGGTACTACGCTGGGTTTTAGTGGGATTGAACAGTCTTGGGTCCTAGATTTGACAACCCGCCTCAATGGGATTCCGATTGCAGCGCCCCGGATTAGTTTCGCT
>JAAYEK010000037.1 GCA_012728785.1 Bacillota bacterium | reverse complement strand
CTACTTTTCTTCCCGTGGATGCCATTACTAAGGAGGATTTAGAGCGGGCCGACCATCAGGAACTGAAAGAATTAATTTCGAAAAAGGCCTTGAAATTATATCAATCCAAGGAAGCGGAGATTGGAACCGACCAATTACGTCAGTTCGAGCGGTTAGTTATGTTAAGGACCATCGATGTTAAGTGGATGGACCATTTAGAAGCGATGGATGAATTAAAAGAGGGAATCGGTCTCCGTGCCTACGGTCAAAATGATCCGTTAATTGCTTATAAGATCGAAGCTTATCAGATGTTTAAGGAGATGCGGGATAGTATTAATGAAGAAGTAGTTAAAACTTTAGCTAAAGTCCAGATAGCTTCCGAGGAAAAAGTTGCCCAAAGACCTAGAATCCGCAATATCTCAACCAATCTTAATGAAGATGGCAGTTCTGCGGTTCAACAACGGGTCGTCGGTAAAAAAGTCGGGCGAAATGATCCCTGCCCCTGTGGAAGCGGGAAGAAGTTTAAAAAGTGCTGCGGATTGGAAGCAGGGTAAGGCAGAAACTTTGAGGTCTTGTTAGGTAGAAGATAGAAGACAGAAGACAGATAATTTAACATATTTCTAAGTGGGGTGATTGCATGATTGAACCAAGTGAGTTACGGAGTCAATTAACGGACTTGAAGAAACGAATGCAGCAAATGAGGGAGTATCTTTAATTTTGCTGTTAAAAATGACCGTATTCAAGAACTAAGCGCTCTTTCAACTGCGCCTGATCTTTGGGACGACCCGGTTCAAGCTCAGAAAGTACTACAGGAACTTACTTCTTTAAAAGACCAAATTGAGTTAATCGAGGGCTTGGAGAATCAGGAGGTTGAATTATCCGGATTGCTGGAAATGGCGGTAAGTGAAGGCGAAGAGGAACTTTTACCGGAAATATGCGATGGAGTTAAAGAACTTACCAAAAAAATTAACGATTTAGAATTAAATACGATGCTCAATGGTGAGCACGACCGTTTCAACGTCTACTTAACCATTCATCCCGGGGCTGGTGGTACCGAGTCTCAAGATTGGGCGGAGATGCTCCTACGGATGTATGTTCGATGGGCTGAGCGGAAAGGTTTTAAAGTGGAGTTTTTGGATTACCAGCCTGGGGATGAGGCCGGAGTTAAAAGCGTCACTCTTCAGATATCGGGTGAAAATGCTTTTGGGTATCTACGCAGTGAAAAAGGGGTACACCGGTTGGTCCGGATTTCACCTTTTGATGCTTCGGGACGAAGACATACCTCTTTTACTTCGGTAGATATCGTTCCGGAGATTGATGATACAATCGAAGTTGAAATTAGGCCCGAAGACTTGAAAATTGATACTTACCGTTCAAGCGGAGCCGGCGGCCAGCATGTTAATAAGACTGAATCGGCGATTCGGATTACCCACTTGCCTTCGGGAATTGTAGTGGCTTGTCAGAATGAGCGGTCCCAATTTCAAAACCGTGATCGGGCGATGCAAATGTTAAGGGCTAAGCTGTTCGAGAAATACCGGCAGGAACAGGAGGCTAAAATAGCCCAGATAAAAGGGGAGTATACGGAGATCGCTTGGGGTAATCAAATTCGTTCTTATGTTTTTTGTCCATATACCATGGTCAAAGATCATCGGACGGAGGCGGAAACCGGCAATATTCAAGCCGTAATGGACGGAGAACTTGATTCATTCATTGAAGCCTATCTAAAATCGGAATTTAATAAAAGTTAAATTGGAAAATAAAACTAAAAGACCTCGGTTAAACTAAGACCGGGGTCTTTTTAAATTGGAGGGAGGGACAAGCTTCTGGATCAAGCAAAATCTTATCAACGGATCTTAGCTCTCTTTGGGCTTTGTTTTATGTTATTACTCACTTTAACGGTCCGCCTGTTTCAAATTCAGATCGTTAAATATAATCAGTATTCCAAATTCGCAGCCCAGCAGCATGGTTTGATTCTTCAAGAAAATAAATTACGGGGGCGGATCTGTGATCGGAACGGTTTGTTATTACGGGGTCCGGTTCAAAGATGGTATCTGCTGATCCGGAACACTAATTCTAAAAGTTGGGATGAACAACGGAGAAAACTTTCTTTTCTAGCTTCAGATTTCTTTAAGGAAGCCGAAACAAACTCGGCCAAAGAATATTGGATCTACTCCAAACCTTTAAATCCTTTGCAAATCAAAGGGATTATTGATTATCAAAACCCTAATCTAAAAATAATCGCCAACCAAACTCAAAGAGACCATCCAACGGAATTAGCATGGCATCTCTTAGGTTCTATGGTTGGGCAGGAGGCCAAGACCGGACTAGAGTATACTTTGGAACCGGATCTGAGAAACCCATTATTTTCAGCAGCGGTGAAATCATTAGCCGATGCGACTCATCAGCAATTCCCCGGATTGGGATTGAGGACAGTACAACCTCAAAAACCAAACAGTTATTTTCTAACCCTGGATCATGCGATTCAAAATTCAGTCGAGAATATTATCGATCAGGATAGTTTTTGTGGAGCAATTGTAGTATTAGAAGTTAATAGCGGCGCTATTTTGGCCATGGCAAGCCGCCCAATGGTAAAGTTAACTAATTTGGAAGCAAGTCTCACTGACAGTGAGAATCCATTTATAAACCGGGCTATCACCGCCTATCCTCCGGGATCAATCTTTAAATCAATAATACTTTGCGCCGGTCTTGATTCTGGTTGGGTTTTTGAGAATGAACTTTTTAGGGATCAGGGATATTATCAAATAGCCGATAAATGTTGGAAATGTACTACCGCTCCTGATGAAAGCGGACATGGAGCCATCAGTCTTACGGAAGCTTTTGCATATTCTTGCAATCCGGTCTTTATTGAGCTTGGGTTAAGGCAAAAACCGGGTGTTATGCTAAATTATGCTGAAAAGTTTGGATTTGGAAAGCCGGCCAACATTGGTTTGGTCGAAGAGGCCTGGGGAAACCTTCCCTCTGGAATTGGACTGTCTTTAGGAGAACGGGCTAATCTTGCCTTGGGTCAACAATTAATTACCGCTACTCCTTTACAAGTGGCTTCGTTAATGCAAACTATTGCCAATGATGGTCTGCGGCTGGTTCCTTATTTACTAAAAGGCAAAAAAAATACCCAAGGAGAGTTAGTCGAATTTGAGCCGCCCAAACCGGCAGAAAGAGTAATCCGGGTTGAAACTGCCCGTCAAGTCCAAAGAATGATGTCGGCTGTTTTAGAATACGGCACCGGACGTGAAGCTCAAACTTTAGATAAAGCGGCCGGAAAAACCGGTACCGTTCAAAATAGCGAGGGCCGAGATCTACCGGATCATGCTTGGTTTGCTGGATTTGCGCCTTTAGATAAGCCCCGGTATGTGGTAACTGTTTTTTGTGAAAAAGGAATTTCCGGTGGTCTTACTGCAGCGCCGCTTTTTCAAAAAATCGTGGATAAAATTACCAACAGTTCAGACTAGCACAGATTCCATTGATTGGACATAGGAATATTGATACAGAGCTCATTTCTTTAAAAATAAAACCCGTTAAATTCCTATGGAGGTGTCTTAACTGCATGGTTATTCCCATTATTGGGCCGGCATTTCAACTTATAGTAGCCGGTTTTTATTATCTCTTCGGTTATATTTCGAATAACAATGTTTTCCCCTTACCTTTATCAGAGGAGGAAGAGAGCACTCTATTAATTAAATTAGAACATGGCGATGAAGAGGCCAAGAATACTTTAATTGAACGAAACCTAAGGTTAGTGGCACACATTGTTAAAAAGTTTGATAGTACCGGCGAAGACATTGACGATTTAATTTCCATCGGAACAATTGGATTAATTAAGGGAATCAAGACTTTTAAAAGAAATCGAAATACCAGGCTCGCCACTTATGCAGCCCGGTGCATCGAAAATGAAATCTTGATGCACCTTCGTAGTATTAAGAAAAATAAAAACGATCTTTCCATTTATGACCCGATTGGAACTGATAAAGAAGGAAATGAAATTACCCTCATTGATATTCTCGATACCGGAAATGAGGTTGTTTCTGAACAAGTAGAAACTCTCCTTGAAGAAGAGAAACTTAGAGAAAGATTAAACCAATTGAGCCGGCGTGAAAAAAAAGTGATCGAACTGAGGTATGGCTTGATTGACGGTATCAACAAAACCCAGCGGGAAATCTCAAAAATGTTGGGAATTTCTCGTTCCTACGTTTCACGGATTGAAAAAAAAGCATTGCGCAAATTATTTTGCGATTTAGCGGCGGTGAATGATGATATACCCAGCTTTTAATAAATAGCATTATTTTCCAAGCATAAAACTTGGTTAACGGGTTAATCTATAATCAGAGATTTGTAATAGCCGAGGCGAAGATTGATAACGGCCTTGCCCCAGAGGCCTGAAAGGTCGTTATCAGTCGAGCAACTGATCGATATGGGTTCTTATGGTTTGGATTCATATCGGTCTGAGCGCAGATTGTCATAGGTGGGCCAACTTATTACGGCGGTTGATGAGATCGTCGTGGTAGGGAAACTTATCTATGGCGGTCGAGCCCAGATTGTTATCAGAGCGAAAGGGTTTGCTTGCAGTCGAGAGATTGCAGGTAGATCCCCAAGTTTTGATAGCAGTCGGTCAAAGGTTATCGTAGTACGTGTAATGGGTGTTCGTAGCCGAAAGGTTGCGGGTATCCACGTAACGTGGTGCGGTAGCCGGAGATAAGGTTATTACAAGTCTCTTTTTCTATATTCCATTCATCCACTTCAACTTTAACTGCGAATTTTTACGTAATAAGCAGCATTCTCGACAAATTAGTATGAAAAACAAAGCTATTTTAAAGTACTATGTTTTTTTGAATGTTCTAGTCTGATATCCCTTATAAATGATGTTTTATTTATTTCCATTAATCGGTTATAATAAATACACAGTCCCTCTTTGTACGGATAAGTTCCTGTAGGGACTACCGAGCATTTATTTGACGCAGGCGCCGGTGGACAGATAAGTGCTCAAACCCCGTGATGGATATCTAGCCGGCGTCCAAAATGGGGATTAGTGTCTTCTTTAAAGGTTTTGGTTTTAGGTTTTTAAATCTCTTTATTTGTACGAAATGTTTGTAATTTTATTCACCACCTTTTAAGGTGGTTATTTTTTTGTGCCTCGGGTGTTCAAGGTCTTCAAAAAATTGTCTTTGATTTTTTCCGTAAGGAAAATAACGGGTCGAAATTTACCCATAGTAAGATATTAATACAATATCTGATATTCAACCCAGATTGGTCTATCAATATGTTGTATTAAAATGATAATTTAGGAATTATGAAACCGCCTAACTTAAAAAAGCATTACTTAAGAAAAAGATCAGAATCCTTTTTACTTAAAAGTTCTATCGGGATAAAATATCTGCTAACTTTACCTCCGGATGATGGGATCTACCGCTTCCTTGGGTTCCATTTTGATATTGGATCGCTTCTTGGGGACACCATTGGATACAGGCAAAACAAAGCTCGCAATCATGGTTCCAAACCGGTCTACCTTCTTTGATTGTAATATTGCTCCGTGGACAAATGCGCTCGCAGGTTCGACAATTATTACATTTATCATCTACCCAATAATCTTTATCACTGATTATAAAAGTTTGAATTGCTAAACCATGAAAAAGATTTCCGAAAAGATTAGCCTTTTAATGAAACCGATTAAGGGATTTTTTTAGATAATAGGGCATAACTAGCTTCCTTGATTGCAAATCCCGCATTTAGTTGCGAACCTTTACGATTGAGGATTTTTTTTAATTTTTTTAATGTACAGCCTGGGTTTCCAGCGTTGACAGCTACCGCGAAAACGTACTGTTCCTTATCTAATTTGAGCTTTTTGATGAATTCGGCGACAATCCGCGGCATACCCCAGGCGTATACCGGAAAAACCAATCCGATCTTTGACGCTGAGGCGTCAATACGGTCCTGGGTTATTATTTTAGGAATGGATATTAATTCGGCTTCATTAAGTCCGCCGGCAATTTTTTTAGCAAAATTCAAAGAGTTGGATCTATTATCCGCGGCAATATGCCGTAAGTAAGCTTGTTTTGATCAAGTTTATTTCTATGATTGACCGGGAAGGATTTTACTGAGGTTTACAGAATTAATTAATCTGAATCAGATTTGATTATTAATCAAAATTAAGTTGTCCTTGGTGTAAATTTGCTTTTCTTAGGGGGAAACAATGCGAAGGCAAGATAAGGTAATTACGGACTATGGTCTAATTGAAACCATTCTTAAAGATGAACGGATTTGCAGGATCGCATTGTGTGATTGGGAAAAACCGTATCTGGTTCCAATGGTCTTCGGATATCATGATGGATATCTATATCTCCATTCGGCAACCGAAGGGAAAAAGATCGATCTGCTCAGAATGAACAATCAGATCTGTTTTGAGGTCGAATCCGGAGTGGAAGTCATTCCCGGAGAAGAACCTAGTAAT
Organism: Bacillota bacterium; assembly: GCA_012728785.1. Lineage (GTDB taxonomy): Bacteria > Bacillota > UBA4882 > UBA8346 > UBA8346 > JAAYHS01. The sequence continues at coordinate 11,430 of JAAYEK010000037.1, read as the reverse complement.
TGGCGGATCAAATATTATTCAGTAATTGGTTTCGGAAAAGCTTACTTGATCGAGGAACCGGAAGAAAAAAGAAAAGCCTTGAATATCATAATGCGTAAATTTACTAAAGAAAACCAGGAATATCCCGGAGAAATGCTTAGGGTGATCGAAGTAATTAAAGTTGTGATCGAAGAAATGACCGGGAAAAAATCCGAAATATAGGTTATGGAAAAGATGAAAAGCGCCGGAAGCCCATAGACTTCGAGGCGCTTTCTGATTTATTTTGGTAATAAAAGAGTTAGTTCATCTAGAAACGGTTACAACAGCAGCAAAAAATAATTATCAAGATGATCCACCAACAACCACCGAAGCCGAAAAATTGGGCGTTTGCCATATTATTTCACCTCCTGCAGTTGGTTTTGGAAGGTCTATAATAGTTTATGTTCATCTTGATATCTTGGGTTATTGCAATGGTATTTTTTATCCAAAAAATCCAATCTTGTGTTTATTGTATGATTCATTCTTTTACCAGGTCTAAGACGGCTTCGGCAATATTATTGCAGTGATCGGCGATCCTTTCCAAATTCTTCATCAATTCCACATAGCATACTGCAGAAGTCGGGTTACAGGTCCCTTGATTTAAGCGGTTGATATGATTCAATCGCAATGCTTCTTCACGGATGTCCATTTTTTCTTCCAGTTCTAAAACACGGTGAGCAGCAAAAAAATCGTTATTTCTTAGGGCCTCAATAGCCTTGGACAACATTTCCGAAGTGAGGTTGAAAATATTTTCAAGTTCTTGATTGGCTTCGGAGGAGAATTTTAGTCCTTCTTTAGCTTGGTATTCCGAAAGTTCGATCACATTAACACAATGGTCGCCAATACGTTCGATATCACCGACAACATGCATCAGATCGGTCAAACGTAACGCTTCGGGTTCAGTTAAAGAGATTTGGGAAACGACGGTAGACAAATAATTAATGATTTGGTCTTGTAAATAATCGAGATTTTCTTCGATATCATCAACTTCGGCTCTTTTGGTGGAATTGGAAGTGAAAAAGTCGATCTTAACAGCGTCAAGCATATTTATGGCAAGCTCACCCATGCGCACCAATTCTTTAGCGGAAAGTTCCAAAGCGACGGAGGCATTATTGGTGACCCGCGGATTAAGGAATTTAACTCCTTTTTCGATGTAAATGTCTTCGCCTGGGATTATTTTTGTTACTAGCATTGTCAAAAATCCGATTAAGGGAATCCAAATCAAAGTGTTGATCGAGTTGAATGCAGTATGAGCGTTGGCGATTTGGCGTTTAATGATATCAACGGCGGTTATACCTAAAGAAGGGTTGATCTGAGGTGAAATTAAGAGTACAAATTCTAGAAATAAGGGTAATATTAAAATGAAAATGAAACATCCAAAAATTTTAAATAGTGTATGGGCAACTGCTGCTCTTTTAGCTGCTTTGTTGGCCCCAATACTTGCTAAAAGAGCGGTAATAGTGGTTCCAATATTATCTCCCAGTAAGATGGGGATTGCGGAAGTCAAGGGAATCAATGGTTCAACCACGTTGTTGATGGTTACCGGTTGGGAGGCTATTGTCTGAAGAACACCAACGGTGGCGCTACTACTTTGGACGATTATGGTCATTAAAGTTCCTACCAAAACTCCCATAACCGGATTTTTACCAAGGTTTACCATCCATTCGGCGAAAACTGGATGGTTGGCTAAAGGTTTAAGCATATCGGACATAGTGTTTAAGCCGATAAATAAAATACCAAGACCGAAAATAACTTGACCAATATATTGCCAATTTTTATGTTTTACAAAGAAAAACAAGATAAATCCTATAGCGGCAATTAAATAAGCATATTCACCAAGGTTAAAAGCTATTAATTGAGCAGTAATCGTAGTCCCGATAGCGGCCCCCATTATGACACCAATGGCTTGGCGTAAGGTCATCAAGCGGGCATTGACAAATCCTACCACCATCACAGTTGTCGCGCTGCTACTCTGAATAATCACTGTCACAAGCGCTCCGACAATTATTCCAGTAATCGGATTTTTAGTAATGGTTTCGAGAATAATACGTAATCTTTCACCAGCGGATTTTTTTAGGCCTTCGCCCATCAAATCCATGCCGAAGATGAATAGAGCCAAGCCCCCGGCTACGCCAAAAAGAATTTTGATCATCATCTCACTCCAGTTATGATTTTTGCCATGTTTTTTATTCGCTTTTCGTTTAGAAAACCCTGCCTTTTGAATTGGATTGAAAAAGACAGTAGTAATTAATTTGAGTGGGGTTTTAGTTCTTTTTAATCAGGGATGACGCTACATAAAAGGATAATTTGAAAGTGGACCGGGTCCAAATGGTATCATAAACTTTAAAAGGATTTAGCTTATTATTAACGAATATTTAATATCTAAAGTAATCCTAAACTAGGCTTCTCATTTTCGGTTGGTTATTCACTTCATCTTATTCAATTGTCTCAAGTATTAATATGGATGATATCAAACTATAATTAAAGGAAAAATTAGTTATGAACCGATCCGTGCTAACTTCTCCTAGAAAGCAAATAATTAGGTTTGGTGTTAATATTATATTATTTTGTTTTTTGTTTATTAATTTTAGGATCATTCCAGTTAAAGCTGATTCTAGTCCAATCCGGTTAAATTTGGCTCATGGAGTGCATCAGGATCATCCTAGTAATATTGTGGTCCTTGAAGTCCAAAAAGAAATAGCGATTCGCACCGATAATCGGATTCAGTTGGAAATCTTCAGTAACATGCAATTCGGTGAGGAAGCCGAATTAGCTGAAATGCTATGCAATGGCAAGCTGGATCTGGCGATCATTTCTACCGGTCCTCTGGCCGCTTATAATCCGGATCTGGCCATTCTGGATTTACCTTATCTTTTTAAGGAACGGGACCAAGTTTATCAAGCTTGGGACGGGGAACCGGGAACTGCAGTTTTAAAGGGTTTCCAAAATGTGGGATTGGAAGGGATCTGTTACTGGGAGAATGGTTTGCGCTCTTTGACTACGAAAAATACTCCAGTCAACAACCCTGATGATTTAAGAGATATCCACCTTAGAACCATGGAAAACCTAATTTACATTGATTTCTTTTGTTCGCTTAGTGCATTACCAACTCCAATGTCTTGGGGACAAGTAGTCCCTTCGCTCGAAACCGGAATTATCGAAGCACAGGAAAATTCAATCTCAATCATCTTAACAAATCAATTGGAAAAACACCAAAATTATATGATTCTTACCAAGCATGTTTATAACCCCCATCTTGTTTTGTCCGGTCCATCCCTTAAATCTAAATTAAACGAAAACGAGATTGCTATACTCAACCAAATATTCTATGAATTCCGGAACAAACAACGTCAATGCGTGGTGGAAAATGAAATAAGCGGTATCAAAATATTACAGGAAAAAGGAATGATCGTGCTTGAACCGGATTTAGCGGAATTTCATAGATTAGGAAAAGAGTTTTCCAAATCCGCTTTTTCACGTTTTTCAAAAGAGATGGGCATTTATTTTGAGAGGTATCTTGAATAATGAAAACTCCGCGTTTAACAGTGAAATTATTTTACATATTAGGTTTAGTTCTTTTGGCGCTCTTTACTGCCTATTCTTTACTATCCCATCACTTGACCCGTGCTTTTTTAGCCCAACAGATTTTCCTCCGTGGTGAAACATTAGCCCAGCCTTTATGGCAAAAAGTTAATTTCAATCTAAAAGTTGGAGGCAATGAACGTTCCTTATATGGATTGAGTCATCAATGCGAGCAAATCAAAAAAGATGTCCCTGATCTGATGGAAGTAGCGATAATCGACACTAATGGCCAAATTTTAGCCCATAATGATTCGGGACGTTTATGGCAAAAGACCGAACCTGTATCTTTGCAGCAAACAGTAAAACGTTTATTTAAAGAAACTTCGAATTCTTTGGATATCTACTTGCCGATCTACCGCGACCAAAGAGTTCCTTTGCTGGTGAAGGTTTCATTCTCGAAAGAACTTTTTGAGAAACAGTCGCGAAAAGTATTTTTAGTTTCCCTTTTTTTTCTGGCAATGGTAGTTTTGGTATTATTAATATTCGTTAATATCGTGGCCAATCTATTATTCGGCAAACGAATTGCTCTTCTTTTAAAGGGTTTTAACTGTCTTTCCCAAGGAGATCTAAAGATTCGATTAACCTCAAAACAAAAAAGGCCTAATCTCTTTAAAGAATCTGATGAATTGGATTTATTAATTACCTCCTTTGATCGAATGGCTAACGAACTCGAAGAAGTTAATCAGCTGCGGGAGTCTCAAGAAAAGCAGCTTATATTCATAGCTACTCACGATCAATTGACTGGTTTACCTAATCGAAGGCTTCTGGAAGAAAATCTTCAAAAGTCAATTGTTCGGGCCCGTAAGGGTAAAACATCGGTATTGCTGTTTATCGATGTGGATAATTTCAAGTTTGCCAACGACACCTTAGGACATATAGTGGGTGATCGTATTTTAATCGACTTAACCGGTTTATTAAAAGAACAGATTTCTCCCAAGCAACTTTTAACCAGGTTTGGTGGAGACGAATTTGCGTTGCTGATGGAAAAGAATACAACCATTGAAGATGGGAAGATATTGGCGGAAAAGATTTGTCGAGCGGTTGAAGAATTTCAATTTGCTTTTGATGAAGGATGTTTTTATTTCGGGGTAAGTATCGGGATTGTTTTAATTGATGGCAAGGATAATTATAACACCATATTAGCTCATGCAGACAAAGCAATGTATTCGGCAAAAAAAATTGGCAAGAACCGCTATGAGGTTTATTATCCGGAAACAAACGAAGAAATACCTTTTTCTTTGACTACCGGCTGGATTGCCAAGTTAAAAAAAGCGTTGGTTAAGGATGACTTCACCCTATTTTTTCAGCCGATTGTGAAAATAAATAATAAAAAAACCGAATTTTATGAGGCTTTACTACGTCTAAAAGATGAAAACCAATTAATTTCTCCCGGCGAGTTTATTCCAATAGCCGAAAAATTTGGAATTATGCCTCAGATCGATCGCTGGGTCGTCGGCAAAGTAATCGCAACTATCAAACAAACCCCTGGTATAAGAATCTTCATGAATTTATCCGCTACCAGCTTAGCTGATGAGAGTTTATTGAAATTTATTGAAGATAGTATAAATGATAGTGGAATCGAGTTCTCTAGAATTGGGTTTGAAATTACAGAGACAGTGGCCATTACCGATCTAAAGCTTACCGGGCGCTGGATTTCACATTTAAAGTCCAAAGGCTGCTGTTTTGCCCTAGATGATTTTGGATCGGGGTTTAATTCTTTTGCCTATCTTAAACATCTTCTAGTTGACAAATTAAAACTAGATGGTTCATTCATCAGGACTCTAGATCGTGAACCGGCGCAACGGGCTTTTGTCGAGGCTATGCAACAATTGGCTCAAGCTCTTGGTGTGGAGACAATCGCCGAATTTGTAGAGAATGAGTATGTTTTTGAGGCGCTCAAAGAAATCGGGGTAAATTATGGACAAGGTTATTATTTGGGTAAGCCTGCACCCATCTTTAAAATGTAGTAAATGAATGATTTATATTTTGTAAAAGCATAGAATTTAAAAGTAGATTTATGAATTATAGCCAAAATATTGGATGATGTAATAAAACTAAGGAGAGTAAATGGATGTCGGTTAAACGAGTTTTTTTAATCATTCTTGATGGAGTAGGGGTGGGAGAATTACCTGATGCTCACGTTTATGGTGATCAAGGTAGCAATACTTTGGGCAATCTTTCCAAGGAGGTTGGAGGAATGGATTTACCCTTTCTGGAACAGGCCGGATTGGGTAAGTTAACTAATATTCAAGGATTAGCGGCGGATATTAGTGGTGGGGTATTTGGAAAAATGCTTGAAGTTTCTCCCGGCAAAGACACTACTACCGGCCATTGGGAGATGGCCGGTTTGATTTTGCCAAAACCCTTTCCGGTTTATCCCAATGGTTTCCCTGAAGATCTAATTTCAAGGTTTATAGCTGAAACCGGACGGGGATTTTTGGGAAACAAACCGGCCTCCGGCACGGCAATTATTGACGAATATGGCTCGGAGCATCTAAAAACCGGTTCGTTGATTGTCTATACTTCAGCTGACAGTGTGTTTCAAATCGCGGCTCATGAAGAGATGGTTACTTTGGAAGAGTTATACCGCGACTGCGAGATCGCCCGCCGAATTTTCCAGGGTGAACACGGAGTCGGTCGGGTAATCGCCAGACCCTTCCTGGGGAAACCGGGTAGCTTTTACCGGACTGCCGGACGTAAGGATTTTTCCCTAAAACCTTTTGGCCCCATTGTTTTGGACCGGATTAAAGATGCGGGAATGACCGTCTTTGGAGTGGGTAAAATCGAAGATATCTTTGCTAGGCAAGGTTTGACCGACTCCAATCATACTCATAAAAATAGTGAGGCGTTAGCTTTTATTAGCGAATTGATTAGCAAGGATTTTCAAGGATTGGTCTTTGCCAATTGTGTCGATTTCGACATGGTTTATGGTCATCGTAATGATACCGAAGGGTTCTATCGTGCCTTAAAAGAGGTTGACCACTGGTTGGAAAAGAACGTTCCAAAACTTCGCGAGGGGGACCTTCTAATCATCACCGCAGACCATGGCTGTGACCCGACTACTGCCAGCACCGACCATTCAAGGGAATATGTTCCACTCTTAATCTTTGGCCCAGGGCTTTCTCCTGGAGTTGACCTCGGTGTTAGGAAGACATTTGCGGATATTGCCGCTTCCCTTTGTAACTGGTTTAATCTCGAACCATGGCCGCTAGGAGAGGCGATACAGTTAACAGTGAACCGTTAACGGGAAGGAGGTTTTTTAAATGCGGGTCTATGATTTGATTTGGAAAAAACGTGAGGGCGGGGAATTGACCCGAGAGGAGCTTGAGTTTTTAATTTCCCGCTTTGTAAATGGAGAGATTCCTGATTATCAAATGAGTGCCTGGTGTATGGCGGTTTTTTTTAAAGGGATGACCTTCGAAGAATGTACGGCCTTAACCTTGGCGATGATCGATTCCGGCCAAAAAATAGATTTGTCAAGTATTCCTGGTTTGAAAGTGGATAAACACAGTACCGGTGGTGTTGGCGACAAGACCTCCCTGGTTTTACTTCCCTTAGTAGCTGCTGCCGGAGGGACAGTAGCCAAAATGTCCGGCCGTGGTTTGGGACATACCGGTGGGACTATTGATAAATTAGAATCGATCCCCGGCTTCAGGACAGATTTGAGTCAAAATGAGTTTATTAAACAGGTCTCCCAGATTGGAATTGCGATAATGGGCCAGACCAAAGCCCTAGTACCGGCTGATAAAAAGCTCTACGCACTGAGAGATCTGACGGCGACAGTGGAGAGTATACCCTTAATTGCCAGTAGTATTGTATCCAAAAAGTTGGCGGCAGGCACCGACGCCATAGTATTAGATGTTAAATATGGCGATGGAGCGTTCATGCATGATTTTGAAAATGCCCTAGATCTAGCCCGGACTATGGTGGAGATCGGAAATCGGGCCGGTAGGCGTTTCAAAGCAGTCTTAAGCGATATGAATCAACCTTTAGGTTTGGCGATTGGTAATAGCTTGGAGATCGCGGAAGCGATCACTACTTTAAAAGGGGAAGGACCGCCGGATTTAACCAAACTCTGCTTAACCCTAGGCGGTTTAATGTTATTCTTGGCCGGGCTTAGTGATACTCCGGAGTCAGGGGAAGAGATGCTTAGCGAGAAACTATCCTCCGGAGCCGCTTTCGCCAAATTTAAAGAGTTAATTGAAGCCCAAGGCGGTAATCCGAAAGTAGGCGATGATCTAAATCTGCTGCCTAAGGCTCCGGTAATCCGGAAGATCATGGCGCCCTGCGATGGCTGGATTGAGCGCATTAATTGCCGTACGTTAGGAATAATTGCCATGGAACTTGGGGCGGGACGTAATCGCCTTGAAGACATTATCAAGCCGGAAGTAGGCCTGAGACTCCATGCTAAAGTCGGCGATTACCTGAAAAAGGGAGCGCTGTTGGCGGAAGTTCACGCCCTGAAAGACAGTGACGCTGAAATGGCCAGCCTCCAATTAGTGGATTGTTTCCATTTTACGCTAGAACCAGTGGATCGTCCGGCTTTAGTCAAAGTCATTATTTAAACCTCAATCCGACCAGCAAGATTAAACCGGTTCTTTAATAATTTGTTGATAATGCCAAGGATACCATCTTTCCTAAAAGAAAGTGATTGCTTTAGATTTAAAAGACACTTGTTTCGTACTTAAGAATAGGTTATATTTAATAATTGTAGGGCATTTTTTATGATGACCCAATTTACTGATATTTTCCTTACTTTGGTGATTTAATTCATCTTTGAACATTTGATAATCATGATCACTTATGATTGGTTTCAAATGTTCTTCAGATGATTCGATCAATGTAACCGAAATTCGGATAATTTTGTGAGGTGACGAGATGCGCGCTAAAACCTTTAAAGGAGGAGTGCATTTACACTATTTCAAGGAAGCCACCGCTTCCAAGAATATTGAAATCATGCCCGAACCCGAACGGGTAACTCTTCCGGTATCGCAACATTTAGGCGCTCCGGCAGAATTAATAGTGGCTGTCGGGGATCAAGTTAAAGCAGGGCAAATAATCGCTCAAGCAAACGGCTTTGTATCAGTCCCGGTTCATGCCAGTATTTCGGGTAAAGTTACTGCTGTTAACGAATTACCGCATCCTAACGGTAAAAATGCGACTATGGTTGTGATCGAGAACGATCATAGTGGGGCTACTGTCTTTAGTCCAAAATCGAATCTGGCGGAGTTATCGGCTGAACAAATTCGTGATTTAATGCTTCAAATTGGTTTGGTAGGCATGGGGGGCGCCGGGTTTCCGACTCATGTCAAATATCAACCGGTGGATGGCAAAAGAGTCGATACGGTTATTTTAAACGGCGCCGAATGCGAACCGTACCTAACTTGTGATCATCGGTTAATGGTTGAGAAATCCGAGAAAGTAATCCTTGGATTACAGGCGATGATGAAAGCGGCCGGTGTTGATCAAGCTTATATCGGTATTGAAGTTAACAAGCCTGACGCTATTGAAGTCATGACCAGCGCAGCAGCGGTTGATTCCCGAATCCAAGTGGTCCCTTTGGAAGTGAAATATCCCCAAGGCGAAGAAAAAATGTTGATTAACGCAACCACTAAACGGACGGTACCAACCGGCGGTTTACCCATCGATGTGGGTGTGGTGGTCGATAACATCGCCACGGCTGTCGCTTTAGCTAAAGGGATTCAAGAGGGTATCCCTTTAATCAGCAGAGTGGTCACTGTTACCGGTGCGGTTAATAATCCGCGTAATTTAAGTGTTAAACTAGGCACTTCCATTAGTGAATTAATCGATTATTGTAACGGTTTTTCCGGTACTCCGGGACGAATTATTCTTGGCGGTCCGATGACCGGTCCGGCCCAATACCGGTTGGATCTCCCGGTGATTAAAACCACTTCGGGGGTTTTAATCCAAGAACGTGGTGAAATTCAACTTCTGGAAGATTCGACTTGTGTCCGCTGCGCCCGTTGTGTGGATGTCTGTCCTTATAATATGATACCTTGTTTTGTAGCGGAAGCGATTGAAGTTAATGACCTTGCGCTAGCCGAGAAATATGGAATTATGGATTGCCGCGAATGCGGTTCCTGTACCTTTGTTTGCCCCGCCCGGCGTCCGATTGTCCAAGATGTCAAAACTGCTAAGGCTAAAATCATGGCGGCGAAGAAAAAACAATAAGAGCAATTTACAATTTACAATGTATAATGTTCAATTTACGATTTACAATTAAAAAACATTTGATTCAAAAGTGAATACTAATCACTGTTCATTGATTACTGTAAAAGGGGGAGCGATTGATGCTTGAGACGCAAGTAGTGGTTTCGCCGGCTCCGCATATTAGGGATGAATTATCCACTGAGAAAGCCATGAAAATGGTTTTTATAGCGCTTATGCCGACGACTCTTTTTAGTTTCTGGAATTTTGGTTTTAAAGCTTTGTTTTTAGTATTAGTTTCTATTGCAACTTGCGTTTTTACCGAGTATATAATTGAAATAGCCCTAAAAAAACCGGTGACCGTCAAAGACGGAAGCGCTGCTTTAACCGGTCTTTTATTGGCATTAACGGTTAGTCCGGGGATTTGTCCGGATTTAGCAAAACCTTCGACTTGGTGGATGACGATGATTATCATTGTCGGAGGAGTTGTCTCAATCGGTCTGGGCAAGCATATTTTCGGTGGTTTGGGCCATAACCCGTTTAATCCGGCATTGATAGGAAGAGCTTTCTTATTAGCCTCCTGGCCGGTACCGATGACAACATGGTCCTGGCCTAAAAATGCCCTTGATTGGGCCGGCGCTAATATGGACGCTGTAGCCGGGGCCACTGTATTAAATCTTGATAAAATGGGTACGCTGCAAGGTTTGCAATTAAAAGTCCCCTATTTGAACCTGCTTTGGGGTAATATTTCCGGTTCATTAGGTGAAACATCAGCATTATTGCTATTAGTAGGCGGTTTATATCTGATCTATAAAGGTGTTATTGACTGGCGGATTCCCAGCGCTTATTTTGGCACTGTAATAGTCTTATCCTTTGTATTTCAAAAGGACCCGTTATTTCAACTTTTAGCGGGCGGACTTTTTTTGGGCGCCTTTTTTATGGCTACCGACTGGGTGACTTCGCCGGTTACCAAAAAAGGCCGGATTTACTTTGGAATTGGCTGTGGGATTTTGACAATGTTGATTCGGGTTTTCGGCGGATATCCCGAAGGAGTTTGCTATGCTATTTTAATTATGAACGCCGTAACTCCATTGCTGGATAAGTTGACCCTTCCAATCCGGTTTGGGGAGGTTAAGCACCATGCGTGATTATTTGCGTTTAATGTTTGTATTGGCAATAATTTCCGCCGTAGCGGCCGGTTTATTAGCGTTGGTCGATTCTTTTACAACGCCGAAGATTGAAGCGTATAAGGCCCAATCCGAAGCCAACGCATATCAACAAGTATTACCGGAAGCTGATTCCTTTGGCGAAGATTCGGAGTTGATGAAAGAAATTAGCGCTCGGTCTGATTTGGCATCTATTCAAACTGTTAAAGTAGGGACTAAAGCAGAAAAGCAAGTTGGTTGGGTTTGCAAAGTGGCTTCACCTGGATATAGCAGCAATATAGTAATGTTGATCGGTATCAACTCCGAGGGTGAACTCGGTAAAGTGATCATTTTAGACCAAAAGGAGTCACCGGGTTTAGGGACCAATGTTACCGACCCCGAGTTTATCGAACAGAAGGCCATTGCTGAAGCTAAGGTAAACCAGGAGTTAAAAGTGATCAAGGATGGCGGAGAGGTTCAAGCCATTACCGGCGCGACAATTTCTTCCCGGGCGGTG
>JAAYEK010000036.1 GCA_012728785.1 Bacillota bacterium | reverse complement strand
GAAAAACAGATTGCCCAAATCTGGGGAGAACAACTGGGATTTGAAGAGATTGATATTAATGATAATTATTATGATATTGGCGGAGATTCAATTATTGCTTTGAATATTGTCAACCAGATCAATAAAAGATTGGGGATAAATATCGATGTTACACAGTTATTAAGCAATCAAACCATCAAGGATTTATCAAAACAAATTGATCTGATGAGTATAAAAAATCAGGAATGTCCTTTCTCGGAAATCACACCGGCTCCTGAAGGCGAATATTACCAGCTGTCTTCAGCTCATGAAGGGACTGAAGAAAATAAAAACGAAGCTCAGCTTGATTCTATGATTCATCAAGAAAAAAGGATGGTTTCGGTTATCCGTCAAGCGGAGCAAGGCGTTGTCAGAGGAGAAATCGGATTATTACCAATTCAAAGACACTTTTTTGGCCGTAACTTTACCGATAAACATCATTGGAATATCCCCACCTCATTGATTTATACGAAGGAAAAAATTAATGAAATAGCCTTACGCAAAGCCATTCAGAAAGTTGTTGAACACCATGATTCGCTGCGGATCATATTTCAATTTGAAGGCGATTCGGTTCGTCAGTATATTCGCGGACTGGATGAAGGGGATTTATATAATCTAATAGTAGTCGATCTAAGTGATGAAACGAATTATTTAAAACAGATTAAAAAAGAAGTAAATGCAATTCATTCCAGTATGGACTTGGCCAAGGGCCCTTTATTTAAAGTTGGGCTGTTTAAGACGAAGGACGATAACCATTTATTAATAGCCGTCCATCATTTGGTCGCCGATGGAGTATCCATGGAATTTATTATGAAAGATCTGATCTCCGGTTATTATCAAACACTAAGGGGTCGGGAGATTCAACTGCCTCCTAAAACCGACTCGTTGATGGATTGGTCCAAAGCAATTTATCAGTATGCTAACAGCCAGCAATTAAAAGAAGAATTTAAATATTGGAAAAGCATCATTGAAACGGAGATTCCGCCTTTTCCTAAGGACGGTAATGCTGTAGAAAATCGGATCCGCGATAGTTTTTATTATCGAACCATTTTGTTAGTTGAAGAAGAAACCTCCCAATTATTAAAAGCATCCCGGCAATCTAGTCATGATCTAAAAACCCTTTTATTGACCGGATTGGGTTACACTTTCCAAGAATGGAGCGGATCTAATAAAATTCCGGTTACTTTACTTGCCCATGGCCGGGAAAGTGTAATCGAAGATTTGGATATTACTCGAACAGCAGGGTGGATCAGTGTTGGCTATCCGGTTATCCTAGAAATAGTTTCAGATAATGATATTTCTCTTCAAGCCAATCATCTACGAGAAACATTGATGAAGATTCCTGATAATGGAATCGGGCATGATATTTTACGTTATATTACCTTTCCTGATACTGGACAATCCCTGGATTATAAACTTGCGCCGGAAATAATCTTCAATTATATCGGTCAACCGAGCCAAGCAAAGAATGATAATTCATTACCGTTCGCTGTTTCTCCAATCTCTGACTCAGTTAAAACAGCTCATATTACTGGTAAACAAGATCGGGACTACACTTTTGATATTGTCTTGAGTATTACTGAAAATGCCTTACAGATTCAATTTAATTATAACAAACATCAGTATCGGGAAAACACGATCAAGAAAATTATTGCCGGTTATCGGGAGAATCTTCTGAAAATCACGGAAAATTATTTGAGCGTTAATATATTAAGTGATTTTCGAGATGAAGAGAGTGTAAAATCTAATCTCAATAATAATAAATTGGCAAATGACGAAGAAAGATTGGCTAAGGATGAATAACCCGAAAAAATAGATGTTATAGACAGTATAGAAACAGTAATTAGGCAAGTGTGGCTGGATGTTTTAGGCGTAATAGGCAACATCTAGATTTACAAAATAGTCGACTTTAAACTGAGGAGGTAGTCTAGTATGAAAAAAGTGAATCTACGACAACTTGCTCAAGAAGTAAATCAGATGAATATTACCGATGTTGAAGTGGAAAGGATTCATGATATTGCGATTATTGGTATTTCCATAAAACTCCCATTTGCCGAAGATCCTAATCAATTTTGGGAGAACTTAAAAAACGGCAAAGATTGCATTGGCGAGCTGCCTATGGAGAGGAAAAACAGAGCTGATTATTATCTGAAATATACCCGAAAAACAAACGCCGCAATCAAATATAAAAAAGGCTCCTACATAGATGGGATTGACGAATTTGACTACGGGTACTTTAATATATCACCCCGGGAAGCAAGTTTAATGGACCCTAACCAACGAATGTTTTTAGAGATCGCACTAAGCGCTGTGGAAGACGCCGGATACGGAGGGGAAAAACTCAAAGGCAGCAAAACCGGAGTTTATTTCGGATTCGTATCGGATCTGGCCTATCAGCGATATATTGCCGATATTGAGCCTACATCCCTGGGCATGTCCATTCCCGGAAATATGGCGTCGCTTATTCCGGGGCGGGTTTCCTACACACTTGATTTAAAAGGACCGTGTATGCTATTGGATACGGCCTGTTCTTCCTCGTTGGTCGCAATCCATACGGCGTGTCATGCAATCCAAAAAGGCGATTGTGACCTGGCGATAGTCGGCGGTTCCAAAATAAGTTTACTTCCGGTCGAAGACGATAATATGTTGGGAATCGAATCTAAAAGTTACATCTGTAGAGCCTTTGACGAGGAAGCGGATGGGACTTGTATGGGTGAAGGGGTAATGGCTTTGGTGTTGAAACCATTATCCGCGGCAATTAAAGGCCGTGACCATATCTACGCTATAATCAAAGGTACAGCAGTCAACCAGGACGGGACTTCCATGGGGATCACCGCTCCTAATGCCCTAGCCCAAGCGGAGGTGATCGAAGCAGCCTGGCAAGACGCAGGTATCGATCCGGAGACCATCACCTATATCGAAGCTCACGGCACCGGGACCAAGTTG
>JAAYEK010000004.1 GCA_012728785.1 Bacillota bacterium | reverse complement strand
GCAAATTGATTAGAACCGGAACCACGAAAAAGATGATTACCCCAAAATTCCATTGATTAAAGAGTACATCCATCAAGTCCTTGTATGGGGAATTGAACGCTAAATTGACGAAATGACCAAAAACCTTTAAATTAACAAACCAGATGCCCATATAGAGCAGAACATTGCCGATGATTTTTAAATACCTATTCATGGTAAACCTCCATTATCTAACTAATTCTTGTAATGTTTTCTAGCTTTTTGGATGGCTAAATTTTATAAAACTATTTAAGTCCCCAGTCGCTATCACCCCTTCCTCATTTATTGCTAGCATAACTTTTATTAATTCAAACCATATTTATTGAACAACTGACAAATTGTATTAACGCCAAATTCTAAAGCTTCGACCGGGATTCTTTCATTGGCGGCATGAACCAATTTTGAAAAATCCATACCTTGGGGGAGAATCATCGGTGTAAAGCCATAAGTTTGAATTCCTAATTTTGAAAAATAGCGGGCATCGGTGGCTCCGCCGATAAGAAACGGAACCGGTATCGCCTTTTGGTCGAACTCCTTTAAAATGGATGCCAGTAGTGGGAATAATGCTAAATCCACTTCTCCGGGACCGGGAATATATGTTGTAACTTCAAAATCAATATCAGTTCCTTTGATCCGGTTTATTTCCCGGATTAATTCCGACGGATGGGCCCCGGGCAAAAGTCTTCCATCCAGCTCCAATGTGATTTGATCCGGAACCACATTTATTTTATCCCCACCTGATACTATAGTGGCATTAACAGTATGGTGTAACACCGACTCAAAAAACTTACCGTTATCACCTAGCAGATCAATGACTAGATCCGCTAAAAATGGATTTAACAGTTGTTTCACTATAATATTAGCCGGAAATGACATTCCTGAGGCAAAACCTTCGATCATCCGCTTAACAACAGGGGTTATATGGATCGGCAGCTTTTGCGAATTTAAGTTATTAAGTAGAATCCCTAACTTGGCCATGGCGCCGTTTCGTAGGGGCAATGAACCGTGTCCGGAAGGCCCTTTGATGGTCGCTTTGAGAGTACATTTTTGCTTTTCAGCTACCATGATCGGGTAAAATCTTTGACCACTCACATGCATGGAAAAACCGCCAATTTCCCCAATAGCATAGCGCACTCCTTCAAATAAGTCTCCATGTTCTTCGGTTAAAAAGTCAGCCCCATAAAGCCCTTCATCTTCCTCATCACAAACCACCGCCAGTATTAGATCGCCTTTTGGCTTATATCCATTAGTTTGACAACGAATTAACGCCGTAAGCATCATTGCTAAAGGGCCTTTCATATCAAGGGCGCCCCTGCCCCAGACAAATCCTTCCCTTATCAAGCCTTCAAAAGGAGGGTATTGCCATTCCTGATTTCCAACAGTTACCACATCGATATGTCCATATAACAAAAATGGCGGGGCTTCCCCAGTACCCGGCAAACGGGTAACCAGGTTTGGACGCTTCGGATTTTTCGCCAAAATGGTCGTCTCAAATCCGGCTTCTTCGAGCAGATTTTTGATAAAGTCAATACATCCCGCCTCATCTCCCGGTGGATTGACGGTATTAAACCGGATTAACTTTTGTAATAAAGCAACCGGATTTTGATGAAAAGACAACTTAGGGTTCTCCTTTCGCATCTCCAATATGGGATTTAAACCAATAAGTCCGAGTTATTTTTCGGTAGTAATTTATCGTAAAGTAAGGCTTCCAACCGATATAATTCCTTAATCTCTTTTTTACTGAAACCATAAGGATTCATTCCTTCAGCCAGCATTTTTAAGGTCTTCCGGAAATCCAACAACCGGTAATCGTGGCTTCCGTTTTTAAAATGACGTACCCAGGTGTATACCGGTAAAACCTTAATTCCGGTAATCTTCACGGATTCCATTCTGTTTTCCCGGCCTTTGGCAAGATCAATTCCCACAACTAGAGCCAATCGCGAATTTTTGCTGAATGCATTATAGGAAACCAACTCGCCTAAAGAATAAATAATGAAACCTTCCTTATTCCTTCCATCGTGAGGATCCCTAAAACAATACTTCTCCATCGGTTGGGCCACATGAGGATGTCCCCCCAGGATGATATCCACACCGGATTCCATAATCCGATGTCCTGTTTGAATAACATTCTCAATCGGATAGGTTTCAAATTCAACACTCCAATGTAATAAGGCAACGATCAGATCGGCTTTTTTTTGTCGGGCTATTTTGACGTGTTCTTGGATCATCGAAATATCTACATCAGGCTTGTTCAAGCGAATCATATTGGTCATGTACTCTTTACCGGGTATGGGTTCATACCGGTTCAAGCAATATGTATAAGCAAGAAAGGCAATTCGAATCCCGTTCTTTTCAATTACCGGTATATCCCCTTGCTCTTCAGGTGTTCGGGCGGTACCGACATGAGGGTAACCTTTAGCGTCTAAAAAATCCAGTGTAGCGATGATACCTGCTTCCCCTTGATCAAGCGAATGATTATTGGCTGTCGAAAACAAGTTGACACCTTTGCTGTTATTACTGAATCTTTCAAACATTTCCTCGGTCATATTCAAACCCGGAGCAGTTAAACAAACACTTGGCACAACTCCGGCAGGTTTTGACGGATCAAGTGGAGCCTCCAGATTGGCATAGACCAAATCTCCTCCGAAGTAGAAGCCGGCAATGTCGTCCCACAGATACCGGGTACTCTCGGGATAAACCACCTCGGAACAGCTTAAATCTCCTCCGGCCGTTATTTGTAGGTCGCTTTCCGCCTGAAAAGTTTCTCCCGTTTTGAATTCCAAATTTTGATTTGCAAAATAAGACTCGATCTTCTTTCCCGGTTCCGCTTCTTCCACTTGCTTGACCAGGGCTTTATAACCCCACCACAATTTTTCTCGCCAATCCATATACCTAAAATTATCTTCTACGTCCCAAGAATGATTGCAGCGGTTTCCTTGAAAGAAACCCCAAATTAACAGGATGAATTTTAGTATTTTGATCCCCATTGACATTTGTTATCCTTTCAAGCAAGAATCGAATCTTTATAAATCATCGGTTACCGCGCCGGCATCCGTTTTCAGCCATTCTTTCTTATATAACAATCGGGCCGCTAAAATGGAAAAGGCAACACAGATTGGGATCGTAACGGCCGAATTTAGATCCGGTATCAAGTACCCGAAGATAATAGCCATTGATACCGGCGCGATAGCTAACTGCCAATTCTTCAAGATATAATAAGCTCCAATTGCTCCGAAAAGGGCCGGTAGTATTTGTTCAAAAGCCGGTTTAAGGATTGGACTGTTTAAGTTGGAGGATAGCGGTAAAATCAAAATAACTCCTAAGATTAAGATGATCTCTCCCGCTAAAGCGGAACCGGCAATTGCCAAATTGGCGATAATATCGCCTTCACTGGTGGAAGGTTTAACATCGGTTACCTCAAGGGCTATAGCAGCGCTGGGAATCTTTATATTGGAGATATTTCCGGTTAAGTAGGACATATAGATGGCCCCGGCCCCTAAAATCGGCGCGAATGTTAATACCTCGACGATGGAAACCGGGAGCATTACTGCTGTAATCCCGATAAAACCGTTTAGAAGGTTTTTAAAAGGAGGATATACTCCATAAACCAACCATAAAAGAACTGGAGGTAAAACGCTGGCCAAAAATCCCCCCATCAAGGTTAACCGTCCCATTTTATGGATAAGTTTTTCATATCCTGTATCAGATAACATTACCGATCGTTTTGATGACATCCGTTTCACTCCTCCGATTAACCAAATATTTGAGTAACCATTACTACGCAAGCCATAGCCCCAATCATGCTTAAGGTAAGGGCAAACTCTTTCAGCCAGTCCAATTTGAACTTGATAATCAAAAACGCTAAAATCATCATGATAACTCCACCGGCGATTAAAGCGAGCAAGGAGAGACCACCGGTAGTAATCGGTCCGGCGATAAAGATACTGAAGACTCCTAAAAATGCTGCGTTAATCATGGTGTTCTTCCACTTGGAATCGATTCCGGTTATTTTCGAATATTTGCCTTGCAGCATACGTAGGAAAAAGACAATGATCGCCACTGCCCAGAAGGAACCCAGGGTCATAATCCAGATCGACGATGCAAATACCGGAGCAGTATAACCTTGACCCCCCAGGTTATGCACACCCATGCTATTAGCGCCGATTCCGGCGGCCAGAAACTCATAGGGAGTTGATCCCATTATCGACTGCCTGATCCAGGGTATTGGTATTCCTAACACGGGCACCATTGCAATCAAAGCTACCACCGCCGATATTGACGGGATGATACTGGTAACCACTCCAACGCGCAGCGCTTTAAACATTTGTTCCTTGGCTAAACCGCATCTCTGCCCTTCCCGAAAAGAAATCCTGATGAATAGGAACGCTTGGAGGATTACAAGCAGTGTAATGATAATGCCGCAAATATAAAATAGACTACCATTCGCAATACTTAAATAATCGATCATTAATTATTCCCCCTCCTTTTAAAGGCAGTTATCTAATAAATTCTACACGTAGTTTTTGTTCAATATCTCTTAGTATTTTTTGCTCCGCTATTTTAATTGCTTTGATCGATTCAATGGTTTCGCTGATAATAGCGGGAATATTGGTTAATTCAGTCTGGTTGCTAATCGAATAGCTGACATCAAGAAACTTTCTCCGTATAAAATCCACTTGTTCTACTACTTGTTGGGAATAATCCCGAAGCATCTCTTCAAACCCGCCGTTAATCTGATATTCTCCTTGAATAAATCGTAAGCGGTTAAGTATTCCCCTTTTGTGTTCGGTTAGCAAATGAACAGCCCGGTAATCAATGCTGAACACACCTGTCAATAGTTCCTCCAAGTGGCTAATGATCTCATCATAGACACCAAGGCCGTACTTAATCTTTTTTCGATCCATCATATAACTGAAAATTATCGACTGGTCCCCGGCAGATGATAAATAGGCTTCGAGTTGATTTAAAAAATGATTAATATCAAAGGGATATCTACCAGGATAGTCTTTTAGTTTAAGCAATTCAACCGCATTATCACTGGCCCAAGGGGCTGAGATTTGGTAATATAATTTACCATTTGCAAAAGCTGTTATGAAATCATCGTAATCAAAGGTAATTTGGGAAAGTAACTGTTCAGAGTTAAAACCTATGGCAATAAGCTTTCGATTGATATTGTCATACCCATAGATAATGGAGTGATGCACAAAATGTTCTTTTTGGTAGGAGGCTTTTACCGGTAAGAAATATTCATCCGCATGGATAATCACATAATAACCATTATTGATTTTATCGATAATAAAATCGATAATGGAGGCTTCTTTCTCCAAAAAATGGTAACCTAAGTAAACCTCATACATCATCTCTTTATAGGGAGCCCGATATTCCAGAAACTCAAGTTTCAGATATCCGCCGTCATCAATCATTGAGTAAATATTGATAAAATGTTCGTAAAACCATGGGAGTAACCGCTCATCGGAAAGAACCACGCATAACGGTAAAGAATGGCACAGATAAGTAGTAATCTCATTTTGGAGTACAATCTTTAATTCTTTATGATCAGTTGTATCAACTTGATAGGTTTGAAAATCCTTCAGATTATAAAACAAATTATATTCTTTAACGGAGACTTCGGCTTGGGAGGCATCACTTGATGAAGTCTCGCTCTTTCCTTGGAGATCGAGCTTAATGTTAGCGGCGAGTTGATGAACGGATTTATAAGTTAAGATATCGGAAACTGAAATATCGAGATTCGATCCCTTAAATATCTCGGCGATCCTCACGGCGGAAATCGAGTCCCCTCCTAAATCAAAAAAATCATCATAAATATTTATT
>JAAYEK010000035.1 GCA_012728785.1 Bacillota bacterium | reverse complement strand
CGCCTAACTTCCATTATGTTTTCAATAACAACATAATAAATAATAAAATTATCTACATAAATTCTATAATACGAATTTCTTCTTTTTTTTAATGATTGAAAAGGCTCAAAGGATAATGGACAATCCAACCTATCAATTATTGCTTTTTCAATCTTGTCCACCAATCTTAAAGCACTTTCCGAATTATGAAGCTTAAATGAAATATAATCAACTATTTCATTAAGATCTTCCTCATACTTTGGAAGATACCTTAGAATAAATTTATCGCTCATCATTTATCCTTGCCTTCACCCTTGAAAAAACCTCATCATGAGTATATCTAATATCTGTAGACTGTGCTTCTTTATCAGCTTCATCAAGCTTGATTTCAATACCGTCAGTTAACTCAGCATACTTATCAAGACTTAATACAACCATAGATCCATAACCATTTTTAGTTAAGAAAACCGGTTGCCCTTCTCTAATAACTAATTCTTCTATCTCAGGAAACTTATTTCTTAAATCTGAAACAGGTCTAATTTGGATCATTTTAAACATCCTCTCTATAATCAATATCATAATTGTATCCTAATTTTATCATATTAATGATAAATTCGCTATAGAGACATATCAATGCCTTCGCAGCCAAAAATCTTTTAGAGATCAGCGGCTAGGGTTACTCTTCCAATGAAAAGCTTATCTGAACAACATCGTTGGGGAAGAGCAAGAGTTAGGTCGCACTTAGACCGTAAACGTAAAATCTTACACACCTAGAAAATTAAAGCTCTGCATGAGATAATATCCCCAAAAAACCACAGGGGGGAATTATCTTGCGTAAAACAAAAGAACCGGAAGGCCGTCCAGTCTGGGAAAAAAGGTTTAAAGAATTTCAAACCAGCAGCAAAACCCAAGCTGCTTGGTGTAAAGAAAATAATATCAACCCACGCACCTTTTTAAAAATATCGGACTAAGGTGTTCCCAAAATTGAGCTTAGATATACTCTAATTGCTCCAAACTTTCACTTCTCCCATGGAAAGATTTTTAAATCAGACCAATATTTAATCCATCTTTCTATTTTCTTTTCATATATTTCTTTTGTTATTTGTACTCTATTCGCCCTTATGATTTTACTTAAAAGATCATTTAACCCGAACGGAGCATATATCTGCCAACTATTATCTTGATTCAACCTTATTCCAATTGAAGTAGCTGTGGTTGGCCAAGTATTTATTGCTTCTTCAACTGAAAGATAAGGCTTGATTTCATATCCAAAATGATCCTTATACCATAAATGGACTCTTGCTTGATTCTTTAAATCAACTTTTAGTGGATAATCTTCAAACAATTCCTCAGCCTTTTTAATAACTTGATCTTCTTTTTCTAAACTTACATCCTCATCAAAATAAGCAATATCTATATCATTAATTCCATGAGTTAAAGAATAATTTGACATATAGTTCCATGCAGATTGAGCTATAAATCCTGCTCCTATGTAATAATTCTTCAAATCCAATTCCTGTGATATTCTACATATTTCGTGAATAAGCTTATTGTTGGTAACTATATCAAGAAGTACATTTAATTGTGTTTTAATGTCTTTATTATATGCTTTCAAAATATTACTCATTTTTCCTCCACTGAAGGGACTTTCTCAGTCACGGTAGGATAAGCATCTTACTCTAACTCAATCCCTCACTTTCTACCACGCAAGAAATTTTGAATCATACCATCAACGATAATGTTTCTTTTATTATGGTCCACCCGAGATATTAATACTATTATCTTCAGGTGTAACTGTCCTTCTTACTGTTTTATCAATAAACAAATCCCTTTTTCCATCCGTAATCAATGAAAGTTTTTGAATTACTGTAATAATGGCTTCATTTTCAGATATCTGTTTAACCTCAACATCAACCAAATAATTATTCCTGTGCCACCAGTTTGTATTGAACTGACCGAGGTTTACCCTAATATACTATCACACTGTTTATTATTTCAAGGGCGATTCTTTGACATTTTTCCAAATTGACCTCTTTCGTTGCTTCCCCATAATATCTTACTATGATTTCTATTAAAAGCTTTTCGCCATACATATAAATCTCGTAATTTTTTTCTGTTGGCTCTCTCCAGCTACTAAAAACAGGAATACCGTGAGGATCAAAGGCCAAAAATGGATACCAGTCATATTTATAGGTTTCATAAAAAAACAAATTGTTATAATTCATCCACTTGCTATATATAGTTTGCCTAAAAACTCTTTTTTTGTTAACTTTCCAATAATCCATTTGCCCTTGACTAGCTGTTTTTTCTTTGACATACTCCCCTATTGTCACTTTTCTTTTTTTACCATTCTCATAATCAAACGTACCATCTTCGGATAGAGTAATAGTTACCCAAATTTTTTTGTTTAAATGCCCTTTCAACCCAAAATACTTATCTCGTATATATCCGGAATCATCTACTTTCCCTTTGACAACGTCAGAAAATCTTGAAGCAAAATCAAAATCTGATAGATAATAAAAATTTATTTTGTAGGCTAAACCATCTTCATTATATTTTTGTTCCTCCCATAGCTCTTCCAAATGTTTTTCCATATTCAAAGGCGAAACCACATTCGTCTTGTTGTATTTTTCAATTCGTCTGATTCTCATTTTCTCTATAGGTGTATAAGCAAAAATAACCTGGCTAGTAATGGTCGCCATTGCAATTAACATAACAGCCCAAAATACCTTTTTTCTCATAAATACTACCTCCCATCTACAAATCCATGATTTTTAACCAAACCATATGTAATTATTGATATTTTATCTTCTATATCTTTGTATAAATCATTACTGTCAAATGTGGTCAAAGCTCGGTTTAACGCGCTTTCAATCAACCCAATATCTCTTATTCCATCTGAGCCACCGGTTTGTTCAATAATCTTTCTATAAAAAACCAAGACATCTTCAACATTAATGCCTGTCATTGACTAAGTTCCTTCAAAGCTTGTTGATTCTCCTTAATAATTGTATCCATTAATGTTCCTAGTTCATTTCTATCTTTCATTTTTAATAACTCAATAAAATCAATTACTACTTTTTTCTTCTCTTCGGGGAGCTCATCAAATTCTTTTAAAAATCTTTCAGCCAGACTCAAATCTTACACCCCATTTGCTAATTACTTGTGGTTTAATTATACCCAATTTTATACAGAAGTTGAATTACACTATTATATTCTGCTTGGGTCAACAGGAGGTTGACGTGGACGACTATATACCCAGCTGTGCGGTTTTAACCCGCGGCGGAGATTGCTCGCTTTCCCTTTTCCCTTTACACTTTATTTTCCCTTCATCAATCTTGTTGTTTTAATCTATCTGTTTCAATCATAATTTTATTAACCTCGCAAATATTGAAAGTCTTCATCTCGTAATCTAAAGAGATGTATTATAAAAGTCTCCAAAGTCCTTCATTAAGAATAGCCGCAAGGATGCGGCGGTATTTGCATGGTCTGTCGCTTAACGTTTCGCAGTCGCGACGCCGATGAGCTGGACCCGCAGAGCCCTTCTCCCTGGCGGTGCTCGCACCCAGCGAATCGGTGTGGTGCCTGCTCGCGCTCCTTCTGTCCATGGTATAAGGTCGGATGACTTTCCTCCAGCACCCTTGCGCCGACTGCTTTGTTATGCGAAGCCCACGCCCCACGGAGCAAGAGCCACACGATGGGGCGGCCTCAATTATCGTACATCCTTTTTATTCTCTTAGCTTCCTCTATTACTTTTTGATCCCATACTTCGTCTTCTTTGCTTATAATACATACATTAAATCCAAACTGAATACCGTTCTCTTTTACTGACCTATCATCATCAATATGTAAGTTTATTCCAAACTTTGATGGTACCTTCGAAGGCATAATTTCCTTTCTATTACCTTGAACTACACTCATATGAGTCTTCTGATTTATTACAGTGTGTAGATTAATGCCGTACATTTTAAATAATCCCTTGATATATATAAAACTTCTTTCCGATGTCGTATATACACATATGTCAAATCCTAATCCCGACAACTCTTTACATAGATTTATAATACCTTTTCTAAGTCTTTCTTTATAAAATACAGAGTATAACCTTTTTATCGGTTGCTCATGTAAAGCACCTTCATTTGTCAAAATCAACGTATCATCAAGATCAAAGGATATTTTCATATAACTACAACGCCTTCCTTGCTCATACCGCCACACGACGTGGCGGATATCTTTACGTGGGTTTTGTATAACGTTTGGTGTTCCCGACGTCCATAAAACTTAGATAACTCCTATCTTAGTTTTATGGATGTGGCGCGACTCTTCATGAATTAACTTCTTTGAATTAGCTTCGTGATACATCTCACTTCTTCGAATAACCATCTCCGAATCACCGCGCCCGAAGCGGGAACACGGTGTTCTGTGATGTACCACGCCCCGCAGAGCAAGAGCCACATGGATGTGGCGGCCTTAAAAATCTTTAATATTCTTATAAATTAATATCATGGATTTTGTTGTATAGCTTCTTCACATATTTCATTTTTTAACTTCTCTAAAAAGAAGTTTGTTCTTGCTTTTAAATAGTTTATTGGTACTATCCCCTCTAACCCAGAAATTATCTCTTGATAATTATTTCCTGCTTCAACCATCCTACAAATAATTGTATCCGCCTCAGATTTTGGAATTAATTTTTTAGATATACCAATAGCTTTTTCGTCATTTTGTTTTTGGTATTCAATAGTTCTAATTCTTTTATCTAGACTTCTTGTAACATATAATAGTTCATTCAAAATATCATCACTTTTTCTTTTAACAACTTTTGTAAACTGGGGAGTTTCAGATAATATTTTATTAAACTCTTCATCAAATTGTGGCCAATATGTTTCAAAAACCTTTTCGAGAACCTTCTCTTTCAAAGCTTTTTCTCCTAGAGCATTGTTTAATGTCCTTACTAAACTCCATACTCCATCTCTATTTGGCATAGTATGATTAAATTGTGCTAGAGGGTCCTCAATATCTGCTGGCGATAAATCAACTAAAAATGTACAGACTCTGCTTGAACTTAATCCTTTGGCTAATGCTCCAGCTTCAAATAATATCCATGGTTTTTCCTTATTATCCTGGGTAAGACACAATATACCTATAGTTGCATCTTTTAATTGATCATTTATTTCCGAAAACCAAAAAGATCCTCTGTCAATATCTTTACTAGACATCCAGGGATTTATAGCTTGTAGAACACACTGTAACCAATCATCCAATAACTCACCGACAGCTTTACTTCTTTCTCCAGACCAACTAATAAATACTCTCATGATTCTTCACCTCACATTTTTGATACTCCAAAGCCTTTATGTTTTATGCGCCTGGACGGCGCAAGTTTTTGCGTGGTATTTCACAGAACTATCAATATCCGATCATATATTCGTAATAAACGTTACTCTAACGCTTATTACGAATTATATACGTAGTAAAAATAGCCCTAATTTTTCCCAACAGCGAACCTTCCCCTCGTTCTCCCTCCCACTCAACAATAACATTTTACCATACAAATCATGAACTAACAATTTTCGTCACCAAGGTTGAATAATGTAAATCTCCAATTAAAAGAAAGTTTCGCCAACTAAATGATTCATTCCGGAAAAATATCTATTCCATCGGGAATATAAAATATTCCTTCAAGAAAATGAAATATTCCATCATGAAGATTAGATATTCATTCAAGAACGTAAAGATTCTTGATTGAATGTTAAATATTCCACCCGGAATGATAGATATTCCATCATGAAAATGAGATATTCCATCCGAATATTACAGATTCTTGATGGAAGCTAAAATATTCTCGAAAGCAAATGAAGATAGCTAGCAAAGCATCGGCAAAATCCTGGGGAATGTAACTGATTCACCTTGTCCAATGCAATATCAAGTTAATTACAAAATTTGCTAGATAATTATTGCAATCCAATTAATGGTATGATATATTTATTACAGCAGATTTTTCCATAAAAACAATAATTAGGGTTACAGATTGGAAAGATTTCAAAATATTTATCGGGGAGGGTTAACAATGGCATTATCTTATGCTGACCGAATGGACGAGATCACGGTAATGGTTGACGGATGCACGGTTCACCAAGAACGGCTGTCCAAGCGGGGACTTACTCAGGAGCTACTGGCACGTTTCATCGAACAGCACGGCAAAGTCAGACGGGTCAACTCGGAGCAAGAAGCTCTCAAGGCCAGACTGAAGGAGAAATCCGCCGAGTTGGAAGCGGAATGCGCTATTCTTTTTAAAATAGCCGCCGAAATCCGGAAGATCATTAAACTAGAAATGCCCCAAGAGTCCTGGAAAGAATTCGGCATTCAGGCTAAACGGTAAATAAAGAAAGCCGGTTCGGAAGCAAAACCGAACCGGCTTCTTTTTTTGGGTCAATTCTGGGCCCGCCAGGGCACATTAACGGATGAAAATTAATTTTTGACTCTGCGTCTCTGTGGCTAAATCATTATTGGCCATAGAAGAAACTAAAGACACAGAGAAATCATTTTCTAGACAGGGGCTACACTATTACCGGATTGTAGTAATACACAATTTATCAATTTATCTGCTCAAAAATAGCTTTTGAATAACCTTCAATATCTCCAGGAGTAAGCATACGAAATTTCTCTTTCACTGCGACAAAATATTTTCCAATCTGTTCTTTAGATACTATCTGATCTGATTGCGCATCTACCGGTAATCCGTCTCTAGTATGCAGCCATGGCCTTTCCAAATGAGTAAACTTTTCTAATGTTTTTCCGCTATAGCAACAAAAGTTTTTAATAACACTGTCCAGTATGGCTTTTTCAGAGGTTGTAAAGACCGATTCATCAAATTCTGCAACATTTTCGATTGGATCAAATCGATAAGATGAATACCTGTTATACACATCTCGGTAAACCGGCCCATGGACCCATGCCTCACAATCTTCGTTAAATAGAAACCGTCCTTCAAAAGCATAATAAAAACCCTGGACATAATATAACGCCTTTTGTAAGGCCAATGGAGTAATATCCTCACATTTAAATAGCAGATATTGAATTATTAAATCCAGTTTTGACGCTCTGGTGTTTTCTTCTTCCAGCAACTTCTGGATTTTTTGTTTGCTTTTTTCATACGCCTGCCGGGATCTGAGATTATCCTTATTCTCTTCCAGTAAAGCCTTATAATATATAGGATCATCATAAATCTTTCGCAGTATATCCGAATACTGTTTGGTAGGCATGTCTCCATCACAATATCTCGAAAAAGTCATTTCTCCCCAACCTAACAGCAGCGAAAGGGGGCGTTTCCCAATATTATATTTTTGGGGAATATTCAATATCTTCTCTAACGAAATAATATCGTTTTTTTGACGGTAAGCGTCATACAAAGCTTTTAGATTTTTGTCCTCAATAGCCGCTACATAAACTTCATTCCCACATTTCGTACATACAGCCCTCTTTCCGGCGTACTCATATGCTTCGCCTTTAAGCGTTCCCTTCATCGATAAAGTTTCTATTGAGCACTCAACATCTGTTCGGCATTCCTCGCAAAACGTCTTATCCCTATTCATTGAAGCACACTCCTTTCAATTAGGATTGATCATTTAAAAAGATAATCAATTGCCTTGTTACGCTTATGAAACGATATGACAACTACTCGTTTTCCGCTATGACCATCAATAAGGTTAAATTTAGTATAGATATTAACTAACTCCTCGATCCCATCAAAATTATATAACATGACCTGAGGGCAAAATACATATAATACCTCATGTTCGAATCTTAATTTTGTATTTTGCAAAGAGTGACAGAAATCTTCCGGTTTAAGTTTTAATAAAATCTCTTTCTGCCTCCTACTTGTTAGATTATATTCATTTATGAAATCTATGTTTTCTTGCCTGTTCTCATTTTTTGATATAATAAACCTGCCTTCTCTAACACAGTCTTGGATCGTTGTCAGAATCGAAGCAATCTGTTCCCGGGAATAGTTCCGATTGTAATGCCGATTCATTGCATCACCTCTTCATGATGCAATAATACTTTATTATATGCTCTTTGTCAAGATTTTATGCATCAATTAGTTCATTTTTAAATTTAATTGACTTTTACATATTCTCATCTCTAACCTCTCACCTCCCACTTCTCATTGGCCGGATTTGGGGTAAAGTTCATTGTTGGGTATTCGGCAAAAAGGGACTCGGGAGGTTGGTGGACGTTCAAACTCGGCCGGGGTTAAAGGCTACTGGGAAATGGCGGTTCCCTCTCTACTGAATCAGCGAAAATTTTAGGCTTCGGGTAGAGATAGGTGAGTTGAGGGTTGGTTAGCCGAGCATGTTTTAAATGATATTGTTCAGGTTAGCTATTCCAGTGGAAGAGTAACCCTAGCCGCTGTTATCTAAAAGATTTTAGGCTGCGAAGGCATTGGTTACTCTCCCACTGAATTTGCCGCTTCGAATAGGCTTCGTTGGGGGAGAGCAAGAGAGAGGCGACTAACAACCTCTCCGAATCAACCGTCACTCCTGACTCCTGGCTCCTAACTCCTGCTCCTCTTCGTCGACCAATTAAAAACCCCATATAACAAACAATACCCCAATAACCCTTCCCAGATCCAAACCGCTCCCAATAGCACCGCCAGATCCCCAATCAACCCCGGTATTTTGAGGACATAACGGACCCCAATCAACAAAGACCCAATAATAATCCGAGTCATCCGATCCAACGGCCCGACATTTTGTTTCATCATCTTTTCCCCTACCTATCTTGGAAAATACATTAAACCCTATTCTCCCGCTGAGGCGCAGAGGCGCTGAGGAAACCTTAAACCATTCGTTTCTTATCTTTAACTCTGCGCCTCCCCGCGAAATTATGCCCTTTGGCGCCTCTACCCTATTTTCATCCTTTCGCTTGCCCCGGCCCACCGGGGCGGTAACTCCATCTAATTTTATCCCAAAAGCTCGTTGCCTATTAAAACAGCTAAGGCAGCCCCTCTGGACCGCCTTAGCTTTTTAAAAGTTACAAATTAAACCTACTACTTATCCCGCTGCCGACTTGTTTTTCCTACAATACTCCACCATCTGCCGGGCCGCTATCTTACCAGCCCCCATCGCCTTAATCACCGTTGCCGCTCCGGTCACAATATCCCCACCGGCAAAAACTCCGGGTATACTGGTCTCCAGCGTCTCCGGATCAGCCTCAATATAACCCCGTTTATTCAAACTTAAACCAGGAGTGTTCCGTAACAAAATCGGGTTCGGGCCCTGCCCGATGGCGACGATCACGTTATCTACCTTAAATTGAAACTCCGAACCCGGAACCGGCACCGGCTTTCGCCTGCCACCGGCATCAGGTTCGCCCAGCTCCATCCGGATACACTCGATCGTCGCTACCTCACCCTGAGCGTTACCAATAATCCGGGTCGGATTATTTAACAATCTAAAGATAATTCCTTCCTCCTCGGCGTTTTCCACCTCTTCATGCCGGGCCGGGAGTTCGTCGCGGGAACGCCGGTAAACGATGTAAACCTCTTTCGCTCCCAACCGCAAGGAGGTCCGGGCCGCATCCATCGCCACATTACCGCCGCCAACTACCGCTACCCGTTCTCCAACCCGGACCGGAGTATCGTATTCCGGAAAACGGTACGCTTTCATCAGATTAACCCTGGTTAAAAATTCGTTGGCCGAATATACTCCGTTTAAATTCTCGCCGGGAATATTCAAAAAGTATGGCAGACCTGCCCCGGTACCGATGAAAAACGTATCATAACCTTGCTCCCTTAATTCTTGGATAGTAACTGTCTGCCCCACCAAGACGCTGGTTTCAATCCGGACCCCCAGACTCTTGATATAGTCTACTTCACGGTTGACAATGTTTTTGGGAAGCCGAAATTGGGGTATTCCGTATTGCAGCACTCCGCCGGCTTCATGCAGGGACTCAAAAATAGTCACCTCAAAACCTTGCAAAGCCAGATCAGCGGCGCAAGTCAAACCCGCCGGACCAGCTCCGATAACTGCTGCTTTACAGTTGACCTTTTTAACCTGAACCGGTTTTCCTTTGGCTTCAGCCGCTTCCTGATCGGCCGTAAACCGTTCCAAAGCCCCGATTGCCACCGGCTCACCCTTTTTCCCCAAAATACATAAACTTTCACATTGACTCTCCTGGGGGCAAACCCGGCCGCAGATGGCCGGAAGGCTATTTTTTTCTTTAACTTTTGCTGCCGCTCCTAGAAAATCGCCTTCCTTGATCTTAGCGATAAACTCGGGGATACCGACTTCCACCGGACAACCTTGGACGCATAAGGGCTTCTTGCAATTCAAACACCGGGAAGCCTCCGCTAGTGCTTGTTCTTCAGTATAGCCCAATGCCACTTCCTCAAAGTTTTTCCCTCTCACTTTCGGGTCTTGTTTGGGAACTATTTGGCGTGACATTGACATCCCCCCGTTCCGCATTGACATTGATGGTAGGCCTGTTGCTCCTGTTCCTTGTAATAACGTTGTCTCCGGCGAAGCTCGGCGAAATCGACTTTTAATCCGTCGAAGGAGGGGCCGTCAACACAACAGAATTTACTTTCGCCGCCTACCGTGACCCGGCAACCGCCACACATTCCGGTACCATCAACCATTATTGCATTCAAACTGACCACTGTTTTAAGATCCCGTTCTTTAGTCACTTTAACACAGGCATCCATCATCGGTACGGGACCAATAGCAATGACTTCATCAACTTTTTCCCGATCAAGAACTTGCCGTAAAGGTTCGGTTACCAAACCTTTAATCCCATAACTGCCGTCATCAGTGGCAATTATCAATTCATGGCTGACCGCTTTCAGTTCGTCCATTAAAATTAATAGTTCTTTACGTTGCGCTCCTAAAATAACAATCACTTTATTTCCGGCTTCATATAGCGCTTTCACCTTCGGATACAACGGGGCTGCGCCGAGGCCTCCGGCAACACCAACCACAGTGCCGACCTTCTCAATGGGATAAGGAGCGCCTAAAGGCCCAAGTATATCTAAAAATGAATCGCCCGGTTCCATTTGATTGATTAAAGCCGTACTCTTTCCAACTTCCTGAATAATTAAGGTAACCGTTCCCTTAGCCCGGTCAAAATCAGCGATAGTTAGCGGAATTCGTTCCGCCCGTTCATTAACGCGCACCACTACAAAATGTCCCGGCTGGGCCTTAGCGGCTATTTTCGGAGCTTCAACCACCAACTTTACAATCCGTGAAGCCAAAATGGATTTGGCTTGAATTTTCAAAATTAATCACCTCAATCGATAGTTCCAATAGCCATTAGTTCGCATGCCAATAAAAAAGGCCTGGTCTCCCAAGCCTTAGCTAGTTCTATTTATTTATCATTCACTAGACTCACCGGTATTGGTCAACAAAATGATAAAAAAGGCTAGGATTGAAGCAAGGATTATGGCCGCATGAGGGAGTAGATGATAAATGGCATTTAAACCCTCACTCCGGAAAAAGCTATCCAGTCTCATGACCGTACTAAAAAGAGTGTAATACATACTGAGAATTCCAGCGCAAAAGATGGCTAATCCTACCAAAAGCGGCGAACGGGGCCTACAAAAAACAAATATGAGGGCCATTGCTACAATAAAAGCAGCAGCGAATGAGATTAGCCAGTAATAATTACCGGGTAGATTCATGTTGGAAACCATTTTGGCGCCAAAGCCTTCAAAAATTGTATTTAACAAAGAAAACACGAAATAGAAACCGAGTAAACCCAGAGCAAAATTAAGCCATCTGTTTTTATCCATTATCAGTTCCTCCTTCATTAACAAACAAACATTATCTTACTTAACATTTGACATGTTTTGATTATTTCCTGCCTTTGAAAGTTGAATTAAAAATTTTGCATGCCTGCTTTTTTGGGCATCCTTGATATTCAGGTTAAACCCTATGCCTCTTAAAAAAGGAATTTATCTATTGAGCGCGAAATACAAAACAAACCTTTTTAAGGAGAATATCATGAATAAAAAACTGATCTATTCCGGATTAGCAATTATAATATTAATAACGGCAGGTTTA
Organism: Bacillota bacterium; assembly: GCA_012728785.1. Taxonomy (GTDB): domain Bacteria; phylum Bacillota; class UBA4882; order UBA8346; family UBA8346; genus JAAYHS01. The sequence continues at coordinate 12,215 of JAAYEK010000035.1, read as the reverse complement.
ATATATCGTTTCTATCCATATTTTCTTTATAAAAACAACGGCTTTGCCCAAGCTGAAACAGAATCGGTTCAAGAACCCAATAAACCTCTATCTCTTTCCGATTATCAAAATTATTTAAATTCTCTGGACCGTTCTAAACCCATAGCCGTAGCAAGCGGTATTCGGGTGCTGGGAAAGAGTATTCCATTCTATTCGTTAACTGAAGCCGATCAATCGTTTTTAGCTTTTAACACTTATTTTATTGAAGCCCTTAACCATTGCAACGAAACTTTTTGGCAAAATGAAAGTTTACTCTCCAAACTGAATAAAGCAACCCAAGGACTTTCCACTCACGAAGCTTTTGAATATCTTAATAAACCTTCTTCAAATCAAAAGGACTCCGAGATTCGATCCCTGGTGGAACAGGTCAGTTCCTGCGGCTTTGTAATAATTAAACGCGAAGGAAATTTTTACTTTGATGAAAACTCTGATTTCCTCTATAATCACTTTTCAAAATATCTCTCCATCTCCCTTCGTGACTTTTTAAACCTCCGCCGTCAAGAAGCAGCCGAAGGTTTTACGGAGGACTCCAATTTAATGATCTCCTTTACCAAAATCGGTGAACGAATCATTGACTGGGAAAATTATTTAAATAAATACCCGGACTCCCCTTTGAAAGAACTTGCTAATTTCCATTGTCAACTTTATCTAGGAACCTTTCTTTTTGGGATTGCCAACACGGAGACCTTTGAACGCAAACGTTTAAAACCGGAACTCCGTCAGATTTATGAAAGTTTTATCGATCAGTACCCCCAATCTAAAAGTGCCAATTTAATCAGCGGTTATTATGAGGTTTTACGGGCTAATGATTTTAAATTTACCAAGGCGGCGGAGAATTTTCTCCGGGATAACCGGATCCATATTCTTCCCGGCTTCGAACCCTAACAGAATATCTTTTGAAATATTCACTGTTAACTATAAACTGTAACTTTCCGGGAAAAATCACATACAATGGATTGCATATTTTCATTAGGAAGTGATATTATTGGAAATCTATGTAGTCCGTCCCGGAGATACCCTTTATGCAATCGCCGAACGTTTTGGCGTTTCACTTGCGGCTCTCATCAATGCCAATCAGCTAGTCAACCCCGAAGATCTCATAATCGGCCAGGCTATCTTAATCCCCCTTCCTCAACCGGAACCTCTTCGTTACCGGATTGTTTCCGGAAATACTTTATTTCAACTGGCCCAAACATTCAATACTACAGTAGCGGCGATTGTCCAAGCCAATCAAATCCTTGATCCGGACCAAATTCAAGTTGGTATGGTTTTATCCATTCCCGGTTGGTCCCAGACCCCTTATACGGTCCGCGCCGGTGATGCTTTATATCAGATTGCCGCCGGTTATGGAACATCAATCAATCTGATTGCTAAAGTCAATCAAATTACCGATCCGTCCCGGATTTTTCCCGGCCAAACCTTACTCATCCCTCAACCGATTCTCGGGCCGATCAAGACTGTTATCGAAACCATGGGCTATTTTCGCTTTACCAACCTGGCCGGACTTACCCGCTCTTTAGCGGTAATCGCCCCTTATATTACTTATGGGGGATTGTTTCAGTATCCAATCTCCGCCACTGGCGAAATCACCGTCCCTCCCAATACCCAACAAGCGGTCAACATTTTAAACAATAACAACGTCCAACCTTTGCTGGTGCTCACCAATTGGGGCCCGGACGGTTTTGAATCGGATCTGGCCCGGACAATAATGGGCGATCCGGCGGTAAAGACCCATACAATTGAGAACGCCCTCCAGTTATTGGACGGCTATGGTTTTGCCGGAGTCAACATTGACTTTGAAAATATGTATCCCGAAGACCGGGGCCTCTTTACCGCATTTGTTAAGGATTTGCGGGACGCTATTAAGCCTCGTAATTATCTAGTCTCCATAGCTGTACCGCCCAAAGCCGCCGATCTGCCGGGTTCTGCATGGGTGGGAACTTTTGACTACCGCGCCTTAGGGGAACTGGCTGATTTTATCTTTCTGATGACTTACGAGTGGGGTTGGATTGGCGGGCCGCCGATGGCCATCGCCCCTATCAACCAAGTCCGGCGGACGCTGGATTATGCCGTAACCCAAATACCCAGGCAAAAAATCCTACAAGGAATTCCTTTCTACGGCTATAACTGGCAGTTGCCGGATACTCCCGAAAATCTGGCGGTCCCGGTTAATTTGGTTGAAGTCTATTCTCTAGCATATCGTTTTCAAGCGTCGATCAATTATGACACTATTGCCCAAGCGCCTTGGTTTCGGTATACAGATGGGTCCGGCGCCGATCATGAAGTGTGGTTCGAGGACCTTCGTTCAATGGATATTAAATACGACACCGCTATCGCCTATAATCTCCGGGGAGTTGGCTGGTGGAGTTATATCAACGAACCCTATGGCTTTCCGCAAAATTGGTTGATTATGGATGAGAAATTTATCATTAATCAAAACTAATATATGTTTATCTAGCCCGAACTAATCTACCAAAATAGTAAATCCCTCTTTTTTCTTTGTCTAAATATGTCCAAGCTCAGTCCAATTATGTTTCACTCAAATTTGAATTAATATTTTATTATCGAAGGATTTTTCATAATATTCCGACGAATAAATATAGGATTCTTATTTAAGGAGGTTCTCATGGTACCCGAACTCGAAAAAAATAAACCCCAAACCAAACCGGATCTTGAATTAAAGGTTTTTATTATTGCCGGGGGAATCATTCTTCCTTTAATCGCTTTTATTGTAGAGCTTACAACCAAAATGTGCGCTTCCGCTTTCTTTGATCCGATACCGACTATCGGGCATATGTTTTTAGTCGGTTCAGTCCCGGTTTTAGTTTCCGTAATATATCTGATGATCATCAATAAACTTTTCAAATATCATCATTTAGGAGATTGGCTGATTGGATTTGTTACCGGAGTGACCTTAATATATACTTTAAGATTTCTTCCTTTATCAATTCTAGCCTTTATTGGAATTTTGTATATGGGGATCGGTCTCTTACCTTTAGCCCCCCATTTTTCTTTAGCAGCGGCTATTTGTTGTCGGGTTTGCCTAAATAAAACTCTTTCAGGGGAACGTAAAAAGAAAAAAGGTCCCTTTTGGTTTGGAATAACTGTCGCAATCTTAATGCTGATCGCTTTGGATCTCCCCATCACCTTTACTCGAATCGGGTTGCAAATGACGCTATCGGAATCCAAAGCAACCCAAGTCGAGGGAATTAAGTTTTTGAGAACCTTTGGAAATAAGGAATTTTTATTGCGTTCTTGTTATGTAAGGCCTGGTATTTCAGATTTATTTGGGGTTTTCTTTACCGCAACCGAACCGGAGTATGCCCGTGAAATCTACTATCGGGTGACCGGAGCTTCTTTCACTTCGGTTCCCCGTCCCAAATTTACTGTCCGGGGTGGAGGTTTTTTCACCAGTTTCGATCTGGATCAGGGTGGGGATGATGTTGCCGGCAAGGTTAGAAATCTAAAGCTTTACAGCTCTCGGATTGATGGTTCCCTCGACCCGGACGCGGCTATATCTTATCTCGAATGGACCATGGTCTTTCAAAACCAAGATACCATTTATGACCGTGAAGCGCGGGCAAAAATCCAACTACCTCCCGGCGCCGTTGTTTCCAGACTTACTCTTTGGGTAAATGGCGAAGAACGGGAAGCGGCTTTTGCAGGACGGGGAAAAGCAAAAGCCGCTTACAAGAAAGTAGTTCAACGCCTTCGAGATCCGGTATTAGTCACCACCGCAGGACCGGACCGGATTTTGGTCCAATGTTTTCCCGTACCCCGCAACCGGGGAGAAATGAAAATTAGGATCGGAATAACCGCCCCGATGGACCTGGAAAGCTGGGAAGCGGCCCAATTGAAGCTGCCTAGTTTTGTAGAACATAATTTCAGTGTTCCGGAGGAAACTCAACATTCGATCTGGATTGAATCTGAAAGAAGCCTTGAAAGTAACTTCGAAAGTTTAAACCAAGATCGCCTCAAACCGGATCTGTTCCGTATCAAAGGATTAATGCCCAATACTGAATTGACTCAACCGGTTATTATTCGGGCCCAACGTGATAATAATTGCAAGATCGCCTGGACGATTGATTCTTTTGCCAATGACAAACAACTTATTGTCCAAAAAATTATCCCTCAACAAATAATCAAACCAAAACGGATCATTTTGGTAGTTGACGGCTCTAAAAGTATTGAAAAATACAAATCCGACATTGCCGCTCTGCTTCCCAATCTACCCACTAAAGTTGAATTTGGCGCTTTAGTCGCGGCTGATGAAGTTGTCGAAATAACCAAACCGGTCCAAGTTAGTCCGGAAATATACCGGTCAATCGGAGCGAAGCTCGAAAAGCACTCCTATCAAGGAGGGCAAGATAACATTCCGGCATTAATCAAAGCTTTTGATCTGACTAACGGAAATCCTGAAAACGTAATTATCTGGATTCATGGGCCGCAACCTATTATTCTGAGTCCAATCGAACCTTTTTTGCATTATTGGGAAAGGCAAGCAGAACAGCCCGGCTTTTACGATATCCAAACTGAAACCGGTCCCAATCTAATTCTGGAAAAACTACCCCCAGTTAAAAAAATAGCTTCTATTTCCCGTTTAGGTCCTTTTGAAAAAGATTTGAACCTATTGTTTACCAGATGGAACCAACCTCAATTATTATTAATCAGGGAAAAACTAACCGGTAATCATTTACTTCATCCCGATCAAAAAACTTCAAATCATTTGGCCCGGCTATGGGGTAATGATCGAGTCTACCAGATGATTTCCGAATCGGTTAATCAAACCGAAAAGGCTGTTGATTTAGGTTCTCAATACCAAATTGTAACCCCGGTAACCGGAGCGGTAGTACTTGAAAGTGACACGCAATACAAAGAAGCAGATTTGGAACCGGTGGAACCAGGGACAGTCCCCACCATACCGGAACCGGGGGTATGGTTTATGATCATTATCGCTCTATTTTTAATTCTCTTCATGTTATTAAAATCACGGCGGAGAAGCTTATGCGCCAACGATTAAATTTGATTATTTTAACATTACTTATGGAACTCATTTGCTTTTGGCCGGTTTGGCGTTGGTATTATTTTCGCGTGATTAACTCCCCGGATGAATTGACCGGATTATTAAGTATCGTGACTGCTTTGTTTTTCATTTGGCTTAAAAGAAACAAAGCATCAACCTATCCAAAGTCTCATTTATACTTAACGATTGCTTTAAATTTCACCTATGCTTTGACCTATTCCTTTTCTCCACCATTAATCCGGGGAATAATCGCTTTTAGCGCAATTGCCGTCACTTTGGCGGACTTTTTCCTAAAAGGGAATTTTAAATCTAGTATCTGGGGATTGTTTGTCTTGGGTCTCCCGCTAATACCAACCCTTCAGTTTTATTTGGGATTCCCTTTGCGATGGTTGACTGCTTTTATTGCGGTCCCGCTAATCAATTTATCCGGATTTTCCATCTCCCAAAGCGGCGCCTGTCTCAACTGGTCCGGTAAGATAGTGGCAATCGACGCGCCCTGCAGTGGTGTGAAAATGTTATGGGCCGGATTATATCTTTTATTGACATTAACGACAATTCATGATTTTAAGTTTACCAAAACCGTTATTGCCTTGTTTTTAACAACTATTATCATCATCCTTGGAAACATTCTACGCTCGATAACCTTATTTTATCTTGAAGCCGGGATTGTTCCTGCTCCCGGATGGCTCCACCAAGTAATTGGTTTGATTGCATTTGGATTTGTAAGTTCATTTATCTTTTTTGCCACCATGAAATTAAAGGGAGGTATGAAATGCAACGACGATACTATCTTTTCTTAATTTCCTGTTTAGGCGCAGCCCTAATTCCCTTTTTCAGCATCTCAAATACAATGACTTCCGCCGCTCCATTTCCCGGTTGGCCAAGTTGTTTTGAAGGAAAACCCCTCAAACAACTGCCTTTAACTAATAAAGAGCGAGAATTTGTGAAGGGTTTTCCCGGACAGATCGGCCGCTTTACCGATGGAACCAGAGAAATTATTATTCGCTGGATTACCCAAGAAACAAGACAACTCCATCCTACTATCGATTGTTACAAGGGGTTGGGCTATTCAATTCACCCTTTACCTTTATACAGCGATTCCCGAGGAATTCTATGGGGCGCTTATCAAGTCTCCCATGGTAAGCGGAATTACTTGGTTAAAGAAAGAATTTTTGACCAAGCCGATAATAATTGGTCCGATGTCTCCGCTTGGTACTGGAGCGCGTTATTGAACAAGACAGAAGGCCCTTGGTGGAGTATGGTGATCTCGGAAAGATTTTTTTAAATTTTTTTCGCAGGATTTCTTTAATATTTCCGACTGATCATATTTCGGTCTACTAATTTTACTTTATTGGAGTCCCGGTATTACACTCTTTTACCTTTAGGTCGTAACACTATGGTCTCTTTAAACTCTAATTGGTATCAAATCGAATTGGGCGAGTAACCAAAAAAGACAGTTATGAAACCGCCAAATTTTACATTCAAACTATTTTGATCAAGATCGTTTTATTTTTAGTTTATTATGCCGATATACTTTATGAGGAACTTCTTAAGGAATGGCCCGTTACTTATTTAAGAGAATCTATGGGAGGTGTATTTGTGGATAAGTTTATTAAAAATCTTAAAAAGGAATTCGGTAAAGGAGTCGCTGTAGTCGGCGCCAAGTCCAAGGAGATAATTGAAGCTACTAAAATTAAAAATCAAATCGAAGAATTAAAAAAAGCAAAACATCTAGCGTTTCAGGAAATTGGAGAAACCGTCTATCAAATGTCTCGAGATGAAAACTATGACGGTCAGGAAACCATCAAAGAAAAGTGTCAAGCCGTAACCGATTTGGATCAGCAAATTCAAGACAAAGAAGTAGAATTAAAGGGAATCCGACAGGAAGCCCAAGAAGCAGTCGGCAAAACAATTTGCGAATCTTGCGGCGCAGCAATGGGAGATGACGTCAAATTTTGCAGCAGTTGCGGAGCAAGAATTGTTAAAGTTGAAATCGATTAATAAAATTGAAAACGGCGAAACCGCCGTTTTTTTGCTCTCTCCCTTTTATCTTTTTTACCGGATTAAGGTTTAAGATCTACAAAGGTATTCTCCGAAATTTAGCGAATTATTAATCTAAATTATCAAAAGGAGTTACTCTTGAAAAAAATCTTACTTATCCCGTTACGGGTCTTTGAAAGTCTTATTGATCGGGCTCTTGCTATCATCGGCTCAATCACCCTAGTCCAATTTCCCCAATTTTACGCCCACTACCTGCAAAGATTAGGCGGACATCTTGATGAATCCCGCCGGATTGTGTCGGAATATACTAAAACCGCCACTTCGTTTAATCTTACTATTCAAGAGTATATCCAGACCCATCTGTCTTCGGATAATCCGGTTTTCCAATCAACCGGAGCCATTATTAATAATGCTTTAACCCGTTTGGCCGATTTGGAAAACTCTTTCCAAGCCTTAAAAACAGCCGCTCTTTATGACCGTTGGTGGCTTTTTATCAAACACCTGGACCCTGCCATCTTCAGACAAACCTGTTCCGAATTTACCCTGGGGATACCCATCACTTTTGAAAGCTTAGCATATGCCCTGGCCGGTTTATTAATCACTTGGGGATTCTATCAAGGAATTAAGGCTTTGCTAAAAAAACTATTCACACTCACTCGTTCCAGTTCGGTTCCGGATCACCCCGGGTTACCCGGTTAAGGACAGGGCTCATTCCTTAAATTTGTAAATAATTCTGACTTGTAAGTCGCTAATATCCAAAGCGTCTTCCTTCAAAGTGAACTTGAAAAAATTTTTTTCAACAAGCATCATTTCTTTGGGAATGCTTTCTTCCTTAACAACTAAGGTATGTTCTCCCAATGGAACATTCTCAAAGTAAAATGTGCCGTCGTTATTGGTGAAAACTTTTTTCCTACCGCCGTCCAGTTCTAATTCTACCCAATTAAGCGGTCGATCTCCTTGATCGTAAATACCGTTACTATTAATATCAATATAAACTTTTCCCGAAACAGCTCCGTTAATGGTCAGTCCAAAATCGAAGAACATGTTCTCCGTTTCTCGGATTCTAATTAATTTCCCATCCGTAACCGGTGTGTAATCAGCGGTTAAAGACTTAAGGGCGAAGTTTAATTGGTAGGTACCCGGTTGGACATATTTATAAATGTACCCGCCTTTTTGATCGCTAACCGCAATTCTCCCGTTAAGCGACATTTTTATATCGGGAATCCGTTTCTCACCATCATCATATTTGCAGTTACCGTTTTCATCCAAATAGACCAAACCACTAATAAAAGAGATATTATTAACATCATAATTTACCCCTTTGGCGCGTCCGCTTCCAAAACCCACCGCCTGACCACAACCCAACCATATAATATGCTCTGATTTTTCCGCATAGATGGTTTCATATAATCTCTCTAGTTCTATCTTGAGTTCCAGTCCATTCTTAAAACTTTTGAGTAATCCGATTCGGTATGATTTTTGAGGGTCTTCCCGGTTTTGGTATGGTGAAATATATTCAAACGCGGCATAATACTTGTCAATATTATACCCTAAAAAATAATTCAAGTTTACCTCTCCGGAAGTATAATAATCTTCATCTCTGAGGACTCTAGCGGCGTTGCAAGTAACAGTAAAACGCTGCGTAAAGAAGTACTTGTTCCAAAATTCAAGCTTACGATATACTGTTTCCAAAGGGTCCAAATTATAAGAATAACGGGTTATTTCATAGTTTCCGCCCAGCCATAACTTGGGTGAAATCCATTGAAGTTCCGTTTCTAAACTCCACTGAGTCTCCGGTATTTGATCTCCATCCAACCGTTGATAATCATTACTCAGCCGCCAAAGCAACTTATCGGTTATCAGATGAACATAATCGGTTTCAGCAATAAAGGCTTTTTTATCTCCCGCCCCAAACCAATCCTCAAACCGAATTTCATCGTAGGCCAGATAATTATTTAAACTATATTTTTTTTTAAATAAGTATTGTTCAGAATAAACCCGAGTCAAATCTTCGAAATAACATGAATAGAAATTACGGTTTTTATCTTCTTCAATATTACGTAGCCCTATAATAAATCTATTATCTAAAGTGGGCCCGAATTTATGAACCCTCCATAAGTTGACATCCCGTAATGAATTAAACTCATCCATACCCGGCAACGCATCCCTTAGCTCCGCATCCACCAAATAACTGGTTCTTTCCGAAATTTCAATCTCGCCTAATACTTGGACTCCTTTCCCGGGATCAACCTGAATTCTGTCGTTATCACTGACGGCTGGGTTAATATAAAATACAATTCCCTCAATAAAACCATTTTCTAAACAATAAAGAAATGATGACTCCCAACCGTTTTGAGGATCATCTTCCACTCCGCCCACCAACCAATCAAGAGTACATACCGTATGCTCCCCTAATCGAAAGGCAATGCCGGTGTCCGCGCCGATACTAGCCGGTTCAAGGCTGTCATCATATAATTTAATCCGGGTAGCTTCGCAATCGAAAGAAATTGTATTGTTAAGCAATTTATGCCTGGTTTTGAAACCTGTCATCTCACCGGTCCATTCTTCGTCATCCTCATATCTTTTATATTTTCCGGAGGCAGCCATTACGCTATGGGTGTCGTCTTTTAGTATCCGTAAACTAGCCGCAATGTTTTCTTCCGTTATCAATTGTTCCCCAGTTGGTTTTTTCAGGATTACTTTAACTATATTTAGTCTTTTAATTAACAAGGGGACATTATCGAAACGGTATTCTTTACTTTTGGGGCCAACAATCATTTCCCCCTTTTCCTTTCCATTAACCAAAAGTGTGACTTTATCCCCAGGTTCGGCCGGTCCTGAAATTACCGTGTGGGGCACTAAATATCTGGAAAAGGAGTCATCGGGGGTCATATACAAAACCCCCCTTACCCTTTGTTGTTCCACTGTATTTTCGAAGTAAACATCGGCGTCGCCAAATATGATTAATTGATTATTCTCATTATACTTTGCCCGGATCAAGGACGGTATTGTCTCGGTCCCTTCGTTTGAGTCGCACTCCACTTTTCCACCTAAAGAAATCGCCCAATTCCCGGCACGACCGTCCCCCCTTAGTTCCAAACTCCCTTCGTTGCTTTTTCTATCATATTCGTCTTCCCGATATTCCCAACCCAGTTTATACCGGATCGAACCCAGTGAATATTTGGGGCCTTCCAGGTAATTGATTGTGGTATCGCTTTCTGCTTCATCCACACCGGGGGGTGTGACATCTTGCTTTGATTCCATCCAATCCGCTTGAATGATTAGCTCCTGATACTTATAACTCCATTCAATTTTAACGTCAACTAAGTATTCAATGAGGGATGGACTTACATAAAATTCGCCGTTCAGAGTAAAGAGAGTTTGGTCTAGCCAACGGAATTCATTCTCTACCACATATTTACGGTTTTTTAGATCAATAATCCCTTGGCGTTTGGAAACCTGATCAGTGACACTAACTGTATTAGCCTCCCGGTCATAAGTAATATCATAAGGTAAGTAAGGGCTTAACCCATTCAAGGGCACTAAGATATACCTTTCAAAATCCAAAATTTCAAATAGAGGTTCTTCGGCAATGATTTCAGCTCCGGTTTTAATCGCTAAAAAAACTGTACTGGTTTCAAGCTCCTGATCAGCCCAAGCTATTGGGATAAGTGTCATCCCTAGAAATAGCGCTACTAATAGTTTTCCCGATATCCTGCGCACTTAGTCTAATCTCCCCTCATAACACCTGAACCCGGCCTGTTGAGATCTATTGATAATTTTTAACTTAAACCTTTTCCTTTTACACTTTACAATTTGAACCTAATTTCCAACCGTAAATGAAATGGTCCGGCTAGTCGATTTATTAGCCCCTAAAAAGCTTAGCTTCAATAAAAGATTGTATTTACCGGGAGCGAGCTTATCCGGAAGCGGAAAACTTATTTTACGTTCAAATTGAGGTAAAATTACTTTTTCGGAAAACTGGTTCTCATGAATCAAAGCTTTTTTTTCGTTAATCAGTTTATAACTAATCCGGTAACGCACATGACCGACGCCTTGGTTAGCGATCCTTAAAACTCCTTGGCATTTTCCGTCGGAGTCTTCCTCAACCCTTGCGTCTATAAGGTTAAAGGCCATTCTCATCCCTTCAAAAGCTAAATAAATTGTCGAACCGACTTGTGTAATTAAATTGGCCCCCATTCCGTCGGGATTCTGAATTATGCTCTTTTCTTCAAAAAATACAATGCCTCTACGTTCGAATAACTCGCCTTCCTTCGGCGCGGTTAATGTAAAACGAACTATCTGCGATTCTCCGGGAGCGACTTTAAAATTTTGGGGATTGAACTTGATCAATCCTTTTAAAGATTCTTTACGAGTCCCAACTTCCGAAGTTATCATCCGATCAGCGTTGTTAAGGGTCCAATCGTAAATAGTCGCGCTAACCTCTGCCGTTTGAGCACTGGGATTAGTAACTTTAATGGTCCCCGTAACTCGGCTCCCCGGCTTCGCCACAAACAGGAACCGGGAAGGATCTACGGTGGTGGATGCTTGAATAATATTTGTTAAACCTATAATAAATATCAATAATACCGGAATTAGAATTTTAAATTTTGGTTGAGCTAAAAATTGCCTCATTTCGCCCTCCTATTTTAAAAAGGGCTGATGGCGCGTTCATCAGCCCTAAGTTTAGATGATGGAGTTATTGGTTAGATGGTATATGCTTTAAAGGTTATACTCCCGCTGTATGAACCATGAACAACGTTCATGGCATACGGTACCCTAAACCGATGGAAATAAGTAATATCGGTACAGGGATCGCCTTCGCCGATATTGATGGTCTTTGCAGTATCGAAGGTTTGAGCATCATAAGTTCCGTCAATAGCACTGCTGGTGCCAATTTCCAGGTTAAGACCAGCCACCCCGTTGGTTAGAGGAGCGCCAATGACATCATATTTAAAGTTGTCATTGGAGAATAGTTTAACTTGGAAAATATCGCAAGCCTGGATATAGACATCGGGTCCGGGCGCGATTTCAGCATTACGGCCGTGACCGAGTGAATTCCAGCCTCCATCAACAAAACCACCGATCTCGTTATCAAATATGATATGATACTGACCGGCTTCCGGGGAGGGAACTGAGCCTTTAGCATAGG
>JAAYEK010000034.1 GCA_012728785.1 Bacillota bacterium | reverse complement strand
GCGGGTCCTCCCACGACGTAGAACAATCCATCTAGCCCCCCGTAGCCCTTCTACATGAATTTTCCCTTCGTGCCCCTTCAGGCGATCCCACTCCCAGCCGGGATGATCTGTTCCTCACTCAAAGATTGAAAAAGGCGGGGAAGATCATGTGTATCGAACTCTTGGACCATCTGGTCACCGGGGAAGGGAACTATGTGAGCAAGCCAGTGAAGGGAAAGAACCATCAGTTAAATATAAATGGAACTTGTAATGACCTTATCTCCGGCTACCGCACCACGTTACGTGGATACCTGCAACCTTTCGGCTGCAAACACCCATTACACATAGTACGATAACCTTTGATCGACTGCCACTGAAACTTAGGAATCTGCCTGCAATCTTTCGACTGCAAACAAACCCGTTCGCTCCCGTGACAATCTAGGCTTGACTGCACGGACTAAGTTTCCCTACCACGACAGTCTCATCAACTGCCGTGATAAGTTGGCCCAACCCGTACAATCTAGCTCAGACCGATATGGATCCTCCCTGCAGGAGATGGACAGCTCCCTATGCGGATTCCGCAAGTTAACGCCATGCCAAGCAAGGTCTTACTATCGAACCCATACCGATCAGTTGCTCGACTGATAACGACCCTCAGGTCTTTAAGACGGAGCCGTTATCAATCTGCGCCTCGGCCACTACAAATCCCAAGTATAGAATAACCGGAAGAGAGTATTTTAAACATGGAAATTTTAACCACCCTTTCCCTGGCTTTGTTTATTTAAAACCGGATTATCTTTGGTTAAATTAAAACTACAATCTTGAATCCACCTTGCTTTTCGCCCAGAAAATAGTTAGAATTCATAAAGTAGGATTCTTCCAATTTCATTTAATCCTTCAAGGGCATAATATAAAAAGTCTTTTTTCAACGACAGTCAGGAGCTAATCATGGAACATACCAAACAATTGGGTGAAGCAAGAATTTCGAAGTTACTGCTTAAATTCTCCATTCCAGCTATTACCGGAATGGTGGTTAACGCTTTATATAACGTGGTGGACCGGATCTTTATCGGCCAAGGAGTGGGCCGAATGGGGATTGCCGGGCTAACCATCGCTTTTCCAGTGATGACCGTAATGATGGCCTTGGCAATGTTAATCGGTCTGGGGGCCACTGCTTTAATCTCAATTCGCCTTGGGGAGCAGCGTAAAGAGGAGGCGGAGTTGATCATCGGCAATGCTATGGTCTGTCTGATCGGGATCGCCTTAACAGTTACTACCTTGGGTCTGATCTTTCTCGACCCATTATTGTTGTTCTTTGGGGCCAGCGCTGAAGTGTTGCCTTATGCCCGCGATTATATGAAAATTATTTTACTGGGCGAGGTTTTCATGTCTATCGGCTTTGGAATGAACCATTTCATCCGGGCGGAGGGAAATCCGAAGATCGCCATGGCCACCATGTTATTGGGAGCGGTTGCGAACACTATTTTAGATCCAATCTTCATCTTTGTTTTGGGTTGGGGGGTTAAGGGAGCTGCTTGGGCTACGATTATCTCTCAAGCCGCTTCGGCGGCCTGGGTACTCTCCTATTTTATCGGTAAAAGGAGTCATCTTAGGATTCAGATCCGTAATTTAAAATTAAAGCTAGACGTGATCCGGCAGATTACGGCCATTGGTTCCGCCCCGTTTATGATGCAAATGGCTGCCAGTGTAATCGGGGTGATACTAAATACTAGTCTACTCCGTTATGGCGGAGACCTGGCGATCTCCGCCATGGGAATAGTCAACAGTATCGCCATGTTTTTTTTGATGCCCCTCTTCGGGATTAACCAGGGGGCGCAGCCGATTATCGGGTACAACTATGGGGCCGAAAAGTTCGACCGGGTTAAAAAGACTTTGAAGTTGGCGATTGTCGCCGCTACCCTGGTGGTGTTACTTGGTTTCACCATGATCCGCCTATTTCCGGAAAGCTTAGTCAGTCTGTTTAGCAAACAAGATCCGGAATTGATTAAGGTTTCGTCAAGGGCGATGCAGATTAATTTGATGATGCTTCCGATTATCGGTTTTCAGATTATTAGCTCCAATTACTTTCAGGCTGTAGGCAAACCCCAACAAGCGATGATCTTGAGCCTTTCCCGGCAAGTCTTGCTCTTAATCCCCGCTTTGTTGATTTTACCCCGTTTTTTCGGATTAAATGGTGTTTACTACGCCGGTCCAGTAGCAGATTTTGGATCTTCGATGATTACCGGCATCTGGCTTTATTTTGAGTTAAAGCAATTGGACCGGAAACACAATGAAACAATGAAGCCTATTAGTTCAATGTAAAATTTACAATGTACAACTATAAGTTGAACTATAAGTTGTGAGATGGTCAATTTAGAAAGCGAGTTAACGATCCAAACTTTCAACAAAAACCCGGAGGTTTTCATGTCCCGTCCCGAACTATTAATCCCCGCCGGAAATTTGGAAAAATTGCGTACTGCGGTACTTTATGGCGCAGACGCGGTATATGTGGGAGTGGCAGGTCTGAGCTTAAGAGCCAAGCAGGCCGAGTTTAGCATGGAGGACTTGGAGCTTGGGACCAAAGAAGCCCATCAAAAAGGGGTCAAGGTTTATGGGGCTTTGAATATCTTTGCCCGAAACCGGGATCTGGATAAAGTCGCTAAGACAGTCAATAACTTGGCCGACTTGAAGATTGACGGTTTAATCATTAGCGACCCCGGAGTTCTGGAAACGGTTAAAAAAATTCAACCCGGAATCCCGATCCACCTCAGCACTCAGGCCAATACCACCAATGCAGCGGCGGTTAGGTTTTGGAAAAATCAAGGAGTGGAAAGGGTTGTGTTGGCTCGGGAACTTACTCTTGCGGAGATTGGGGAGATCGCCGGCGAAGTTCCGGAGGTGGAAGTGGAACTATTCATTCACGGCGCCATGTGTATGGCATACTCCGGCCGGTGTTACCTTTCGGCATTTAGGAATCGGCGCAGTTCCAACCAAGGGGACTGTACCCAGCCTTGCCGCTGGGAGTACCGGCTGGTGGAATCGACTCGGCCTAATTCGCCACTGATTGTGGAGGAGGACGATAATTATAGTTACTTGTTGAGTTCGAAAGATCTTTGTATGATCGAGTATTTGCCCGAAGTGTTAAAATCGGGGGTTACCAGCTTGAAAGTGGAAGGCCGGATGAAGTCCGCTTATTACGTAGCAGTGGTCACTCGAGCTTATCGGTGGGCGCTGGATGCTTACTTGAAGGACTCGGATCATTATCAATGCCTTCCGGAGTGGGTGGCAGAACTGGAGAAGATATCCTACCGGGGTTATACGACTGGTTTTTACTTTCAAGATCAGAAAATAAATGAAACTAATCCTGGAGTCAAATATATCCAAACTCATGATTTAGCGGGAACGGTTTTAGAATATGACCGGATCGAAAAACGCATTTTAGTGGGAGTTCGTAACCGGCTAAGTGGTGATGACCAAGTAGAATTATTATTGCCCAATGATACGATAGATTTAGATCTGAGCCGGATGACGGATTCCCAAGGTTCACCGATCCGTGAAGCCCATAACGGCTACCAAGTATATCTACCTTATACAGCGGAGGTTCCTAAAGGGACGGTGTTACGGCGGAGAATTGTTTAAAAAAATACTTAAGCTTGCTATGTTTTGGACGATATATTTATCAGTAAATTAAAACGAACTTGGAAGGGGCTATTTTAGTGTAAAAACTAAGATTATTACAATTGCGAAAATACCAAAAATCTTGTTTGACAGTTGTATTGCGCTAAACTATAATTATTACAAATAAAACAGCTATAAGCTGGTAAAAAAGAAGGTTTAGTTGAATATGGAACAAATTAGCGAAAGCGCTTCTGATGAAGCCGGGCTAAAACCTCTCCCCAAGTTAACTGTACCCATCAGCGAACGGGCCCATCGTTTTCGGAAATGTTATTTCCCCCACGCTACGCAAGCCGATTGGAATGATTGGCATTGGCAAATCAAACATTCCATTGACTCCTTTGAACGTCTTGGCGAAATAATTAAACTAACCGAAAATGAACTGTCCGTTCAGAATTACTTGAAAATTACTCCTCCCTTGAAAATCACTCCCTACTATGCAAGTTTACTTGACCCCGACGACCCTTTACAGCCGATTAGGCGTTCCGTTGTTCCCGTTAAAGCTGAATATAACTATTCTCCCTTTGAAGCCGACGACCCATTGGGAGAAGAAAAACATCGGCCCGTCCGGGCGATAGTGCATCGCTATCCGGATCGGGTATTATTTTTAGTTTCAAACTGGTGTTCCGTAAGCTGCCGCTATTGTACCCGTTCCCGGGTGATCGGCAACAATAAACGATATAAGCTGGATCTGGCCGTATGGGAGGAGGGATTGGCTTATATAAAAGCCAATCCCAACATTCGGGACGTAGTGATCTCCGGCGGCGATCCGCTTACCCTTCCCGATTTGAAACTAGACTGGTTGTTATCAAGATTACGCTTGATTCCCCATTTGGAGATAGTCCGAATTGGGACCAAAATACCGGTTGTGCTGCCCCAGCGGATTACGCCAAGTTTGCTAAGGATTTTAAAAAGATATCATCCTTTATATATGAGTATTCATTTTACTCATCCCGATGAGTTGACACCGGAAGTTAGTCATGTGTGTAAAGCTTTGGCGGATGCCGGGGTTCCCCTCGGGAGCCAGACTGTTTTGTTAAAAGATATTAATGATAATGTTGATACCATGCGTCATCTGATGCAAGGTTTATTAAAGATCCGGGTCCGACCTTACTATTTATATCAATGCGACCAGATTTTGGGTTCTTCACATTTCCGGACTCCGGTTGCTAAGGGTCTGGAAATTATTGAAGGTTTGCGCGGTTTTACCAGTGGATATGCTGTTCCTACTTTTGTAATCGATGCTCCCGGCGGAGGCGGAAAAGTGCCGTTAATTCCCGATTATTATCAAGGCCGGGATGAGAACGGTGTTGTGCTAAAGAATTTTCAGGGATTAACCTATCATTATAATGATGGATTAACCCTTAAGGAGATTGCCAGATGAAAATCGGTATTACCTATGATCTCCGTGACCAATACCTAGCTGAAGGATATGGCGAGGAAGAAACCGCTGAATTTGATAAGGCTGAAACAATTGAAACCATTGAGTCCGTTCTCCGGCATTTCAAGCATACACCGGAACGAATCGGAAATGTTAAAAGTTTAATTAAGAAGTTGGCAGCTGGTGAACGTTGGGATCTGGTATTTAATATTGCCGAGGGAATGTACGGATTTGGCAGGGAGGCCCAAATTCCGGCAGTGTTAGATGCTTACCGGATAGCTTATACCTTTTCCGATCCTTTGGTATTAGCCCTTACTTTGCATAAAGCCATGACTAAGAGGGTAATCCGGGATTTACAGGTTCCGACTCCGGAGTTTTGCGTGGTTGAGAATGAAGCGCAAATAGAAGAGGTGAACCTGCCCCTGCCTCTGTTCGTTAAACCTGTGGCCGAAGGGACTAGTAAAGGGATTGCCGAAACTTCAAAAATAACTAGTTATCAAGAATTGAAATCAGTCTGCCTTCATCTGCTGAGGACCTTTCGACAACCTGTCTTGGTCGAGGGGTATCTGCCGGGCCGGGAGTTTACCGTGGGGATCATCGGCTCCGGAAACGAAGCAGCCGTCATTGGAGTTATGGAAGTGCTCTTAAAAGAAAATGCCGAAACAGGTGTCTATTCTTATCATAATAAAGAAAACTATCAACGCTTAGTCGAATATCGGCTAGTAAACGGCGAAATTGCCCAAAGTTGCGCTGCAGTCGCTTTAAAAGCCTGGCGGGGTTTGGGTTGCCGTGACGCCGGACGGGTTGATTTAAAACTTGATGGAGCCGGGGTCCCCAATTTTATTGAAGTAAATCCTTTGGCCGGGTTAAATCCCAAACATTCGGATCTACCAATTTTAGCTGGCTTGGCGGGCCTTGATTACGGCGATTTAATTAAGAAGATTTTGGATTCGACCTTGAAACGGGTTGACAACAATCGCCGGAGAAGGAAAGCTTAAAATATCCCCTGTTAGAAAATCGAATCGATTTAACAGAAAAATATAATTAAATTTCACATCCATGTCGATAATTATAATAGTGTAATATTTTTGGCAGCAATTACAATGTTTTAGTCTGTCTTTTTTTGTTGGATTATTAAGTTTCAAGTAGTACTGGCAGTCAAGGACGATAAAAAGGAGGCTTGAAAATGGTAGGAATGAGTTTGAAAAAGAATAGTCGCAAAAGAAGTTTATTGTTTGGGCGAGTATTTCTAGTTTTAGCGTTGTTTATTATGGTAGGCACATTATTTAGCGGTTGTGGCGAAAAGAAAGTGTATCGTGTCGGGATCTTGTCCGGAGTCAAGAATATGGCTACTGTGGGCAAAGCTTTTAAGGAGAAAATGACTGAGTTAGGATACATCGAAGGGGAAAACATTACCTATGATGTGCAAATGCCTGTAAATTACATGGAAGATATTGATCGGATCAGCAAACAGTTTGTGGAAGATAAGGTTGATCTGATTTTTTGTTATCCAACCGAGGCTGCCTTAGGAGCAAAAGAAGCGACTGCAGGGACTAATATCCCGGTGGTCTTTGCGTTTACCAACATTGAGAATTCGGACTTGATTAACAGCATTCGCGAACCGGGCGGTAATATCACCGGTGTCCGCTATCCCGGTCCGGATCTGGCGATCAAACGTTTTAATATTATGCAACAATTGGTGCCTGAAGCTAAAATATATTGGTTGCCATATTATTTGGATCTGCCGGTATGTTACCCCCAATTGGAAGTATTACGCCCTGTTGCAAAAGAAGCAGGTATTACTTTAATTGAATCACCTCTGCGTAACGCCGCTGAAGTTGAAGCTTTTTTAAAGCAACGTGCTGAAAAACCCGATTTCGATGCGTTATTTTGTATAGCTGAGATCTTAACGATTCAACCGGATGTTTTTCTGGTGATGAACAAATATACGAGTAAATTTAAAATCCCCATGGGCGGCGCACTAATGGAAGTAGATGGTTATTCATCGGTTTACGGAGTGACTATTAAGAACAGTGATGCAGGTATAAACGGGGCGGTATTGGCGGATAAAATTTTAAAAGGAACTCAAGCGGGTACTATCCCGGTCATCTCCTCCGAGAGTTTTTTTGAGCTCAATTATAAGGAAGCTAAAAAACTAGGACTTAATGTAAGTGAGGGTTTGCTAGTCCAAGCCGATAGGGTTATCCGATAAAAACTAGATAATCAATGATGGAAGAGGAAATAGTTGGCGGAGAAAGTTTACAATTAATCTCAAACGTTTATTGAATACCGGAGCTTTTTAGGCTCCGGTTTTTGTTTTAATTTAGTGAAATCAGTCGATGGGGTATCAACCAAGACTTGTTACCTTACAATACAATTTTTAGTTGTTCAATCTATAATTGTAAGAAAAATTTAACAAAGCTCTAAAGCTCTAGTTTTATTTTCCGATAATTATAATAATCTCATCAGTTAATATAGTATCCAAAATAAAAAACTCAGGTACAGAGAATAACAAGGGAGGTTAAAAAGTATGAAAAAACAGATTGGATTTCGGCGAATCATTCTGGTTTTATCTTTCTTCGTTATGGTGGGTATATTCTTTAGCGGTTGTGGTGAGAAAAAGGTTTATCGTGTCGGTATCTTGAACGGAATCGATTTTATGGCTGTTGTAAGTGAGGGTTTTAAGGAGAAAATGGCTGAGTTAGGCTACATCGAAGGGGAAAATATTACCTATGATGTGCAAACGCCTGTAGATTATATGGAAGGTATTGATCGGATTAGTAAACAGTTTGTGGAAGACAAGGTTGACCTTATTTTTTGTTATCCAACCGAGGCTGCCTTGGGAGCAAAAAAAGCCACTGCTGGAACTAATATCCCGGTGGTTTTCGCGGTTACCAACATTGAGAATTCGGACTTGATTAACAGCATCCGTGAACCGGGCGGCAATATCACCGGTGTCCGTTATCCTGGTCCGGATCTGGCGCTCAAGCGTTTTGACATCATGCAACAATTGGTTCCTGAGGCCAAAACATATTGGTTACCATATCATCCGGATTTGCCGGTGTGTTACCCCCAATTGGAGGCATTACGACCGGCTGCAAAAAGCGCAGGCATTACCATTATTGAATCGCCTTTACGCGATGCCAAGGAAGTTGAAGCTTTTTTAAGCAAACGAGCTAATAAACCCGACTTTGACGCTCTATTTTGTATAGCTGAAGTATTAACGATCAATCCCGATGCTTTTCTGGTGATGAATAAATATACGACGAAACATAATATCCCTATGGGTGGGGTGTTAATGGAATTAGACGGTTATTCGTCGGTTTACGGAGTGAATGTTAAGGATAGTGAAGCAGGTATAAACGGGGCAGTATTGGCTGATAAAATTTTAAAAGGAACTCAAGCGGGTACTATCCCGGTAATCTCCTCCGAAAGTTATTTTGAGCTCAATTATAAGGAAGCTCAAAAATTAGGACTTAAGGTAAGTGAAGGTTTGTTAGTCCAAGCGGATCAGGTTTTCCGATGAAAACTAGATAATCAATGATGGAAGAGGTGTGAATAAGGTCGAATAACGAAGGTCTTTTCTCACCTCTTTTTTTACTTAAGCAGGTTTTAAACTAAGTTTTAAGGGAAGTGAAGTAAATGAAGAAAAAATACTCTAAAACCAAGACTAAAGTTTCAGGTGGGTTTAAGGTTCCGTCAGGAAAGAAAAAAGATATTTTTGAAAAAGGCAAACGTTTGATAAGTTTACGGGTTACCTTAGGCCTTGCTTTTTTAGCCTTGAGCGCTGTTTTGTTAATTATTACCGGTTCGTTAAATATGTACAACAACTTTTCGACCAACAAGAAAGTGGTTACCGATCAACAGGAACTGATCGCTAAAGATGCGGCCAATATTGTTAAAAGTTATATTCAAGAAAAGTTAGGGAAGCTAGAGGTAGCGGCTGCAATTGGGGACCTAGATTCTACCACCTATGAGGAACAAAAACTGGTTTTTGAAATGTTGTTTGGGCTTGAACCGGCTTTTCGACAATTATTCTTATTAGATCATCAAGGTAAAGAGTTGTGTAAAATATCGCGTTTATCAAAACAGGCGATTACTAAAGCCATGGAGGATCATAAGCGGGAAGTATTTGAAAGCTCAAAATCAGCAAAATCTTATAGCAGTTCAGTATATATCGATGATACCACTTTTGAACCGATGATGATCATGGCAGTTTCAATCCACGATTTTTTTGGCAACACTAAAGGAATTATCATGGCTGAAGTAAATCTCAAGTTTATGTGGGATTTAGTTGGGTCGTTGGAAATTGGTAAAAAGGGACAGGCTTATGTAGTGGACCGGATGGGCAACCTAATCGCCGCCAGAGATGTCGGGCGGGTTTTAAAAGGCGAGAACTTAGTCCAAGTTGAAAAAGTAGCCCAATTCCTGAACAACCGTGGCTCGCGACTGGCGAGCAAGGCTGAAACTATGAAAGGGATTGATGATCATACGGTTGTAATCAGTTATGTGCCGCTTGTAAACCCGGACTGGGCGGTTATGGTGGAACTTCCGATTTCGGAGGCCTATGAACCGGTAAGGGTTACTTTTATTATTTCCTTATTAATTTTAGTCTTTAGTTTTGGATTGGCAGTCTTAGTCGGTTCCTATATCTCCGGAAGAATTACCAAGCCGTTAGTTCATCTAAGGGACGCTACCAAAACAATTAGCGCAGGGAATTTGAATACTAGAATTAATATCGAATCAGAGAATGAAATCGGCGAATTGGCTTATAACTTTAATCAGATGGTCGGCAGTTTGGGAAATTTAATCGTTAATACTAAACAAGCGATTCAATTATTGTTAGAGCAGAGTGCCGCCTTGAGAGACGGCTCCAACCAGTCGGTCCAAACCTCCGAGGCAATCGCCGTCGCTATGCAGCAAATCAGCCAGGGGACCTCGGATCAAACCATTGAGACCGAAAAAACCGCCAACCAAATGACTCAACTGGCAAATGAAATTGACTTCGTTGTGAGTAATGCCAATGTAGTTGAGAAAATTACCAGTCATGCCAAAGAATTGAGCCTCAAATCGAAAGAAGCGATTAATCTTTTAACTCAAAAAGCCACGGAAAACGAAGCCCTTGCCGGGATGATCGCCAAGAACATTAATGAGTTCATTATTAGTATGGAGAAGATTCAAAACGTTACCGGGATGATCTCTGATATTACCGAACAGACTAACTTGTTGGCGTTAAATGCGGCTATCGAAGCTGCTAGAGCCGGAGAGGCAGGGCGCGGATTTGCCATTGTCGCTGAGGAAATGAACAAGTTAGCCGGACAATCACGGGATGCAGCGAGAACCATCAATGACATGATTGTTGGAATTCATGATCAGACCGTGGCATCGGCTAGTTCGTCGGATCAAGCCCACTTGTTAGTTAAAGAACAAATGACCTCGGTTTTATCGGCCCGGGATGCATTTGACGAAATTGTTGGGGCAATGGACGGTATTATTGAAAGAAATGTTGATATGATAAGTACCATTAAAAAAATGAATGATTATAAAGAAATGACTGTGAATTCAATTATGACGATTAGTTCCGTCTCCGAAGAAACCGCTGCATCCAGTGAGGAAGTATTGGCCTCTACCGAGGAGCAAACCGCTCTTGCCGAACAGATTAGGGATTTAGCCGATAGAATGCATGTTTTAGCTGAAAACTTGGTTTTAATAACTAATTCATTTGTGATTGATGAAGAACAATATTATAAAGGGGCATAAAATCTAGGATTGTTCATTTTATTGAACTCAACTGCTACGTGGGCTGCAAAATCCATACCCTTTAATTCAGCGATTTTATTGAACCCAAGCAAGAATGCGCTATCTTTAATTAAAAGGACTAACCTATATTGATAAGGAGTATAGGTTAGTCTTTTTATCTTTTCAAATATGATAATCCTCCCATTTAACAGATGGGGTGTAAAAAATTGTTCGAAATTTTCACCTTACTTAACGGATTGAGGTTTCAGCTCCATTATTTGGTCACAGGAACTCATTTTAGAGTTTGGCCTGGAATTAATAATCGAGTATAATGTTTCAAGATTGAAATATCCAATGCCGAAAGAGGATAATAATGGAAGATAAACGGGTCTTAGTATATAAGGTATTATTCCGTGTCCAAGGAAAACTACAGCGGTTAGCCAAAACTTATTTGGACCAATTTAACCTTTCCAGTTCCGAATTTGGTATTATTAAATATCTGGGAGAAAGTTCCTTAACCTTAAGTGAGTTAAGTGAACGAATGTTAAGAGTAAATAGCAATACGACCGCAACGATCGATCACTTGGATGCCAAAGGTTTAGTTCGACGAGAACCGGACCCTAAGGACCGGAGAGCGATCCGGGTCAAGTTAACGGAAGCGGGAAATAAATTATGGGAAGAGGTTGTTCCAAAACATGACGATTTTATCCGTGAATTATTGGCGGCGCTTACCGATTTCGAAACTACTGCGTTGATTGCGTTACTCGAGAAGACCGAAAAAATTTGCGATGGGGACTTTACCAAGGTTTAAAACTTGGGAAGGTTTTTACGTCGCCTTTTCCCAGTAATAATAAAAAGAATTAGGTGAATCATTACCTTAAAAATTCGTTAAAATCAATAAAGAATTTTGGGGTTTTGCTAATAGTGAGCGAGTTTCATGATTCCTAAATTTATCATTTCGATACAATATATTGATAGATACATCCGGGCCGGGCACCATATATTGTATCGAAATCTTACTAAATGTAATTATGAAACCGCCTATATATTTAATACAGTAAGCAGGTAACTTGGGGGGCGGATTAATGAAGAAGATTGTTATTATCAGTGTTATTCTTGTTTTTTTCGGTTTTGTCGGTTATAAAGTAAAGATAAAATTGGACCAAAACCGGGTCCAGCAGGGTATGGCTCAAAACAGCGGTTCAAACGTTACTATTCCTTTGGTCAAGACTTTGGAAGTCACCTTGGAACCAATCCGGGAAACCTTGGAACTGGTTGGTAATATTGAAGCGGAAACGGAAATAAACATCCAACCCAGGATTAGTGGGAGACTTATCGAGTTGATGGTTACTGAGGGAAGCGCGGTTAAAGAGGGTGATTTGATCGGAGTCATCGATGACGAGGCTTTCATTCTTCAAGCTCAGCAGTCTGAAGCAAATATCATCGGTATTAAGGCCAATATGCAACAAGCCATGGTCAATGTTGCAAGGTTAAAATCCGAGAAAGAACGCTATCGGGAACTATTGGACCAACGTTACATATCCCAATGGGAATATGAACAGGCTGAAAATTCATATTTGGCGGCGGAAGCCAATTTGGATACAATCAAAGCCCAGCTGGCGGTGGCTGAAAAAAACTATCAGCTTCAAAAGATCCAGTTGGAGCAGACCCGGATTTATGCCCCGATCTCAGGATATGTGCTTCGAAAATTCGTTACCCCCGGAATCAATTTAACTTCAGGGACTACCATCGTCACCATGGCCTCATTGTCAGCGGTCAAACTTACCTTTAATATCGACCAGAAAGATGCCGCTAGGATTCGGCGCGGAATGGCTGTAGATTTTGTTTGTGACGCAATGCCTAATCGGATTTATAATGGAAAAATCAATCAGGTGGCTCCAGTCTACTCTCCCCAAACCAGAACTTTGAATCTTTCTGTAAATATCGCTAATGACGATCGGACTTTGTTGCCGGGTATGTTTGGAGTGGTCACAGTCTTAATGGGGGGTAAAGATTTTGCCTTGGTTGTTCCTCAGGAAGCGATTATAGTTAATTCTCAAAAAGGGGTATTTGTAGTTGGGTCCGACAATGTAGCTCGGTTTCAACCGATTAAGACGGGACTAGAGGCCGAAGGCCAGGTAGAAGTGGAATCAGGATTGAAAACCGGCGATAAGGTAGTGGTGGTGGGACAGAACCGATTACGGAGCGGGCAAATAGTTGAAGTCTTCGGCGCCGAGGGCAAACTAAGGCAGACCAAAGGAGAACAGGCCAATTCCGGTGGCCCGCTTAATAATGGCAAACGCCTGGAGAGAGGCGGTGTCAGTGGTTGAATCTAATTGGATTTAGCATTAGAAGACCGGTGACAACGGTTATGTTCTATGCTGCCTTAATGATCTTAGGGGTGGTCAGTCTTTCGAGAATGTCAATGGACTTATTTCCAGCGATTTCTTTTCCGACTATCAGTATTAATACCAGTTATTCCGGAGCCGGTCCCGAAGAAATCGAGCGGCTGATTACCATTCCCATTGAACGAGCGGTAGCCACGGTAAACCGGGTCGAATCTATAACCTCCACTTCGGAGGAGGAAAGGTCCCGGGTGAGGGTCCATTTTGCCTGGGGTACGGACTTGGAAGCGGCCGCAAATGATATTCGTTCCAATTTGGATCGGGCGCGCCGGAGGTTGCCTGATGGGGCCGACACTCCAACTGTTTTTAAATTTGACTCAACGGCAATGCCCATTATGACATTGGGTCTTTCCGGCGAAATGGACGAGGGGGACTTGCGGGATTTGGCCGAGGATGATCTGAGCTATCAATTGCAGAAAATTCCCGGCGTGGCCAGTGTCGAAGTAAGAGGAGGCAGGGGGCGCGAGATTAGGGTAACACTAAAACAAGCACGACTCCAAGCATTAGGAATAACCGTCGATCAAATTTCCAATGTAATAAACGCCGAAAACTCCAACCTTCCAGCAGGTTACTTGGCTGCCGGTTCCGGGGATTTTTTACTCCGGACCTTAGGCGAGTTTCGCAGTTTGGATGAGATTCGGAATATAGTAATTACGGTTCGCGATGGGGTCCCGGTATATTTAAAAGACTTGGCTACTATTGAGGAGAGTTTGGAAGATGTTCGCTCCTTGGTAAGGATCGACGGTAAACCGGGGATTGTACTCTCGATCCAGAAACAATCCGATGCCAATACTGTGGCTGTCGCGGATCGTGTTTATAAAGTGTTGGAAGAATTACGACAAGCCCATCAAGATATTCAGTTGAGAATCATTAATGATAATTCCACCTATATAAGGAGCGCAGTCGGGAGTGTTTCCAATTCCGCCATGGTTGGGGCGCTCTTGGCAGCGATTGTTTTATTGTTCTTTTTACACAATTTTAGGGCTACCATAATTACCGGAATCGTGATGCCGATTTCGATCTTGGCCACTTTTATCTTAGCATATTTCGGGAAAATGACCCTCAATACTATTTCCCTCGGCGGTTTGGCTTTGGGAGTCGGAATGTTGGTAGATAACTCCGTAGTGGTACTGGACAATATTTTCCGTATCCATCAACAAAACCAAGGAGATATCGGGAGCGCCGCTTTGGAAGGAACCACAGAAATGATGCCGGCGATCACAGCCTCCACCCTGACCACTATTTGTGTGTTTTTCCCTATGATCTATATTAGTGGACGAGCGGGGATTGTTTATCAAGAACTATCATTTATGGTCATTTTTTCTTTGATTTGTTCTTTAGTAGTTGCGATTACATTAATCCCAATGCTCTGTTCCAAGTTTTTAAAGCTGAGCGACTTTAATGAAGATGAGACCGATGATTTAAAAGGTCATTTTGTCAAAATTCAACATCAGTGGGAGGATTCCTACGAAAAGCTCTTGGAATGGTGTTTGGCCCATAAAGCTAAAGTGCTTGCCATAGGGGTTTTGATTTTTTTAAGTACTCTGATGCTTTGGCCATTAATCGGGAGTGAATTGGTCCAAACTACCGATGAAGGGGTGATCTCGGTCCGGCTTAATTTACCGGAAGGAACCCGGTTGGAAGAGACGGATTCAACCGCCAAATTGGTTGAAGATTCAATCAATACAATGGTACCTGAATTGGAGCATATGGAGGTTTCGGTTTATAGCGGAAGCGCTAATCTGACACTGCGTTTAAAAAGTCGTAACCAGAGAGAGTGTTCCACTCAGGATGTGGTTAGGCTGCTTCAACAAAGTTTGAAAATTCCCGGGGCGCGGGTTAGAATTAGGGAACAAAATAGTATGCGGATGCTGTACGGCGGTTCTCAATATCCAATCGATATTGATATTCGGGGGTATGACCAGGAAACTGCCAAACAGGTTGCGGACTTAGTGATGGAACGGCTTGGTAAGATACCCGGAATCGGCGATGTCACTTTTTCCCGGGAAGAGGAACGTCCGGAGTTGAATGTTCAAATTAACCGGAAACGGGCTGCCGACTTAGGAATCAGTGCAGTTCAGATCGGTAAGGCAATTCAGGGTAATGTTGAAGGAGATATCGCCACAATTTACCGGAAAGACGGCGAAGAATATGATGTTCGGGTCTACTTAGATGAAGCTGACCGTAGTTCCTGGCAAGATCTGAGACGGATTTTAGTTAGCGGGTCGGGAGGTCAGACCGTCCCCTTGATGAGCTTAGTGGAAATTGTCCAGGGTAACAGTCCGACGGCTATCGAGCGTAAAGATCAGGAACGAAACATGACTGTCTCGGCCAGTCTTGCCGGTCGGGACCTTTCTAGTGTAATTAAGGATATTAGGGAGGATCTGTCTAAATTAACTTTACCTTCGGGAATCAACATCTATTATGCCGGCGACTATGAAGAACAGCAGAAGTCGTCTCTGGAAATCTTAACTGCCTTGATCTTAGCTTTGGCATTGGTATATATGGTGATGGCGGCTCAATTTGAGTCATTTTTAGACCCTTTTATCATTATGTTCTCGGTACCTTTTGCTCTGGGCGGGGTCATTTTGGCGTTATTTTTAACTGATACCAATATCAATACCCAGGTCTATATCGGTTTAATTATGCTGGGCGGCGTTGTTGTAAATAATGCTATTGTACTCATTAGTTACTATCGGATTTTAATGGAACAGGGCGTCGGACTTGCCACTGCCATCTTGAAAGGCTCCCGTTCGAGGCTGCGTCCGATTTTGATGACCACTATCACTACGGTTTTAGGGTTGCTACCTTTGGCGCTGGGTATAGGTGAAGGCTCGGAGACTCAAACACCGCTTGCGCGGACAGTTATCGGAGGTTTAACGTTTTCCACTATCTTGACTCTAATTCTAATTCCGGTAATCTTTGCCGGGGTGGAAGAAATGTTGCGAAAGATTAAGCGTAGACGCCGAAACACCGCGATTGGATTGGGGATTCTATTAATTAGCTGTTTAACGGCGCTGTTTTCCGTGCCGATGGAAGCCGCTGAAGTCCAAAAAATAACTATTGCCGAAGCAGTTACCATGGCTTTGGAAAATAGCGAAGCGGGCAAGATTATCCGCTTGAAGCGGGAGAACGCTGAGTCGCTGTATCGTCTGGACCAAAGCGATCAGAAACTCAAGCTTTATTCGGAAGTTGACGCTAGTGATTCCGATGGGGAAGAAAGCGCCGGGTTAAGCGTTACGGCGGAAAAATCAGTTTCTTTAAAAAATCTAGTCGGCCTAAAGTCTTTAGCCGATTTGGTGAACGAAAGCACTCGAAAAATCTCCTTACTGGATCTGGAAGTGATGGAATCAAACTTGATTCATGAGGTAATCACTGCTTATCAGAAAGAGATCTTGGCCAAAAAAGACTTGGAGTTGGCTGAGGAAAACTTGGAACGGAGCCGCGATTTTTATGATGAAATTATGGCCAAGTCGAAACTGGGAATGACCAGTATTATTGATGAGGTAGGGGCCGAAGCCAGGGCTGCTGAAGCCGAAACCAGTGTTAACCGTTACCGGCAGCTTTATCGTTTGGCCCGGATCGGCCTTCGTCAATTAATTGGGGTTGCTCATAACGCAGAACTGGAATTGGAGCCGGTTGAACCAATTATGGAAGGTAAGAAACCAAATTTGGAAGCCATGCGTAGCGAGGCATCCGGAAGATCCGATTTGAAAATTGCCCAGGAAGATTTATACCGTTCCGAAAACCTCTTGAAGTTAGCCCGTTTATCGAAACGGGCGGGCATCACTATAAATTGGAGTATTGATAAAGATGATTATCAGACTGGGCTAGCCTTGACCAATCAAAGTGATAATAAAACCAGCGAAGAATGGCGGCTTAAAGGGAGTGTTAGCGCTTTCCCATATCAGGATCCCGAGCGTGCCGGGACAGATTCGGATTCGGGAACACTTAAATTATCATTGAGGTGGGACCTTTTTGATGGGAAAGCCCGTCGGGAACGGGTCAAGCAAGCAGAAATTTTATTTGAACAAAAAAAGGCCGAACTGAGCAAGTTGGAAAAGAATGTCGCTTATGATGTAGAAGAAGCAATTTATAATTATCGGTATTTATTTGATGAGGTGAAGAACGGGGCTATTCAAGTAAGGTCAAAACGGATTTACTTTGATGCGATGGAAGCCAAATTAAAATTAGGTTTGGTATCGGTTAAGGAAGTGTTGGACGCTCAAGCTGATTATCACAAAGCCCTAGTTGATTATGAAAAGTATAAGAGCGAGCTCTATTTGGCGGAGATCCAATTGTTGAGGGTTACGGGGAGATTGAAGCTGGAAATCATGAGCAACTAGTTAAATCATTTTTAGGTAGAAGGAATTTCCAAATAAATGTTTAATATGTATTCTCGGGGTGATGATATGGATGATCAAAAAATTATTGTTCTTTTTGAGTCCTTAACCAATAATATTAACCGCCAATTTGAAGGTGTTCACCAGCGATTGGACGGCATTGACGGGCGTTTGGCAAAGGTAGAACAGCGGCTGGACAAAGTGGAATCCGAGTTGAAGGAGAATCGGGCGGAACATCACCAATTAATGCAGGCGATCAATGAGATCAACAATACCCGGTTTGAGATTAAACGGGTCTATCAAGGCAGAGTCATTTAAAGTTATCGCAATAAAAATACTCCTTATTATTACAAGGAGTTTCTTTTTATCATCCATCCTGATCCGAACCGGCGTGTTCACCTATGCAAATTGTATTCAACCATATCAATAAAAAATGATGGACAAAATATCTGGCAGTAAAGATTTTTGTCCATCATCAATTTTATAGAATACAATTTGGTGACCCTGGTTCGCAGCCGGTTCAGAGTCCGGCCATAAAACAAGAAAAACCGGTTTCACCGGTTTTATAATCTTTGGTGCCGAAGGCCGGTCAGGGCTCGCAAAGCTCGCCATCATCATCGTGATCCGAACCGGTATGCTCACCATCCCTGGTTCGCAGCCGGTTCAGAGTCCGACCTTAAAACAAGAAAAACCGGTTTCACCGGTTTTATAATCTTTGGTGCCGAAGGCCGGACTCGAACCGGCACGCTTTTAACGGCGGTGGATTTTGAGTCCACTGCGTCTGCCAATTCCGCCACTTCGGCAAAGTTCTATGGAATAGCGTGTAGAATTATCCTACCACAGGTTCGGGCTTTTTTCAAGAGGATTTTTTCGGACATTTTGATATAATCAAGCAAAAGAGCTTATCCTCTAAATGATAAGCTCTTTTGGCTTTTTGAATAATATAATGTTGATTTTAGAATTTATAAGCGGCCCCAAGAGTCATGTAGTTTAAATCTGCCTCATTGTCTTCAACTTCTATTGAAATATTATTGTAACCGATAGCAACCCCAATATTATCGGAAACGTTATAGATTAATTTTAATTTAAGAGCAGTAAAATCAGCGTCCACGCTATCCTCATCGGTTTCTGTGAATTTTCCTGTAACGGAGATGCCTAAAGAACCTTCAAAAGTGAGTTGTTCTGATAAATCATAAGAGAGATCTGCTCCTAAAAGAAGTCCATCAATTGTGGCTTCCAACTCAATATATTCTTGAGTTAAATCAAACCATGATAATGTTATAAAAATATTTTCGTTAATTCCGTAACCGCCTTTTAATATATACTGGGTGTAATCCAAGTCTATTTCAGATTCAATCTCTCCAAGTAGGTAGTCGAAACCGATTTTAAAAGTGTCTGTTTTGTATTCTCCTCCTATAACAAAACCAGTTAAATCAGCTTCCTCCCATTCTCCATCAACAATGTAGTCAAAGTAGACCGAGCCAGCCCCGAGCGCGCTAATAGAAAGAGCAAATACCATTAAACTGACTAGAGCAAATAGGATGATTACTTTTTTCATATAAATTCCTCCTTGGTAATTTTAATATATTGTATAATCTACACAATACATTTAAATTTTACCATTAACAATATATTTGGTCAAGCTCTACTGGCAAATTGGAAAAATTAATACTTTTAGTCTATTTAATCAATTTTATTAACAAAAAAGCAAACTATTTAGCTAACCCAAAATGAAAAAAGATAACATATATAAAATTTTTGAAGTTCAAATTTGATGAATTGAGCGAAGGATAATGAGGTTATTGTTTTGTAGGAATGTCGACTTTTAAAAAAGGAAGCTCGTTAATTACACTCAAAAACTCTTGCTCATTTACAACAGGTACCGCTATTTCAAGGGTAACCAAATCGGTATATTCTGTATTTACTATTTCGGCCTCGACTTGTTGCAACCGGTGCAAGACTAAGGAATGCTCGGAATAATTGTATACCAATATGGCCTTAAACTTGGGCACCCTAACAACACTCCCGGCTTCATTAAGTACTAGCGTTGCCGTCTGGCCGTAAGCCTCGATTAAACCTCTTACCCCCAGCTTTTTACCGCCGAAGTAGCGGGTGACTACTACCACCACATTGGTCATATTTAATCGCTGAATGGCTCCAAGGATCGGTTTGCCCGCAGTGCCGCTTGGTTCGCCATGGTCGTTAAAGTATTCGATTGGGTTATCAATAGGGCCGATCCGGTAGGCGTAACAATTATGGCTGGCCTGGGAGTGTTCCTCCCGGATTTGGGCGACAAATGCCTTAGCCTCGGTTTCAGAGGCCACCTCACGGCAATGGCCGATAAAACGGGAGCGTTCTACGGTCAATTCGGCGGCGGCGGGGTGATCGATTGTAGTATAGGCAGAATAGTTCATGGTTTAAGTATAGCAGAAATTGGGGGAGCTAGAGAAATTATTTTACGCCTATAGTGGACAGAAGACAGAAGACAGTACCGATGGCTGATTTAAGATGTCAATGTAAACAAATGCCCACGAACTGTTGATGCTTTGAAGTCATTTTAGATCATTTTGCCTGTATTCTTGTCTATAGGAATCAGTTAGATAGTCCAATATTGCTGATTTGTGGTTTGGACTTATATCGTCTTGATAAGACTATGTCATGGGGCTGATCGATTTTGAAGGGCGGCGCAACGATCTAATCATGGGGTTGATCGTTTTTCGAGAGCCACCCACCGATCTTCATGGTGTTGAGTCTCCTACCCTTTGACTTTTAGCGAATTTTGATTGCTACCGGTTTTGAACGGTATTCTTTATCACTAGCGCAAAACTCCCCGACCAACTGATATTTTCCCGGTTTTAGCCCTTCACCGGAAGCCGGGATTTGGTTGAAAGTTGCCACGTAAGTCAGGGGCAGCTTTGATTCTAGTTTCAGATCGATCAAGGACATGGCGAACATTTTATCCTCAGACCATTTCCAGACCAATTGGTCATCGTCATCGTAAAGATGGAAGTCGTAAATCTTAGAACTGGTGAACCGGAGCTGCTCCGGTCTGGAGTTTTGGTTCAGGACCGTTAAGGCCATGGCAATAGGTTCCCCTTGTTTGTAAGTGGCTTTGTCGGTGGTGGTTCCGACGAAAATTTTGGACATGAAAGTCGCCTCGCTTGTTATCGGTATAACTAGGATTGCTAATAACAATAAAAGTAAGGTTCGACGCATTTTTAGTCACCTCAGTTTGTATTTTAATATTACCGCACTTGAAGATGTATTCCTTTATTTAAAAGTTCTCAGGTTCACAAAATATTGTTTAAAGAAATTTTATCTTCCGTTATGAGAGTATCTTTTGGTAAATAGACCTGAGTAAAACCGTAGGCTTCTCCGGGATCGATCATGTTATTCCCGTTGGAATCGTTAAAGGCGCATATATTATAAGTCCCTTCATTTAGATCGGAAAGAGTGAAGTCCCCCGAAGCGCCCACATGTTGCAAATTGCTAATAATCGCGCCATCCGATGTACCGATAAAGACTTTCACATTGGCCATTTCTAAAGGAGTAGAGTCGTTTTTTAATATGGCATATGCATCGGGAAGACCGTGACCGTAGCACTCATCGAATCCGGAATTCCCTAGGTCAATACAATAATTCCTAAGTCGTTCTTCAACCTTGTCCGGGGTGATATCCGGATCTTGGGCATATAATAAAGCTGCTAGACCCGAGATGTGGGGGGCCGCTTGCGAGGTGCCGGCCATATAAGCGTAACCGGAATAGTAGGTATTGAAGACCGTTTTAACAGCCCATTCCGCTAAGTGTTGAGTTCGGGGTTCCCCTCCACCGGGAGCGCAAAAGTCGATTTTCGGGCCATGATTGGAATAGGAAGGTCTGGAGCAAGTATGATCCAAAGACGCCACAGCGATAACCGGGTCATAATTAGCCGGAGAAGTTACTGCTCCGCCTTCATTGCCTGCTGCGGCGATTACGGTAATATTAGCGTCGAGAGCATCATTAATTGCTTTCTCAAGTGTTTCATCGATTTTGCCAGGTTGTCCCAGACTCAAATTTATAACTTTTACGCCTTCGTTTTCAATCGCCTTATTGATTCCTTCGACGAGAGTGAGAGTATCTCCCTTTCCTTCCGAATCTAAAACTCGAATCGGCATTATTTTAACTACATTCCAACCTACACCGGCGGTGCCGTACTGATTATTTGTTATAGCTCCGATTATACCGGCGACATGTGTCCCGTGGCCGTTTTTCAAGTCTGATGGATCTGGATCTCCATCAACGCAATCATATCCAGACACCAAATTATCTTTCAAATCCTCATGGTTCGGCGCAATCCCCGTATCCAATACAGCTACAATGATTTTCTCGCCGGATCCAATCTTGTCTTCCTTTAGCACTTCCCATGCTTTCTCCATATTAAGCATTTTGTAGTTCCAATTATAAGGCGGTTTATATAATGGGTCATTGGGAACAGCCAGAGCTTGATATATCAAGTTGTCTTCGATATATTCCACCTCGGGATATGGGTTAGCGGTTGATTTGGAAAAGATCTGATCATCGATGGTTACTAAATATGTAGAATCGGTCCCGTAGATTTTTTTCTTAATCCTTCCGCCCATTTTGGCTACGATATCTTCTGCTTGAGAATGGCTGGTTTCCGGGCGAAACTTGACTATTTTTTCATTAGGAACCGCTTGCGGGGAAAAATTTGTTTTACGAATCGCAGCTTTAGGGAAAAATGCCGATTTTGAAAATGCGGACATTGACTTAGTTTGGTAATGGGAAGTTGATCCCGACAAATCAAACGTAACCGTGCCTTGAATCGTACTCAACAGCGGTGGTTGTTTCTTTTTGCCGCCACCTCCACCGCCACAACCGGTATATGTAAAAATAGATACTAACAATAGAAACATGATTATTCTTTTAGCCATCCACATTCACCACAAATTAATCATTATTACCATTCAATTATTCTCCATATTTCCGGATTTTTCCTCCAACATATAAAATAAAGGAAAACTATGCCGATTGTTGAATACATAAAAGGTTGACTGGACATATTTCGGCGTATTCCAGGAAACCTAATCTTATAATCGGTTAAGCCGGTCGAGATCTAAAGCGGATCTTGGGAATATATAGTAAACGTTGGTGAACCATTTATCCGAATATTTTGACCTGATCAGCGTCGGCGAGGGCTTAAGTTTAGTCTTGCCCTACCAGCATTTATTAGCGATTCAAGAAATGTTACCGGCGAGTGGAAGTCAAGTTTTATTCGTCCCGGTTGAGTCTGAGCAAAGGGTTGGAGACCCAGATTCGAAATATATATGCAGTGGGAGACGGCGCCGGAGTGACCAGAGTGTTGATGCAGGCCTCGATCTCCGGTGTGATTGCAGCGAGGGAGATTCATAAGAGTAGGGGCTGAAGAGTAGTGTTGGAGGAAATATGAACCAGGTAGTTTTAAAAGCAGGAAAGGAAAAAAGGCTTAAAGCAGGGCATCTCTGGATTTATCAAGGTGAAATCGGCATCATCGGGATAGGAGTAAAGTCCGGAGAGGTGGTTGAGGTCCTTGACAACCGGGGACGTTTTTTGGGTTTGGGTTACTATAACCAAGCCTCGACTATCGCGGTCCGGCTCCTTACAAATCAGCGGGAAACGATTGACCCCGATTTTTTCAGGAAACGGTTAAGGGATGCCTTTGCCTTTAGGAAAAAAATAAAACCGGAGACTTCTTGTTATCGTTTGATTCACGGAGAAGGCGATTTGCTCCCCGGTTTAATTGTAGATCGGTTTGAGGATTACTTGGTGGTCCAATTTCTAACGATGGGGATGGAAGTGAACCGTAATCTGATCACGGAAATCCTGGTGGAACTCTGCCGGCCCAAAGGGATTATCGAAAGAAGCGATACCTCAACCCGGCATCTTGAGGAACTTCCGGAGCGTTCCGGTATTATTTATGGGACATGCCCGGAATCATTAGTGATTACTGATAACAATCTAAAATTCCATGTTAACCTATTGGAAGGGCAGAAAACAGGATATTTTTTAGACCAATCGGCTAACCGGGCTATTTTGTCCAAATATGCACGGGGGCGGAGAACTTTAGATTGCTTTTGCCATATTGGGAGTTTTGCGATTCATGGGGCATCCTATGGAGCCACATCAGTGTTGGGAGTGGACATCTCCGATGATGCCATAAACCAAGCTGAGGCCAATGCCGCTTTGAACGGCGTTGACGACCGTTGCCGTTTCAAAGTGGCTAATGCTTTTGATTTTCTCCGGGACCAGGTGGGTAAGAAAGAAGTATATGATTTAGTTATCTTAGATCCGCCGGCTTTTACCAAAAGCAAACAAGCCTTGGATGGCGCGATTCGGGGCTACAAGGAAATTAATCTGCGGGGTCTGAAATTGCTCCGCCCTGGTGGAATATTAGTAACCTGTTCTTGTTCTTATCATTTAAGCCAGGAATTATTTTGGGAGATAATTGCCGCCGCTGCCGCTGAAAATAAACAACGCATCCGTTTACTCGAACGCCGGAGCCAGGGTTTAGACCATCCGGTTTTGGTAGGCGTTCCGGAGACAGAATATTTAAAGTGTTATGTTTTTGAAGTGTTATGAGGTTATAAAATGTTATCATCGAGAGCTTTTCTTATTTATTCCGATACTAACGGTAATTTACAAACCGATCCCCAGTTGATAGCGGTTGGATTCAATGGTAATCAAGTTGAACTCAGTGATGAAACCTGGGTGGATTTACCAGCCGGAGGCGAGTTGTTGTTACTTCCGGGCAGACTGCCGGTGGGCTATCATCAAGGGGAAGACCAAGTTGAAGTAGTGGAAGGGGTTACTGCTTTGGCTGCCATCTTACCGATGGGTTATACCAGGACTTTGACGCCGGGGTATGAGATTAGCGATTACCAAGAGTTACCACTATTTGGATATACGGCGGTGGGGGCAGTTGACGGGAGGTTAAAAGTGGCCGCCATCGAAACTGATGAACAACTAAAATGGAACCCTATTTATTATAATACCTCCGACTTGTCCCGGCTGATCGGGGAAATGAAAAGCGAGTATCCCCAAAATCGTATTATTCAACAATTGGCTAAATGTGCTTTGGAATATAATTGTTTGACGGCCCAAAATCTTTTTTACCGGCGTTGGGAAGCTGGAGTCCCGGTCTCGCCGAGTTGTAATGCGGATTGTGTTGGCTGCATTTCCAAACAGCCTGCAGAGTGTTGTCCGTCGCCCCAGAACCGGATTGATTGGGTTCCGGATGTAATTGAAGTGGCCGAAGTTGCCTTGCCTCATTTAGAACAAGCACCGGACGGAATTATCAGCTTTGGGCAAGGATGCGAAGGCGAACCCTCGCTGCAAAAGGAATTACTGGTAAAATCAATCCAAACAATCCGGCAAAAAACAGTCAAGGGGACTATTAATATTAACAGCAACGCCGGATTTACCGAGGCGATTAAGGCGTTAACCGATTCGGGTCTGGATAGTATCAGAGTCAGTTTATTCTCAGCCATACCTGAATATTATCATTGGTATCATCGTCCTCAAGGATACACCTTGGCTGAGGTGCGTGAGTCATTAACATATACTGTGGCAAATCGGCTGCGGGTCGCTCTTAATTTATTGTTTTTGCCGGGGTTTTCCAACCGGAGGGAACAGACAATAGCTTTGAAGGACTTAATCGCTACCACTGGGCTTCATCAAATTCAACTGCGTAATCTAAACATAGATCCGCAAAGAATAGCTCCGTTAATTAATGATCATAATGAGGAACTACCAACGGTCGGAGAGTGGCTCGAGGACCTGAGACGGGAATTTCCCCAGCTGCAAGTGGGTAATTATACCAAACCGAAAGAATAAAAGTAGCTTATTAGCGACAGTATTCATATGGCCGTCTTTCATTTACAGATCTAACGATACATTCATCCGTACAATCTATCAGCACTTTTAATCAATTCTTCCAATACATCTAGAAAATAAGTCACATCGGTCAAATTATTATAACATCCAAAACTGACCCTGACCAATCCCGGAAGTTTACGCTGGTTGGTCCCTTGATAAATCAGATGGCTTAAATTAAGCAAATGCTTAACATAATTTCGGGCGCAAAAGCACCCCGTCCTTACTCCGATTCCATATTCCGCCAAAGCTTCGCCCACTGTTTGGTGGTAAATGCCTTTGACATTAAAACCAATAACTCCCACTCGCTGAGTGGTTGCTTCATTATAAACGGTTATACCCGGTATTTTTTTTAATCCGGTTAAAGTAGCTTCCAGTAACTGTTGTTCATGGTGGAACAATTCATTCCAGCCGATTTTATGCAAGACTTTAAAAGACTCGGCTATTGTTAACGCACCTAAGACATTAGGGGAACCGGCTTCTTCGACTTCAGGCGGTTCGGCCCAGTAAATCCCTTCCGAATCGACCGCCTTCACGGTCCCTCCACCAACTTGGCTCGGGTCTCCCTGGTTAAAAAGCCATTTTGGGCCGACCAATACTCCCGCTCCAAAAGGGGCATACATTTTATGCCCGGAAAAAACAAGAAAATCTAAATGGCGCGGATCGGTGGCTGGGCGGACCCAAATCGGACGGTGGGGGGCTAGTTGAGCAGCGTCAACCAAGATTCGGGCTCCCGCAGCATGGGCCATTTCGGCTAAAATATAAATAGGGGGAAGGTATCCGGTAACATTGGAAGCGCCGGTTACTGCCAGTAGTTTAATATTACCGTGGTTTCTTTTAAGAACCTTTTCTAATTGTTCTAAGTCAAGAGTATTATTGTTAAGTTCAAGGCAAATATTTTGATGATTGAGCCAAGGTAATTCGTTTGAATGATGTTCCAGGCGCGTGTAAACTACCAATTCCCCCGGTAAGTAGGGAAGGTAATGCCGAACCTTATTAATTGAATCCGTTGTGTTTTTGGTAAAGATTACAACATCGTGATTGGGGTCGGCATTGATAAAACCAGTCACGGCTCGCCGGCTTTCCTCGTATCTCTCGGTTAAGTACTTGGATTTATAGCCTGCCCCCCGGTGAATGCTGGAATACCATAAACATTCATTAGCGATGAGCTTCATTACATCTTTAAACGGAGGAGTGCTAGCGGCATTATCCAAATTTAGATAAGGTTTTAACCCGAATTTAGTTGGAACTTTTTGATCATTTCCATAGATTAAGTCGCGATAATCAACCATGCAAAAGGCACCTCACTCCATAGTATGAAGGAAAGCGCCAAGTGGTACATTAGAATAAGATCTTCTCTAATGTTTTGGCTTGATCAAAACTGGAAAAAGGAAGATATTCAATTATTAAGCGGCCGTTTTCCGTTTGAAGGGTAAAATGGTCCCCGGGTTTTAATTGAAAATGGTTGATTACTGTCTCAGGTAGAACTAATTGATGATTATGATCCATTTCCACGATGTACTCCAATTGATCACCTCTTGTCTATTATCCTCATTTTAAGCCTTTATTTTTCATGTAAACAAAGAAGAATCCGGCTTTAATTGGAAAAAGCGTGTTGTTGAAAAAGGATATTGGCACAGTTGGTAGTAAACTCGAAAAATTCCAGACTTTTTGTGGTTTTAACCTTATATAGCTGGGCAAATTAATTTCAGGTTAAAACGAAAGGAGGGGAAACGGATGGGTACTGGTCAAAGAAGCAACTCTTATGTTGTTAAACAAGCGGCTCAAGCTCTTAATAACATGAAGTACGAAATCGCTAAAGACTTAACATCAGCTCAGATTATCGATACTTCACCGATTGTCGGAGATTACTGGGGTTATATGACTTCAAAAGACTGCGGTCATGTTGGAGGGCAAATGGTCAAAAATATGATCCAGGCTGCTGAGAGCTCCTTATCCCAACAGGCTGTTGCCAATGTCCAAACTGGTTTTAATGCGGGACTTGGCTATCAGAAAATGAATGATACCGTTCAAAACATCTCCAATTTGAATCTTAACAGCTTAGACCAGAAGTATTAAGTACTTATGGGGCGAGAATTCTCGCCCTTTCTTTTTTCTTCTAAAAAAAATTTTAAACCTCTCTTGGCAGGAGTTTAATACCAATTAAGCGAAAATAAGCTCATTAAGTCTACAACAGATCCTGCCTGTGAATATAAATTGTAATTTATGAAACTCGCTTGAATGAGAATCTTAGGGAGGTTAAATAATGAAAACAGCTGAAATTGGGATTTTTGGGGGTTCCGGATTTTATTCCTTATTGGATAATGTCGAAGAAGTGACGGTGGAAACCCCTTACGGGGCGCCCAGCGATGAAATTGCCATTGCCGAGATTGGGGGAAAACGGGTCGCTTTTTTACCGAGGCACGGCAAACGGCACCAATATCCTCCGCATCTGATTAATTATCGAGCTAATCTTTGGGCGATGAAAAGTTTAGGTGTCCAACAAATTATCGGGCCATGCGCCGCCGGTAGCTTACAACCAAATGTAAAACCAGGCGAATTTGTGGTAATCGACCAATTTGTAAATCGAACCTGGGGCCGGAAAGACACCTTTTTTGAAGGCCCAATTGTGAGACATGTTCCGGCAGCTGAACCTTATTGTTCACGGATGCGGAAAACAGCCATCTCCTGTGCCCAAAAATTAGGGATTACCGTGCATGAAACGGGAACCGTAGTAGTGATTCAAGGACCTCGCTTTTCAACCAAGTCCGAGAGTAGAGAATACAGCAAGAATGGTTGGGAAGTTATCAATATGACTCAATACCCTGAAGGTTGGCTAGCCCGGGAGCTCGGTATTTGTTATCTAAATATCGCTTTGATCACCGATTATGATGTTGGGTTGGAAGGTAATCCCGATATCAAGCCGGTAACCCATGAAGAGGTATTAAAGGTCTTTAACACAAATAATGATAAATTACGGAATTTATTATTCGCGATGATCGAAGATCTTCCGACAGGACCGGATTGTGTCTGTGGGGACCATTTAAAAGAAGAGATTTAAAATGATGACGGACCGATTCATTGACGGGTTAAAAGTAATAAGCGCTTCAATACTTCCTTACTTGGAACTGCGGGGAGCTATTCCTTTAGCTTGGCAGTTAGGTTTTGAGCCCTTGGAAGCCTATCTGTTAGCAGTTAGCGGTAATATGCTCCCGGTGATACCGATTATACTTCTAATAGGACCAATATCTAAATTACTTAGCCGGATATATATCTTTAAGTGTTTCTTTAATTGGGTTTTTACTAAGAGCCAACGAAAAGCGCCCCAAATTGAAAAATACGGATTTTGGGGACTCACCGTTTTTGTGGCAATCCCTCTACCGATGACCGGAGCTTGGTCCGGAGCGTTAATCGCGTTTTTATTAAGAATCCGAAAACGGGTTGCCTTCTCCTCCATTCTTTTGGGTTTATTAATGGCTGGTCTAATTGTAACCTTACTTACCTATGGTTTGGCGAACTTATTCGACAAGTAGCATTTATTCAAGTACCGGGGATTTGTCCATCAACACTTCAATTTGATTTTTTCCTAACTCATAAAAACCCTCTAACCGCATAGACTAATCTTAACCAATGAATTTATAGGGGGTTAGCTGTGCTGGAACAAGAAGTTAGGGAATTAACTGAGGAAAATTTCGAGTCACGTTTACCATGTTTATTTTGCCGTCATTATCAGCTTTGCCATTTATGGGAAGATGGACGTGAGACTTGCGCCTCATTTAGTAGATAGTTAACCAAGGGAATGGAATGGGTCTTGGATCACTATTGGTTGATGACCTGAATTTTCAAACCATATTAGAAATTTTTCAGGGTTTGCTTTTCAACTCTACCGGCATTATGCCGGCTTTTTAATATTTTTGTTTCGAAAAAGTAAGTATTAATAAACTTACTTTAATAAACAAATTTTTAAAATTTGGAAAAAGACTTTATCAATTTGGTAAAAACCCTTAAAATAGAGTTTGTGGTTATAGATGACGATTGGAGTTTTTTAATGGAACAATTCATGGAAATATTGACTCATTGGAGCGATCCGGAATTTGTGGCCCAATATCGGAAATACCTGGTGATTATCGTTTTTTTATATAGTTTTTTTGAAGTCGTTTTTCCGCCCCTTCCGGGAGATTCCTTGTTGATTTTAAGCGGTTCCTTAACGGGATTGTCAGGCAGTAATCCGCTAGGAATAATTATTAGCGCTTCCTTAGGGACCTTCGCTTCTTCAACTATGTTATATCTTCTCGGCGCTAAAATGGGAAAGACCTTGTTGCATTCTTCCAAAGATTCGCAGTTATTGAATTCTAAAATGTTTTATAGGATGGAAAAGTGGTTTCGGAAGTATGGCTTTTGGACGATTGCACTGAGCCGGTTTATTCCGGTTGTTCGTTCGGGTATTATCTTAGCCGCCGGTATGGTCAATATGGAAAAGCGCCGTTCTTTTTTGGTAGTCGCTGTTTCAATTATCGTTTCAACGTCTATCTTTGTAGTGAGTGGCAGCCGTTTAGGGCAAAACTGGCGGAAGTTACCGGAATTATGGAATAGTCGTATTAAAACGATTTGTTTGATAATATTATGTTTGATAATAGTTTACTTAGTATTGGTCCGATTCTATAACTTTATAAAAGATCAAAACCAAAAACGGCGGGCGAAAAATGAGTAAAAAGAGAAGAACCGTATTTTACTGTGAAAATTGCGGCCATCAGGAAATGAAGTGGGTCGGCCGTTGCCCGGAGTGTAAAGAATGGGGGACTCTCAAGGAAGAACCTGAAGAAGAGTATGTTGAGGAACTGACTAATTTAAGCAGCTTTCAAACTCCCCAGGTCCTCAACCAAGTAAAAAGCGGCGCAACAGTCCGTTTCTCTACGGGTATTGGTGAGATCGACCGGTTGTTGGGAGGCGGATTGGTAATCGGTTCGGTGATGTTGTTGGTTGGCGATCCTGGTATCGGCAAGAGTACCTTGAGTTTAATTATCGCCGGTAATATGGCCCGGGACGGAACAGTTCTTTACGTATCCGGCGAAGAATCTTCTGAACAAACCAAGATTCGCGCCGACCGATTGGGAGCCTTTCCGGATGGTTTATATGTGGTATCCGAGACTAATTTGGAATTAGTCAAGAAACATTTTGAAACATTGAAACCGAGGTTAATTATTATTGATTCAATTCAATCATCATTTTTAAGTAAGCTTCGTTCGACCCCCGGTTCACCGTCTCAAATTAAAGAATGTACTTTATTTTTGATCAAAATAGCTAAACAAGAGAACGTCCCCGTAATTTTAGTGGGGCAAGTTACTAAAGAATCAGAATTGGCTGGGCCAAGAGTATTAGAGCATCTAGTAGACACCGTAGTATATTTGGAAGGGGACCGAACCCAAAGTTTGAGAATTGCCCGGGCTGTCAAGAATAGATTTGGGCCTACCGAAGAAGTGGCCTTGTTTGAAATGACCGCTGCCGGTCTAATTGAAGTGGCGAATCCTTCCGAATATTTATTAGAGAGCAGAAATCAGACCATGCCCGGTTCGGTGATTGTCGCCAGTACTAGAGGGAGCAGGCCGATTTTTACCGAGATTCAAGCTTTGGTTACTGAGACGGCTGAAGGAATACCACCACGGCAAATTGCCATCGGTGTCGATCGGAACCGGCTGTTATTAGTAACAGCTGTTATTCAACGTTGGTTGGGTGAGCGGTTAACCAATAAAAATATTTTCGTGTCAATCGCCGGTGGCATCGAATCGGGAGATCCCGCTTTGGACTTAGGGATAGCCGCTTCGATTATTTCCTCGATTCGCGGTATTACTTTTAGTTCCAAATTGTTTTGGGTAGGTGAATTAACTCTCTCAGGGGAAATCCGCCCGGTACCTGGAATCGAACGGTTGGTAAGCGAAGGAAACAGACTCGGATTTGAACAATGTGTTTTGGCAAAGCGTTCTAAGCTTAAGCAGTCGGAACTAAAAGTATTTGGAATAGAACATTTGCGTAGATTACCGGCATTAACGCCGGAGCTAAGCGTTGAAGGATGAAATATCTTAAGGACCGGGTAAATAACGGAGGGTCGAAATATGGGTGAAAGAGAACAAAGGCAGGAGGAGTTATTTGCAATTTTAAAAATGGTAGCTCCGGGTACGACTCTTTATGAAGGATTGGAAAATATTTTAAAGGCCAAGACAGGGGCCTTGATTATGGTTTCCGATTCGGAGAATGTATTGAAGTTGGTTGGTGGCGGATTTAGGATCAACTCGGAACTTGAACCGTCCAGCCTTTATGAATTGGCTAAAATGGATGGGGCTATTGTACTTTCTACAGACGCCAAGAAGATTTTAGTGGCCAACGCTCATTTGACACCTGATCATTTAATCCCAACCTCGGAAACAGGTACCCGGCATCGGACTGCCGAACGGATGGCAATTCAAACCGGCGAGATGGCGATTGCCATCTCCCAAAGACGGAACGTGATCACTCTTTATAAAGGAAACCTGCGTTATGTAATTCGAGAAATCGGCACGGTTTTAGCAAAGGCGAACCAAGCATTGCAGACTTTACAAAAGTATAAGAGCGTTTTAGAACAAACTTTGCAAAACCTTTCAGCTTTAGAGTTCGAAAATTT
Source organism: Bacillota bacterium (assembly GCA_012728785.1). Lineage (GTDB taxonomy): Bacteria > Bacillota > UBA4882 > UBA8346 > UBA8346 > JAAYHS01. The sequence goes on along the minus strand of JAAYEK010000034.1, from coordinate 21,119 downwards.
AGTTACCCTTTCTGATGTGGCTGCGGTAGTGCAAAGGGCTGAAATGGTAAGTAGAATTGCCGCTGAAATTAGGCGCTATATTTGCGAGTTAGGCGCTGAGGGACGATTGGTCAGTATGCAACTGGAAGAATTAATGGCCAATATTGAAAATGATGGATTGCTGGTCCTCAGAGACTATATTTACAGCAACTCCAATTTGTTAACTAATATTAAAGAGACCTTAATAACTTGGGATGACGAGGAATTGCTGGATCTAAACGCCCTGGTACGGTTGTTAGGCTATCCCGGTGGAACAACTCCGGATTTATCGGTTTCCGCCCGAGGCTATCGTTTATTGAATAAGATTCCCCGCTTACCCTTCCCGGTAGTGGAAAATTTAGTGGTGACTTTTGGCGAACTTCAGAAGATAATCGATGCTTCAACCGAGGAATTGGATGAAGTGGAAGGCATTGGCGAGGTCCGCGCCAGAACCATTAAAGATGGTTTACGAAGGCTTCGCGAACAGATCTTACTGGACCGTCACTATAATTACCGATCTTGATCCCGGCTAGATAATAAAACCCGCTAAAGCCCTAGGGGATAATTTTGTTGCGCCGAGAAAATCATTGTGCTATAATATAAAAGTTATTAAGTAAGTCGCCAAGTTAATTTTCTTTTAAAACTAGATATTTAAGAGTGAATTAACCTATCGACAAGCTTCAAGAGTTTTTTAGAATGGCAAGTGAGGTGACGCGCAATGAAGGAAGGCATTCATCCGAAATTTGATAAAGTGAAGGTGACCTGCGCCTGTGGGGAGACCTTTGAAACCGGCTCCACCAAAAAGGAGATCCGGGTTGAGATTTGTTCCAAATGTCACCCTTTGTTTACCGGTAAGCAAAGGGTAGTCGACAGTGGTGGCCAGGTAGAAAAGTTCAAGAAACGGCTGGAAAAGAAATAATTTAATTGTAACTTCGCAGGCGAGGATGGGATCCTCGCCTGCTAACTATATACTTCTAAAACAAACTAATTGGCGGGAAGGTGTATTCATGAATAAACAGTCCGACTTTTGCTATGGCGGGCAAGCGGTAATTGAAGGGGTCATGATGCGGGGGCGTAATTATTTGGCTGTGGCCGTCCGTAAAAGTAACGGTGAAATTGTAGTCAAAAAAGAACCGGTCGGATCCATTACCAAAAAGCTACCTTTTCTAAAGTGGCCCTTCCTCAGAGGTGTCGTCGCCCTTTGTGAATCGTTCACGGTTGGGTTGAGAGCATTACTTTTTTCGGCGGACCAGTTTTTGGAGGAAGAAGAAGAATCGAAACTATCGCCCTGGGAAAGTTTTTTAATGATCGGTTCCGCTTTAGTGATGACCGTATTGCTCTTTATTGTGCTACCGTTATTAGGGAGAATGCTCTTCAAAAAGTTTTTACCGGATGACCTATTTTGGGGAAATCTTTTTGAGAGCCTATTACGATTCGTCATCTTAATCGCTTATATTGGATCGGTTTCATTTTTGAAAGATATTCGGAGGGTTTTTTCTTACCATGGGGCTGAGCATAAAGTGATTAATACCTTCGAAGCTAAAAAAGAAATAACTGTAGCCAATGCCAGCGGTTATACCACATTTCATCCTCGTTGCGGGACCAGCTTTTTATTGTATGTGGTAGTGGTCAGCGCGATCGTATTTAGTTTTTTAAGGTATGATTCAATATTAATGAGATTAATTTCCCGAATAGTATTATTGCCGGTAGTTACCGGGATCTCTTATGAAATTATCAAATTCACCGGTAAACACCGGGATTTCTTTCTCTGGCGTTGGCTGGCCTTACCAGGAGTTTGGCTGCAGCGTATGACTACTAGAGAACCGGATGAAAGCCAGCTTGAGGTGGCCATTAACGCTTTGGAGGCCGTGCTGGAAGAAGATGCGCCGGTGATAGTTGGCGGAAAGGCATATGTGAATAGTGAAGTTTGAGGTTTTAAGTTTGAAAGAATGACTTTTGATAGAATTACGGTGATTTTTTAATGATTGATAAACTTACTGCGATTGAAGAAAAATATTATGAACTTAACAGCCAGCTAAGCGACGCTAAGGTCATCGCCGACCAGTCGCTCTTTCAGAAGCTGGCTAAAGCCCATTCCGCCATCAGCGAGTTGGTTGAAACTTATCAAGAATTTAAAAGGATCAAAGCTGATTTGGAGACAGCCCGGGAGATGCTGGGGGAAGAGAGCGGTGATTCCGCCAAATTACTGGCGGCTGAGATCGAGCAGTTGGAGGCGGATGAAGAGCGGCTGATGGGGAAATTAAAGATTCTCTTGTTGCCGAAAGATCCTAATGATGAGAAGAATGTGATCATCGAGATTCGCGCCGGGACCGGAGGCGAGGAGGCGGCCCTTTTCGCCGGAGCTCTTTTCCGGATGTATACCAGATATGCTGAGTCCAAAGGTTGGCGGGTTGAATTTTTGAGCGGCAGCGAATCGGATCTAGGCGGTTTTAAAGAGATCATCTTTATGATTGAGGGCGACCGCGTTTATAGCAGAATGAAGTTTGAAAGCGGAGTCCACCGAGTTCAACGGGTCCCGGAGACTGAAGCCGGTGGAAGGATTCACACTTCAGCGGCTACCGTCGCTGTTTTAATTGAGGCGGAAGAAGTTGAGGTCGAAATTAATCCCAATGAGATCAGGGTAGATGTTTATAGGGCTAGCGGCCATGGAGGCCAATGTGTGAACACCACCGACTCGGCGGTCCGGATCACCCATTTACCCACCGGGCTGGTGGTAACTTGCCAGGATGAAAAGTCGCAGCTGAAGAATAAGGAAAAAGCCATGAAAGTACTGCGAGCCCGATTGTTGGATAAATTTCAGAGCGAACAGCAAGAAGAGATGGCTGAAGCCAGACGTGGTATGGTTGGTTCCGGAGATCGGAGTCAACGGATTAGGACTTATAATTTCCCCCAAAATCGGCTTACCGATCACCGGATTAATCTTACCTTATATCACTTGGAATCAATTACCGAAGGGAACCTGGACGAAGTGATTGAGCCATTAATCACAGCCGATCAGGCGGAGCAATTAAAAAATGTCGACCAATAACCTAACTGTCGGGAGTATTATCGCTAAAACCGTTCCTTTTTTTAAAGAAAGGGCTTTGCCCAATCCTAGATTAGAAGCAGATTTACTACTGGCGGGAGTCTTGAAACTTCCCAGGGTCAAACTTTATTCGGACTGGGACCGGCCTTTGGAACCGGGGGAGATTCAACAATATCGCGAAGCAATTGTGAAAAGGGTCCAAGGGTGGCCCCTTGCTTATTTAACAGGGAAGAAATCTTTTTTAAGTTGGGATTTTGACGTTACTCCGGCGGTGTTAATTCCTAGGCCGGAGACGGAAATTCTGGTGGAAACCGTAGTGGATCTGGTCAAAGGCCGTCGGGATTTATGCGGAGTCGATGTGGGGACCGGAAGCGGAATTATCGCGATTACTCTTGCTAAGTTACTTCCCGGTAGTAAATGGTATGCAATTGATTTATCGCCGGAGGCTTTGGCGGTTGCCGAAGCTAATGCCGCCCAGTTAGGTGTGGACCAACAAATTTGTTTTCTAAAGGGGGACTTGTTGGGTCCGTTAATGGCTTCGGGTGAAAGTTACGATATGGTTGTATCGAATCCGCCTTATGTCCCATCAGCAACAATCGAAACTCTCCAGCCTGAAGTCCGCCGCGAACCTTCTGTTGCTTTGGACGGCGGCCCGGACGGTCTTGATATTTATCGTAAATTATTACCTCAGGCCAAGGAGCTGCTCACGGACGATGGGATCTGCGCCGTAGAACACGGTTGGGACCAGCGTGATGCGTTGGAGAACCTGTTTAAAGATTCGGGTTTCATCTCCAAATCAATTTCGGATTTGGCCGGTTTGGACCGGATTATTATCGGGCATAAAAATACCCCTAGGGATTAATGGGATCAAAACCATGCATGAGTTGGCTTTAACTGAAAAAATGTTAAGACTGGTATTGACCGAGGCTGAACGCCACCAAGCGGAAAAAATTACGAAGATTAAAATATGCCTCGGCGAGCTGTCCGGAATTATTAAAGATTGTGTGGCATACTATTTTCAATTATCGGCTCGGGATACAATCGCCGCTGGAGCTGAGTTGGAGTTTGGTCTGTCTACAGCCAAGCTCTTTTGTCCCGATTGTAAACTGGAATTTGAGAAAACGCCCCGGGATTTTAACTGTCCGGTTTGTGGAGGGTTGAGTAGATTAACCGGTTCGGGCCGGGAATGGTTTGTCGAAAGTATTGAGGTGGAATAATGGAGATTAATATCAGCCGGGATTTATTTGATCATGAAGCTGAATTGGCCGTCGCCAACCGCAAGTTATTTCAAAAGATGGGGATTATCGTTTTGAATCTCTTGGCGGGGCCGGGAGCTGGTAAAACCAGCATGATTCGGAGTACGGCCCCGCTTTTGAAACAGCCGGTGGCAGTGATCGAGGGAGACCCGGCTTCGAGTATTGATACGGATTTATTGAACTCTCTCGGGATACCCGCTGTTCAGATTAATACCGAGGGCGGTTGTCATTTGGAAGCGCCTATGGTATCCAAGGCGCTGGACGAGTTTAAACTGGAACCGAATACCTTACTGATCATTGAAAATGTCGGAAACTTGATCTGTACGGCCGGGTTTCCCTTGGGAGAGTCAATCCGAGTAGTAATGGTTGGCGTCAGCGAAGGCGATGATAAACCTTATAAATATCCGGATATCTTTCAAGGGGCTGATGCCGTTATCCTTAATAAAATTGATTTGCAGCCTTACGTCGATTTTAATCGGGAACGGTTTCAAGAGGGGGTAAGGACCCTCCGGCCTGGGCTTCCGATTTTTGAAGTTTCTTGCCGTACGGGAAGGGGTTTATCCGAATGGAGCCAATGGCTTGAGCGGACAATAATTTCGCTTTTGAAAGAAGGATAAGTCAACCATGGAACGTTGGCGGTTAATAATTACCGGTTTAGTACAAGGGGTGGGTTTCCGTCCCTTTTTGTATAATCTGGCCCGAAAGAACGGTCTGACCGGTTGGGTCCGGAACAATTCCGCCGGAGTAGAGGTTGAAGTTGAAGGAACTATCGCAAGTCTACAACGGTTCTTAGGTGGAATCAAAGGGGAGGCGCCTGCAGCGGCCCAAATTGAAACCGTTGTTTCCTTCCCAGTATCAATCCGGTCGGAAGAAACCGGTTTTAAAATTATTGCCAGCGAAAGGGGAGGAATTTCCGGTTCGCCCCTTCCCGATCAAGGAATTTGTCCGGACTGCCTTAGCGAATTTAATAATCAAGCGAACAGGCGTTATTTACATCCATTTAATAGTTGTACTATTTGTGGTCCTCGGTTCAGCATCATCGCTGATCTGCCCTTTGATAGAAGCCGCACTACTATGGCTCGTTTTCAGCTTTGCGATCGGTGCCGTTCCGAGTACACTGATTTTAAAGATCGCCGTTTTCATGCACAGACCATCGCCTGTCCCCAATGTGGACCTCTTCTTTGGCTCGCTGATCCCCGAGGGCATCGATTGTTAGAAGAACCGGGCGCTGGAGCCCGGCGTATTTTAAAATCAGGCGGTATATTGGGAGTTAAAGGAATCGGTGGATATCACCTAGCAGTGGACGCATTTTCCGGTGATGCCATTCGAAGCTTAAGACAACGTAAAGAGCGGGACCGAAGGCCTTTTGCTATTCTTTTCCGTGATTTGGAGGCAATCAAAGAACATTGCCGGCTTTCTCCCGAAGAAGTAAAGTTACTCCTTGATCCGGTCCGGCCGATAGTATTGCTCAAACAAAGGGATAACAGCGCTTTGGCCCGGGAGGTAAATCCCGGTTTAAAGGAGATCGGGGCGTTCTTGCCCTATAGCGGAATCCAATTACTTCTGTTTGACCAGGAACTGGCCGCGCTAGTGATGACCAGCGGGAACCTTTCGGGAGAACCGCTCATAACTGATAACCAAGCCGCGTTGAACTCTTTAGGTCCAATGGTGGACGGTTTTTTGGTCCATGATCGAGAAATTAACTGGGGTCTCGATGATTCGGTGGTCCGATTTCAAAGAGGGAGAACTATTGGAATTCGCCGATCCCGTGGTTATGTGCCGACACCTTTGAAAGTGGAAAGTAATTTAATACCCGTCCTAGCCTGTGGAGCCCAACAAAAAAACAGCTTCGCCTTGACCAAGGAGAACCGGATATTTTTAAGCGCCCACCAAGGGGATTTAGATAATTTAACGGCTTTCTTAAAATATAAGGAAACCATTGCCAAATTGCAACGTTTATTAGAGTGTCGGCCGGAATATGCCGTTCATGATCTACACCCGGATTATAACTCAACAATTTACGCATTAAGTTCGGGGTTGAAAACCATCGGTATTCAACACCATTTGGCCCATATAGCTAGTGTCGTCGCCGAACGGCGGATTAAGGGACCAATTATTGGTGTGGCTTTGGATGGCTCCGGTTATGGTAGGGACGGTAAAATATGGGGCAGTGAGTTTTTTACCGGCGCGGATGGCCAATGGGCTAGAAGGGGTCATCTTCAATATTATCCCCTTCCCGGCGGTGAAGCGGCAATCCGGGAACCCTGGCGAATGGTGGCTTCGTATTTGAATACTGTTGCTCCCGGATTTTTAGAGGAATGGTTGGCTAATAACGGCCTTTCCTTGAAGTGGGGTCCGATAAGGATAGCGATCAATCAAGGAATTAACGCTCCCGATACTTCTTCGATGGGAAGGTTGTTTGACGCAGCCGCCGCTTTAGTCGGGAATATTCATAGAGTGACTTATGAGGGAGAAGCGGCGGTTTGGTTTGAGCATCAGGCTGATTTGGCAGTTATGGGATCATATCAATTTGATATCAGGATCGAGAACGATATATTGCAGATTGATCCCGGGGTGATTTTAGACCAACTCCGGTGGGATTTGGGTTGTCTTAGCGTCGGGGCAATTAGCGCCAAGTTTCATCGGACTGTTGCCGCAATGGTTGAAGAGGTTTGTCTACGGTTGAGAGAGGAAGTCGGCGCCGTTCAAGTAGCCCTCGCCGGGGGTGTTTTTCAAAACCGGTTATTATTGGATCTGGTATGGGAAGGTTTGGAGCAGAAAGGTTTTAAGGTCTTTCTGCCGGAGAAGGTCCCCATAAATGATGGGGGGATTGCCTTGGGCCAGGCCTGGTTAGGCAGCTTAATGATTGAAAGGGGAATTGACAATGTGTTTAGCGGTACCCGGTGAAATAGTGAAAATCAACGGTATCAAAGGGGAAGTCAATTTTTCCGGTGCGGTTCGGATTGCCGATCTAAGCTTGATCCCCCAGGTCAAAGTAGGGGATTATGTGTTGGTCCACGCTGGGTGCGCCATTCAAATCGTCCCCCCGGACGAGGCTAAGGTAACCATCGAGTTGTTCGAGGAAGTTTTTAGCGAAGATGAAGAGTAAACCTAAGATTAACCGTGAAGATAGGCTAAATATCACTAATATTTATCAAGCAAAGGTAGGCGAGGGTTGATTGACTCGTCAAGCAAGGGTAGTGGACTATCCGGATAAGATTCGGACTTTATTTGCTAATCTCAAATGCGTTTTGATGGAAGTCTGCGGTACTCATACCCATGGGATCAGGCGGGCCGGTATCCATCAATTGTTGCCCCCGGGGGTCCGGCTATTATCAGGACCAGGTTGTCCCGTCTGCGTTACTGGGAGTGGATATATTGAACAAGCGGTCCGATTGAGCCGGAATCCGAAGGTGATAATCGTCACCTTTGGAGATTTGTTAAGGGTCCCTGGTAATACTCTCAGTTTGACTCAGGTAAGGGCCGAAGGTTCCGACATTCGAGTCGTATATTCACCGCTGGATGCTTTGGAGATTGCCCAGACTAACCCCGAAGCGGAAGTGATTTTTTTAGGCATTGGCTTCGAGACGACCGCTCCGGTGATCGCTTTGGCCGTTAAGCAAGCTATGCAAAGAAAGATTCGTAATTTTTCAATTTTGCCCGCTTTTAAAGTCCTAAAACCAGCTCTGGAATGTTTGCTGAAAAATCCCGGAGTTAATATCGACGGTTTGATCGCTCCTGGACATTTGAGCGTAATTACCGGAGCCGGTGCGTTTGCTTTTTTGGCGGAGCGCTATCGGTTACCAACGGTAATTACCGGGTTTAAACCGGAGGAAATATGGCTGGGGATTGCGGCGTTGTTGCAACAGATTAGTAAAGGCCGGGCTGAACTGGAAAACAAATATGAGTCGGTGGTGACCGCTGAGGGTAATCAAAGGGCCCAACAGCTCATTAAAGAGGTGTTCGAACCGGAAGCCGCCGAATGGCGGGGTTTGGGTTTAGTCCCGGACTCGGGTTTGGGTTTGGCCGGTCCGTTTTGGGAATTTGACTCCCGAAAACGGTTTGGTTTAGCGGAGATCGTTGCGGTGGAACCTGCCGGTTGCCGCTGTGGGGAGATTATTATCGGTAAAGCTAGCCCGGAGGAGTGTCCGCTTTTTGGGAGAGATTGCACCCCGGAAAAGCCTATCGGACCTTGTATGGTTTCAGCCGAAGGGTCTTGCGCCGCTCATTTTTATTATCGGAGTGAAGTTAATGGCAGCTAAAATTGGATTAGCCGAGGGTGGAGGCGGTGAAGCCACCGCCCGTTTAATCAAGGAAGTTTTTTGGTCTCAATTTAAGAACCCCGAATTATTAAAAGGAAACGATGCCGCCGTTTTAGACTGGGGTCCCGGTAAATTGGCAGTCACTACCGATTCGTTTGTGGTTACTCCCTGGCAGTTTTCCGGAGGAGATATCGGCAGGTTGGCAGTGGCAGGGACAGTCAATGATTTGACGATGATGGGGGCGGAACCGAAGGCCTTAACTGTTTCTTTCATCATTGAGGAAGGTTTTGAAGAGGATTCCCTGAAACAAGTGACCCGGTCAATGGCGGAGACTGCGGTTGAGGCGGGCGTCTCCATTGTGGCGGGTGATACCAAGGTGGTCGGCAGAGGTGCGGCGGATGGGATATTCATCAATACCACTGGTATCGGCCAATTACGAGCTGAAATTGATCTAAGCGGTGACAAGGCCCAGCCTGGAGATGTGGTAATGATCACCGGTACTATTGGTGATCATGGCGGTGCTGTTTTATTGGCAAGGGGTGAGTTGGGGATCTCAGCCCAACTGGTTAGCGACGTAGCTCCCTTGAATCGGATCTTGCTTCCGCTAGTCGGTAATTTTAATAACGGGATCCATGTAATGCGTGATCCAACTCGGGGCGGATTGGCGGTGACCCTTAATGAAATCGCCAGACAATCGAAGGTCTCAATCCGGCTCGATGAAACTCAAATCCCGATATTGCCTGAAGTGCAGGGGATCACTGAGTTGTTAGGTTTGGACCCATTATATCTTGCCAATGAGGGAAAAGCGATTATTATTGCCAGGCCGGAGCTAGCCCCGGATATTATTGAACGGTTAAGCCGGGAAAAGTTGGGGGCTAAAGCGGCGATTATTGGGGTGGTAGGTTTGGAAAACCCCGGTCTAGTCAGCATCAGGAGCCAAAGCGGCGGTGAACGGATCTTGCCGATGGGCAGTGGAGAATTGTTACCAAGAATATGTTGACCGGGCTGCGTATTTATTGAAGGAAGATGGCGGTTAATCAAGAATAAAATAGTAATTGGCTATTAGCTGTGGGCTTGCTAGTGTCAAAATTTTCTGAGCAAATAGTCGTTAGCCAATTGCCAAAACCCAGTATGGGAGTGAGTTAAATGAAGTACCGGTTTGCATTGCTTTTAATATTGATGGTTATTTTCTTTTCCAGCGTAGCCTTGGGTAGCTCCCTAGAATACTTGGTTTTTATTCAAAAAACCGGAGACCAAGTTATCGTCTATACTTATCAACCGGAGACTGTTGAATTGAAAGAAGTGATCCGGGGGAAAAATCTCTCGGTTTTTCTACAAGGCAAGTACTTTTTATATTTAAAGGATCAAAAACTATTTCAATATCACGCCGTGGCCGCCCGCTCCAAGGAGTTGGCGACTTTCGAGGAGAAACGGGTTTACTTGGAAGTCATTCCGGATGGTCCGGAACAAGCGTTAGTTGTGGCCGAGGACAAGTATAAAATATTCAACTGGTATGTGCTGGAATTGTCCGATGGGAGCCTGCGCCGGGTTAAACAGCCTCAATTTGCCACCGGTACTTCCCGGGTTCCCAGTTTAACCAGTCCGGACCGGAAAGCAACTGCGGTAATCAAGACCCCGGCGTTTTCGCAAAGTCCCACGTTATTAATTGAAGCAATGGTAAAGGGTAAAACAGAGACTGTCTGGTCATTGCCTAAGGGAATGATGATTATTCCGGATTGGCCGGTTTGGTCCCCGGATTCACGGCGAATCGCTTTTTACGCTAAGGAAGATAAAGGCATAGAAGGGTTCTATTCATTGTATCTATTCGATCTGGTGCAAAAGGAATTAGTGTTAGTCGAAAAACAGGTTTTGGCTAAATATCTATTCAGCAATTACAGTATGGCATCTTTTATACCGGCTTGGTCCAAAGATGGGAAGTATTTAATCTTTCAGTCCCAACCCAACGGATTACCGACTCGGAGCTTGGTTATGAAATATGATGTTTCTACCGGAGAAAAAAAAGTGTTAACCGATAGCCCGGGAAGCAATGATTATCCAGCCTGGTCATTCAGCGAACGTTATATTTCATTTATCTCAAACCGGGAAACCCCTGGCCGTCAGTTGTATCTGATGGACCCTAAGGGAGAAAACTTGAAACGGGTTTCATCCGGGGAAGGGAACACCGAATGGGCCAGTTGGTACCGGCCGGAGTGAAGGGCGGGTTTAGTAGGAGGATGGACTAAAAGCCATCCTACATTAATACGGCTACTTTTATTTGTTTTTGTTTGATAAGCACATACTACATTATCCGGAGTCAAAGCATAAAACTTCACTTCTAGTCCCGATGTTATCGGGGTTTTGATTCTGGATTCGCCTTTATAATAAAAGTTCGGAATCGTAAAGCTTATAAAATTTCGTGCTGGGCCATTTTCTATAGCGCCGGCAAATTGAAAACCACTAATTTTAGCGCCATTACTCAGAGTAACTGGAGATTAAATGAGTCTGGGAGGTGAAAGGGGTAGATCCGAGATGTATGGGGAAAGCATACTGGGAAAAACAAAGAAGTAAGGGCGTATTGCAATACGCCCCTAACAAGAGATCACAGATTATCCTATAAAAACTACCGTTGCACTCTGCCGGAGGCGTCGCCTTTCATCAAAGTGGCGACCTCGGCGGCGGTAACCTGGTTAAAATCGCCCTCAATTGAATGCTTCAAACAAGAAGCAGCCACTGCAAAATCAATTACATCTTGAGGGGCATATTGGTTAAGCAAGGCGTAAATCATTCCGGCGCCGAAAGAATCACCTCCGCCGACTCGGTCGACGATATGGATGGGATAATTGCGGGAGAAATAAAAATCATTGCCGTCGTAAAGCATTGCTGCCCAATTATTATCCGAAGCGGAGATACTTCCCCGTAAAGTAATAGCCACCTTTTGAAAGCCGAATTGCTCCTTTAATTTCCGGGCAACTGATTGATATCCTTCGTGGCTCAACTTACCGCTAGTAATATTGGTATCGGCGGCTTTAATGCCGAAGACTTTCTCAGCGTCTTCTTCATTGGCGATGCAGAGATCGACATAAGGCATTAATTCTTGCATCACTTCACCGGCTTTTGCGGTGGTCCAAAGGTTTTTCCGATAATTTAAATCACAACTAACTGTAAGGCCTTTTTCCTTAGCAATCTTGCAGGCTTCCAGGGTCAGTCCGGCCACATTATCACCCAAAGCCGGAGTAATACCGGTAAAATGAAACCATTTTGCGTCTTTCAGAATTTGCCCCCAGTTAAAATCCTCCGCTTTTGCCTGGGAGATGGCTGAATATTTACGATCATAAACAACTTTTGACGGCCGTTGGGAGGCGCCTTTCTCCATAAAGTAAATTCCTAACCTTTCGCCACCTTTGACAATCGACCGAGTATCAACTCCATAACGGCGCAATTCATTGATGGCTGCCTGCCCTATGGGATTATCCGGTACTTTAGTTACAAAGGCCGCATCAAGGCCATAATTGGCCAATGATACACTGACATTAGCCTCGCCGCCGCCATAAACCACCTCAAAGGAATCGGCTTGCACGAAACGTAAATAACCTGGAGGCGCCAAGCGCAACATAATCTCCCCAAAACAGACAACTTGTGCCATGATAAACCCTCCTTATTTTCTCGCTTCTTGAATTTTTGCGACAAATTCCTTGCCGATAGCGGTGATCGAATTATAATCACCGGTTTTGGCTCCGGCAGTAAGCTTGCCGCCAACTCCGACCGCTACTGCTCCGGCCTTAATCCATTGGCTTACGTTTTCCAAGCTGACGCCACCGGTGGGCATTAAGGGCGCGTGGGGCAGCGGACCTTTGATTGCTTTAATGATAGCTGGTCCGAAGAGCTCGCCCGGGAAGACTTTTACCAGATCAGCTCCGGCTTCCATGGATTCGACCACTTCCTTAATGGTCATTGCCCCCGGCATGCAGGCTACTTGATACCGGTTGCAAAGTTTGACGGTTTCAAGATTTAAACAAGGGCTGACTATGTATTGGGCCCCGGAGAGAATGGCTATTCTGGCGGTTTCCGGGTCTAAAACGGTCCCCGCGCCAATGATAATTTCACCGGATTGATATTTGGCAGCCAATTCTTCGATGACCCGATGGGCGCCGGGGACTGTAAAAGTGATTTCAATAGCGGCGACTCCACCGGCGATACAAGCATCGGTAATTTTAACGGCCTGCTCCGAACTTTCCGCCCGGACGACAGCCACCAGTCCGACTCTTTTTATTTCGGCCAGTACTTTTTCTTTGGCTAACATTTCAACCCCCCCTTTTTATTAAATTCAGGTGATTTGATAATTTTCATAAATGATTATAAAGCTAAATCAACAAAATTATTGTCTTACCTCGCCAACCATCCTCCATCTATGGCAATTGTAAAACCATTCAGATAGCTGGAAGCGTTTGAGGCCAACAGTACCGCTACCCCTTGTAAATCTTTCGGTGTTCCCCAACGCCCGGGTAATACCCATGACCCCGCTTTTGCCGGCAGATGATCCCGGCATTATTCACTAGAATGTCAATTTTACCGAATGTATCCACCGCTTGAGCGATAATTCCCACTTTGGTTGATAATTTAAATTCATCAAGGATCATTATTTCACCTTCTTTTTTTATTTCGGATCGGAAACGGCGATAGCGTCCATATCGTTAAAGATTTGATTCTCGCCAGCCATTCCCCAGATGAAAGCATAGTTTTTAGTGCCAACCCCGGAGTGTATCGACCAGCTGGGAGAGATTACAGCTTCTTCGTTATTAATAATGATATCTCTGGTTTCAGCCGGTTCTCCCATAAAGTGAACGGTTACATATTCGCCTAATCTAAGTCAGGTTCTCTTTACGATAGTCTTTTCTGAATCGACCAAGGTTAAAAGAGTCATACTTTTAACATAAAGAGAAGGATTTTATCGCCTCTATCCCGAAATCTTATTAGTTAATCTCAAAAATAGGAGTAACAATGCAACTTCCCGAGTACTATCGCGACTATAAACTGGATGACTTTCAACAGCAGGCCATCGCTGAACTGTTAAAAGGGAATTCGGTACTGGTGTCGGCCCCGACCGGGGTGGGCAAAACATTGATCGCCGATTACCTGATTGATCAGGCCATTACCAAAGGGGACCGGATCATCTATACGGCGCCCATTAAAGCCCTTTCCAACCAAAAGTTCAAGGAATTCAAAGCTCTTTACGGGCCGGAACGGGTCGGCATTGTCACCGGGGATGTGGTGATCAACTCCGAAGCGGAAATCTGTTTAATGACCACCGAGATATTCCGGAACATTTTGCATCAGGACCAACAGCGTCTCGAAGGGATTACTCATATTATTTTCGATGAGATCCATTATCTATCCGACGAGGAGCGGGGGACGGTTTGGGAGGAATCGATAATTTTCATGCCTCCCGAGATGAGATTGTTGGGCCTGTCGGCGACGATTCCCAATGCGTTGGAATTAGCGGGCTGGATCGAAGAGATCAAAGGCCATGAAGTAAAGGTAATCATCAAAAAGGACCGGGTGGTTCCCCTTGAACATTTCGTTTTTGAGAAACATTTGGGGGGCACCTCTCTGAAAAGAACTATCGAATACCGGCAAGAGCTGGAGTTGAAAGGGATGTTAGCCGGGTTTGACAAACGGAAGTGGGAATCGACCCATTTGGATTTGATCAAGTATATCAATCAAAACCATGGTCTGCCTTGTCTTTATTTTGTCTTCAGCCGGAGACTTTGTGAGTTGAAGGCGGAAGAACTAGGCTATCAAAGAAGTTTTTTAACCGAAACTGAGTCCCGCCAGGTTGAGGAAGTTTGCGATCGGTTGATTGCCGAATACAGTATCGGCTCCTTAAAAACAGTGGTCCAAGCTAGGACTTTGTTAACCAAGGGAATCGGTTATCATCATGCCGGATTATTACCGGGTCTGAAAGAGATTGTCGAAGTCTTGTTCGGGATGGGATTAATCAAAGTGATGTACGCCACCGAGACTTTCGCGGTGGGAATAAATTACCCGGTGAAAACGGTCTGTTTCGACAGTCCTTCCAAATTTGACGGAATAACTTTTCGGCCCATGACCAACCTGGAATATTTTCAAATGGCAGGCCGGGCCGGCCGCCGGGGGATCGACACTGAAGGGTTTGTTTATATACTAGCGGATCTTCGGGTTTTGCGTCCGGAGGAATATCCCAGCACCAAACAGGAGGAAATCGAACCTTTAAAAAGCCAGTTTAATCTGACTTATAATTCGGTCTTGAATCTAAACCGAAACCATGGTCTGGATGAAATTTCCCTGATTTTAAATCAAAATTTTGCGACTTACCAAGCAAGGATTGATAAAAAGTATTTCGAACGGCAATTGGCCAGTGAGGCCCAGCAATTGGACCAGTTAAGTTCCGGTTTATGCCTGGAACGGGAGAACCCCCAATGTCCTATTGTCTATCTGAAGCTGCGTCAGAAATTAAAGAAAAAGCAACGCCGTTCTCGATTTATCAAGGGCCGGGCCAGGGCGGCAGTTGTGGCTGAAATAAACGAACTGGCCAAATACTTGCAGGATATCAAACCAGCCCCTTGTACCCAGGAACGCCAGAAAGATTGTGAAGCCCAGATTCAGGAATGGGCCGACCTTCACAACCGGGTCAGTTCCCTGCAAGAAAGAGCCGACCGAATCATCACTTCCGGACGGTTTAATAGCGATTTACAGTTGAAAACGGAGATCCTGGAAGACTTGGATTATCTCAAAGACGGGGTATTACTTCCCAGAGGTGAATTCGCTTCTCAAATTTATATTCAGGAATTACTCGTCACCGAGCTGTATTTTAACGGTATTTTTCATGAGTTGGACCGGGATCAATTGAACGCCTTAATAGTGGCCATCGACTATGAACCGCGCAAGGGAGAGTTTTATCCCAAGAATTTGCCTTTCGATATTAAGCCGATTAAAACTATCAGCCGGAACCTGATTTACCGTTTTGGTGTTGACGAGCGGGATACCACATTTCACCCTAGTATTTCCAATTTGGCTTACCTATGGAGTAAAGGGATGGCTTTTCCGGACCTATTAAAGGAAGCAGGAAGTATTCAGGAAGGTGATATTGTCCAGTCATTTCGGCGGGGTATCGATATCATGCGTCAAATTAAGGCCGCCTGCGCCGGGCAGGACCAGATCCTCGCCGCCAAGCTCAAAGAATGCATGGATTTGATGGATCGTGACTTGATTAAGGTTAACTTATAAATGTATAATGGCGGTGGGAATTGAAAAAGCGGATTGATCTCCGGCTGGTGGAGGAAGGAAAGTTCCTAAGCCGCGAACAGGCCCAAAGAGCGGTGATGGCCGGGACGGTTTGGGTAAATAAAAAACGGATTGAAAAATCCAGTCAGTTGGTTGAGGATGAAGATTTGATTACCTTGACCGGCGCTGCCGATAAATATGTTAGCCGCGGCGGGTATAAGCTGGAAAAGGCTCTCGCCGCTTTCAACCTTGACATCCAAGGACGGATTTGTCTTGACGCGGGCGCTTCAACCGGCGGTTTTACCGATTGTTTATTACAGGCGGGGGCCGCTCATGTTGATGCCGTTGATGTAGGCTATGGTCAGCTTGCTTGGAAACTGCGGCAGGACCCACGGGTCACTGTTTGGGAACGGCAAAATATTCGCTATTTCTCCAAAGATTTGCTAACCAGGGAACCCAGCCTGATTACGGCGGACCTCTCCTTTATCTCTCTCGAATTAGTTTTGACTAAATTTCAGGAATTGGTGGGGCTCGGAGGAGAACTGGTCACCCTCATTAAACCTCAGTTTGAAGCTGGCCGGGAGAAGGTGGGTAAAAAGGGCGTGGTTCGCGATCCCGCAGTCCACTTGGAAGTGTTACGACGATTATCGGAAAGCTCTCCCCAGAAGGGTTGGCATTTGGTGAATGTAACCTATTCGCCTATTCGCGGCCCGGAAGGAAACATCGAATATCTGGGGCATTGGCGTCAAGAGGGTGGTTTTATTGGCTCACTTGAAGAAGTAGTAAAAAGCGCTTGGCAGGATTTGAACGATAAATGAGTATGATTACAACCAGACAGGAGGTGTGACAAAAATGCTTCCCACTATCCAACGATTTCAACTACGGACCAAGATTGTATTTGGTTTGGAAACTCTCAGAGAACTTCCTAATGAAGCTATGGATCTAGGTAAAAATGTATTAGTGGTAACCGGCAAGCACTCGGTGATCGATAACGGTGTTTTGCACCGGGTAAACATATTATTACGCGGTTCAGGCTTTACCCCGGTTTTCTTTTCGGAGGTAGAACCGGAACCATCCCTGGAAACGGTTGCTAAAGGTTTGGCAATGGCTCGGAGTGAAGAAACCGATTGGATTATCGGTTTAGGCGGGGGTAGCGCGATGGATGCCGCTAAGGTAATTGCCGGATTATATCACTGTGCTCAGGATCTGCCCTATTACTTTAACGGCGGGCTGATAGAAAAAGAGGGTATCCCCTTAGTAACTATTCCCACTGTTGCCGGCTCCGGAGCGGAAGTAACTTTTAACGCCGTCCTGTCCGATCATGAAAACAAGGTCAAGAAGTCGATCCGTGATCCAAAGTTAGCGGCCAAAATAGCTTTGGTCGATCCCCAGCTTGCCTTTAGCGCACCTGAACCGGTAACGATTAATTCGGGGGCGGATGCTTTGGTTCAAGCTATTGAAGCCTATATATCCAAAGGCGCTAATACTTTAACCGATATCTATTCCTTGACTGCCATTGAACTTTTGGGCAGGAGTCT
This sequence comes from Bacillota bacterium, assembly GCA_012728785.1. Lineage (GTDB taxonomy): Bacteria > Bacillota > UBA4882 > UBA8346 > UBA8346 > JAAYHS01. The sequence goes on along the minus strand of JAAYEK010000034.1, from coordinate 3,739 downwards.
GCCTAAAGTTCGACAGGATAATCAAAATGTTGAAGCCAGAATGGAGATCTCAATGGCCAGTCTAATGGCGGGTGTTGCTTTGAGTGTTGCGAGACTAGGGGCTGTCCATGGCTTAGCTCATTCCATCGGGATTCGGACCGGAAAGCCCCATGGTTTGATCTGCGGGGTTTTGCTTGTGCCGGTAATGCGCTTTAATTTGGCGGTCAGCCACGAAAAATTTGCTAAAATAGCCGTCGCTATGGGGGCCAAATTGCCCGGTGGGGATACCATCGATGCCGGGGCCTTGGCTATTAAAAACATTATGCTACTGAACCGGAAATTGGGCATTCCCGCCCATATCAATAGTTTAGGAATTACGGAAGCGGATTTCCCGGAGATTATCAAGGAAAGCCTTGACTCCGGTTCGATGAAAGCCAATCCTCGGGAAGCAACTGCGGAGGATTTGATGAATATTTTGTGTGAGAGAGTATAAAGCAGGAGTCAGAAGTCAGTAGATAAAGGATTTGTATCTTAGAACTCAAAACTGTTTTAGGTTTTATGCTGGCTCTTGACTCCTAGCTTCTGAATACTATAGATGAAATAAGGAGCTAAACGATGGAACTTTGGTATACTGAAAAACAAACGCCGAATTTGAGTTTATCCTGTAAGATCACGAAGACTCTTCATATGGAAAAGACGGATTATCAGGATTTGGCAGTCATCGACACTTTACAATACGGAAGAATGTTAGTTTTGGACGGCATGGTCATGACTACCGAGTCGGATGAATTCGTCTATCATGAGATGATCAGTCATGTAGCTTTGAACACCCATCCTAATCCGGAACGGGTATTGGTAGTCGGCGGCGGTGACGGCGGCGCTATCCGGGAGATTATTAAGCACTCCACCGTGAAAGAGGCGGTTTTGGGAGAGATTGACCGCCGGGTGGTTGAAGTCAGCCAGGAATACTTGCCCAGTATTGCCAGGGCCCTGACTAATCCTCGGGTCACCTTGGAAATTGGCGATGGGATTGAGCATGTCCGTCGCAACAAAGGCAAATATGACGTGATTTTGATTGATTCTACCGAACCAGTCGGTCCGGCGGTGGGCCTTTTCAGCCGCGAGTTTTATCAGGATGTTTATGAAGCATTGACACCGGAGGGGATTATGGTGGCCCAAAGCGAATCGCCTTTTGTCAATCAGGATGTGATTCGGATGATTCATCAAAATTTAACCGGCGTTTTTCCAATTAAACGCCTGTACCTGGCGAGTATTCCTACTTATCCGTCGGGTTTATGGAGTTTCACCATTGCCAGCAAAAAGTGGGACCCTTTGCAGGTAGATCCGGCAAATATTAGAGCGATCGATACTAAGTATTATACGCCTGAAATTCATTTTGGAGGATTTAAGCTGCCGCAGTTTGTCGCGGAATTGGTAAACGAGTAGTTAGGAGTTAAGAGGGTTGAAGTCAGAATACAGAAGACAGTAGGCAGAAGTATAAGTGAAGAATTTGGGTCATCTTCTGCTCTTGAGGCTATTACATTCGGGATGAGAGGATTGAACAAAAAATGGATCGACAAATTGTTAAACCCAGTATTCTGCCGGGATTTATGGAACTGCTTCCTGCGGATCAAATCGCTTTCAATCAGATGCTGGACACCATCCGGACCAACTTCGAACGCTTTGGGTTTATCCCTTTGGATACTCCGACCATTGAAAAGGCCGATGTTTTATTGGCCAAGGGAGGCGGGGAGACCGAAAAACAGGTTTACCAGTTTACTAAAGGCGACAACGATTTGGTACTGCGTTTCGATCTTACCGTACCGTTGGCCCGTTATGTGGCCCAGCATTTTCCGGAACTGGCATTCCCCTTTCGGCGTTATCATATCGGAAAGGTCTTTCGGGGCGAACGGAACCAGAAAGGGCGGTTTCGGGAGTTTTACCAATGTGACATCGATATTATCGGCGCGAACAAGCTGAGTTTGATCAATGACGCCGAGATCCCCAGCATCATCTACGCCACCTTTAAAGGACTGGGGTTTGATTCGTTTACCATTCGGATTAATAACCGGAAATTGTTAAACGGCTTCTTCGATTCCCTTAATATCGAAGACCGAAGCGGGGTCTTAAGGACCATCGATAAATTGGATAAAATCGGGACCGAGGCAGTGATTGAGGAGTTGCAAAAGCTCGGGGTCAGCGGTGCGGCAGTAGACCGGATTCTTGACTTTATCGGTATTAAAGGTTCAAATGAGGCAATATTGACTTCCTTGCAAAAACTAGCGATTCCTAATCCTTTGTTTAATGAAGGTTTGGAGGAGTTGGCCCAGGTGATTCATTACATAAAGTGTTTCAATGTGCCCGAAGGGAATCTGGCCATTGACCTGACCATCGCCAGAGGCCTTGATTATTATACCGGCACCATCTATGAAACCATTCTTAATAATTATCCCGGTATCGGCAGTGTTTGTTCGGGAGGCCGTTACGATAACCTGGCCGGCTATTACACCAAACAACAACTGCCGGGAGTCGGGATTTCCATCGGTTTGACCCGGTTATTCTATCAGATTCAGGAGGCGAAGATTATCGAATTGAACCAAGCCTCCACCTTGGCCCAAGTCTTGATTGTCCCGATGAATACCGATATTGAAGCGTCGATAGCTGTGGCCAACCGGCTCCGGGAAGCGGGAATAGTCGCCGAGTTATACTTCGAAGAGACCAAATTGGATAAAAAGATTTCTTACGCTAATAAACTAGGGATTCCTTTTGTCATTTTCCTCGGCGAGGATGAGTTGCAAAGCGGTTTGTTGTCGTTGAAGGAGATGGCAACCGGAGAGCAGAGCAGAATGGATGTTGAGGGGATAATAGCTAAGATTAAGTCGTGAAAAAAAGACCATGGTTTTGGACCATGGTCTTAATGTTATTACATACAATTCTTGCTTCTTAGTAATTTAGCTTTGATCTGATTAGTTTTTTTCATTAATTTCGCATCCGGGGTTTTAATGTTATAAGTTGTTGGCTCTATGGTTGCGGCTACCAACATACTGATCTCATCTACGCTTAATTCATTAGGCTTTTTCTGAAAAAACCCTTTCGCAGCTTGACTAATACCCTTATATCCATGTCCATAATAGGATTTGTTTGCTAAATAACTTAAACACTCATCTACATCCCAATTACTACTTATCCATTTAGAAAAGGATAACCATCTAATCTGCCAATGAATCCCTTTAAACTCGGTGGCGTTATTTTCATGAATAAGTCTTCCGGCAGAAAGATACACAATAGTATCACTGCTCGGATCAATCCCTTTTTTACTAATAGCTTTAAATAAAACCTTAAGCAAAGTTATCTTTTCTAGTTTCATTTCTTGATCATCGGTATAATGAATCCATAAAGCTCTATTAAATCGGTGATCAACTATATTAAGCTCATCCTTTGAAAAACATCCCGATATGTTTTTATTAGCCACAAGATTTAATTGAATTTCACAATAAACATAAATTACTACCGAAAAAGAAATAAGAAATATCAATATTATCAATAGGATTTTTTTAAAATTCATACGTTTAATAACCCCCTTAGCAGTTGTTTTCTGGTAGCAATCCTAATATATATTTGGTTAAAGTCTCGTCAATATTCAAAGGATAGGGATAGCCTGGTTCACCTCTTTCAATCTCAGTCATCAGTTTTTTCCCAATGCTTTTATCTCTGAAATCTCTTAACACTATTACATTTTCAATTACCATAAAAGGTTTGC
>JAAYEK010000033.1 GCA_012728785.1 Bacillota bacterium | reverse complement strand
GTTCTTATCTTTTTGTATTTTTCTTATTGCTTCTTCTTGATGTTTATATAAAGGTCGATCAAAGGGTAATTTATTGCTTTTTATGTTTAATAACTCAGAACATAATATGCCTTCATTTACAAGATGTTTGACTGTAAGGCCTTTCTCAAAAGAATCGGAAACATCGAGATAAGGTCCTTTGGCAATCTCATTTGAATTTTTTAAAATCTCTTGGACTTGTTTCATATAAACAGGATCATTGATAAATAAAGAAGTATTGATATATCTAATATACTTTTCCACTATTTCTTTTGAAGCATTTATTGGATTAAAGCTCATGTAAGCCCCTCCAAGTCTAAAATATAGTAATCTGCAGTTTGATAACGATTTCTATCCTTTTGGTCTTTATCAAATGGTAAAATGTGTTTGTCTTGTATGTCATAAATAAAACCACCATCATCTGTATGATCTCGTATTTCGATAGTATATAAATTCTTGTTTACGTCAATTATTTCTATCCTAACTGGGTTACTGCTTCTCAAGTACCATTTAAACATTTCGCCATTTTGTTTGCTTTTTTTAAAGAAAAAAGCTTTTGCAATATATAATGAATTCTCTTGTTCTATATTTAGGTTATCAAAATAAAAATTATTAATATCATATCTCTGATCAAAGTAAAAGCAGTTATCTACTTTAACATCTTTTCCCCTTAACAAAAAATAAAACTTATCTCCAGCAACAAATATCCCATCGTATAAATTGATTTTCTCATTTGATATTCCGAATTCGTCATCCTGTTCTTGTGAGATTATTATCCTATAAAAACCATCAGGTAAATAAACTTGCTCTTCAAAACAATTTACATTCATGAGCTTTTTAGAAAACAATTTTTTACTTTTATGTTTAGTAAAAATCTCAATAAACAATTCTCCATCTCCAATATATTTCCAATTACCGAATATTAATTGCATATTTTTCTTATATCTAAATTCTGCTGCAATAATTGTAGGTGCAAAAATAATTTTCAATAATTTAATATAATTACCCTTTATATCAATACCAATCTCAAAATCTTTACCTAAAAGAAAGAAATCCCTTAGATTGTAATAATAACCGGAATACTTTTTATCTCCTCTTACAATTGTATTGCCTATTATCACTTTTGGATCAACATAACTGCATTTCAATAAAAGTATATAATCCTGAATATTCTTATGCCAAATATTATCTTCTTCATCAAAAGAATTATAGTCTTCTATTTTCCACGAAATAATAGGAAGCTCAATTTTTATTTCACAAGCAACACTATTTATTTCACATAAAAGACTTGTATGATTCTCCGTTTTATACAATATGGTATGTGGAAACTTAACGTGAAAATTTAAATTGTTTCCAACTATTTCTGTAATAGTAACGTTTTTTTCTTTATAATAATATTCCTTATCGAATAAACACTTAAACTCTGGAATAATAATAAAGTTTTCTTTTATAATATACTTTGAATCTCCAGCCTTACGTACTACAATAGAATAAAACTGACATTTTTCTATTTGGCGCTCAATCATAATACAGTTTAAGTATTCATCACCGCTACCATCCTCAAGAGTAATAGTTTGAATTTTTCCAAAACTAGATAAATACATCTGAGATTCATTTATATTGATAATATATTTTTTGGCATTTCCAATACCTTCACATCTAATTCCGAATGATGGCCATTGTGTATATATATCGTATATTTCACCATTATAATCGATGTATGCTTCTTTAGATTTATTTTCATAAAACATTTGACTTTCGTATTTTTGTGATTCAAGGGAATAAAATTTGTTATTTAACAGAAAACTAGAGCTTTCTTTTAAGAATAATACATAAATAATATATTGCTCTTTTAAAATCTTATCATATGTACAGTCAGGAACTACTTCGGACTCCAAAGACGTCACAATCTTTATATCACCAACATATAAATTTTTTCCGTCTAATTCTTCCGACCCGTCGAAATTAAAAATAATACTTTCTCGGTAAAACTTTTCTTTGGAATCATATATAATTTCATTTCCGCTCTTAATCTCATAGCGTAATTTTTTAATTATCTTGTTGAGTTTTATTTGTTCTTCTTCTGTACGAAACATGATCTGTCCAAAAACCTTTAACTTCTTACACAATTCTGGGATAAGATCGTCTCCATCATAAGTATTTAAAACTATTTCATTTTCTATTTGATTAACAGTTAGCCGTTGCTGAGGAAGATTTAGTATTAGGTCTGTTCCTTGCAACTCAAAATATGCTGATGTAAATCTTTTTTTATATTTTTTTTGTTTTTCATTTTTCTCATACTTAATCCTTTTTTTTGAATCATCAAATATTTTGTTATGATGATCATATTTCCACCATGTAACAAATTCCTTGGCAAATAACGCTGAATCTTCAGGAAGCAATCCCGTAAAAGAAGCTTCATTAATATAAAAAAGGGACTTTTTTATAAAGTCTTTCATAATAGCCTTATTATTTAGACACCCCACACGAAACGGTTTTGGAAGCATATAATGTTTACTTATTTTAACGCCACTTAATAAAACTCTATCATCTTCTTCATCATCAAAGCTTATATAGGCTTTAAAAAAATTAAACATAATATCGATATAATCATCTATAAAATTTTCATCATAATCTTCCTCTAAATCCTTTTGGTATGCTGAAAAAAGAACATCATAAATTTTATTTACCGATATATTCGGAATTATTGCATGAGAATCAACAGTTCTAACATACTCATGCCTTGTCTCATTCATATAAAAAAATAAATTGTTATCTCTGACAATTGATTGATATAGAATTTCCTTAGATTTCAAAGCTTTATCATTTTCAATTCCCAAAGTATCTCTTACAACAACCCAAAATTCACGTTCTTTTTCATCTGAAGTTTCCCTTATTGCTATTTGTACTAAAGTTAATGCAATTATTAAGCAATATTCTGGATAAGATTTAATTAATTCAGTAGGAAGATTCTGCAGAAGATCGCTGGAATATTTTTTAAGAAAATCGTATTCTTCATCAAAGACATTAATAAACCCTAGTAAGACATCATTGCCATACTTATCCATCAGTCTTTGAAGTCGTTTAATAAATTTATTTGCTAATTTTTCATAAGAGTTCACATCAATACCTCCATTATCTAATGGCAAATGAACCTACCTTTCCACTTCACCTACCATTCCTTAATCTTGGAGTTTTGACATTATTGTCTTTCATAAAACCTTTTCTCCAAATCATTTATGATCCTTTATTTGTCTCCTGCAATACGGACTATACAAAATATCATCCTTCTCGCTTCTGTTATCTTCCTTCACCGAACTAATTTCATCCATAAACCCGGAACTTATAATACCCGTCGGTAGCACCACCAATCCTATCCCCAGTATCGCTATAGCTCTGCTCAATAAACGCCCCCAGCCGGTAATATAATAGACATCACCATATCCAACCGTAGTTAACGTAGACTATCGCCCACCAAAATGAAGTGATTGTCAAGCAATCGCATCCCAATACTCACTCTCATTCCCAATCACAATCCGACTTCCCTTCTTCCGGTAAGCCATCACCTGCTCCACCTTCCGCCCACAACAAGAAAACGCCCAGCAATTCCCCGTTCAGGATATAATTACTCTAACACTCCATAAAACCCTTCCATTTTTAGTTATCGGCTCCTTACTGGAAAAACTTAGTCAAAATCCATCCCCTACGCGTTTAACGCACTACGTAACCCAAAAAAACAACCCGCTTTATACCACAAAATTTGTTTTAGTTGAATCCTCAAATATACCCGACACCCTCAACGGGACTTTGGATATTTACGCGGCGGTCAAACTAAACAAAGATAAGGTCCCGGGGTTGAAGGTAGTCGCGACGGAGATGGCCGAGTTCTGAATAAATTGCCAACCGGAAGGCTGCTTTGGGTCTTCCCTGACCATCGCGAGCTTGCACCCGTCCTGGGTACTAGCTAAAGCCATCCGGCTACAAGATGCAAGGACCTTTGGCCCTCCTTAGGGTTGATTATTCTGCCCTAGATTAGCCAGTGATGGCTTACATATCTCCGGCTGTAAAATCTGTGAAAAATAAAAAGCACATCCGGTACTCAGAAATGCCTTTGAGATCTTTCGGAGCGTCCTTGAGATACTCCGGAGTGTCTTTGACATACTCGAAAGTCTCTCCGAGATACTCCGGACTGCCTTTAACATACTCGAGAGTGTCTCTGAAATACTCCGGACTGCCTTTAACATACTCGAGAGTGTCTCCGAGATACTCCGGACTGCCTTTAACATACTCGAGAGTGTCTCCGAGATACTCCGGAGTGTCTTTGACATACTCGAAAGTCTCTCCGAAATACTCCGGAGTGTCTTTCACATACTCAAGAGTGTCTCTGAAATACTCCGGAGTGTCCTTGCGATACTCGGGAGATTGCCGAGGGTTTTTTTATGCCCAAAAACCCAAAAATAGTCCAGAGGATGGGTTGTCTAAAAAGCGAGGCCCGAAGGCATAGGTTTCTATCCCACTCGGGGGAGAAAGTTGTAACAGACGCTTTAATTATTGCACAACCTTCACCGCTCATGTATAATAAATGATTGTTAATCCATACGCAAACACCTAAAATCGGAGGAAGCCCTATGTCCGAAACTCAAGCTATCTTACAAAAAGAAGTCACCCGCCGTCGAACCTTTGCCATCATCTCCCACCCCGACGCCGGTAAAACTACATTAACCGAAAAACTACTATTATATGGCGGCGCCATTCACCTAGCCGGATCGGTCAAAGCTCGAAAAACCCAACGCCATGCCGTCTCCGACTGGATGGGGATCGAGAAGCAACGGGGGATCTCCGTTACATCCAGCGCCCTCCAATTCGAATATAACGGTTACAAAATAAACATTTTAGATACCCCCGGCCACCAAGACTTCAGTGAAGATACCTACCGGACCCTAATGGCCGCCGATAGCGCCGTGATGCTGATCGACGTTGCCAAAGGCGTCGAGACCCAAACCATCAAACTCTTTAAAGTCTGTAAACAACGGGGTATTCCCGTTTTTACCTTCATCAATAAACTGGATCGAAATGGCAAAAGTCCATTCGAACTGATGGAAGAGATTGAAAAAGTGCTGGGGATCGTCTCCTACCCAATGAACTGGCCCATTGGGATCGATGGGGAATACAAAGGTGTCTATAACCGGCGGGAAGCTCAGATCGAACTTTTTCAAAACGATGGTTCTCATGGGCAATGGGCCCTCCAATCATCCGTAGGTAGCGCAAGCGATCCGGCCTTCACCGAAATCTTGGGGGAAGATATTCAAAAAGCCCTTTGTGATGATATTGAGCTTTTGGATACCGCCGGGGAACAATTTGATCTGGGAAAGGTTTTGCGGGGCGAGTTAACCCCGATGTTCTTCGGTAGCGCCATGACTAATTTCGGGGTTCGGCCCTTTTTGGAGGAATTTTTACAGCTAGCGCCACCACCGGCGCCACGCAAGGCCGACTCCGGCGAAGTCCAACCGGATACGGAAGATTTTTCAGCTTTCGTCTTTAAAATCCAGGCCAATATGAACCCGGCCCACCGGGATCGGCTGGCCTTTATCCGGATCTGTTCCGGAGTATTTGAAAGGGGTATGACCGTCCATCATGTCCAGACCGGTAAACCCATTAAACTTGCTCAGCCCCAACAATTCATGGCCCAAGACCGGGAGATGGTTGAAAAGGCATATCCCGGCGATATCATCGGTTTATTTGATCCCGGCGTATTCGCTATTGGCGATACTCTTTGCGCTGAAAATCACAAACTGAAATTTGAAGATTTCCCGGTCTTTCCGCCGGAACAGTTCGCCCGGGTTCAGCCTAAAGATACCATGCGCCGTAAGCAGTTCATGAAAGGCATCACCCAGCTCACCCAGGAAGGCGCTGTCCAGCTCTTTAAACAGCCGGACAGCGGTTTTGAGTCCTTTATCGTGGGAGTGGTCGGAACTTTGCAATTTGACGTGCTCCGTTACAGATTGCAAGGAGAATATGGGGTTGATATCCAGCTGCAGAACTTGAATTATGTGATGGCTAGGTGGTTGGTGGGTGATGGGATCACCGCCAAGTCTAAGCTCGACCTCCAGGGTGACTTGCTGTTGGAGGATGGCCAAGGCCGTCCGGTGGCTCTCTTCCGGAGTGAATGGGCTTTTCGGTATGTGATGGAGAAGAACCCGAAGGTTCAGTTTCTGGCTGTGCCCCAACGGGAAGTTGGTTAAGAGTAGCCCATATCAAAACTTTTTCAATAGATCTGGTAACAATCTTTAATATGTGTTATCATGATGGTACAAAGTGTAATCATAACCCAAGGAGAGCGCTGTGGTTCGAACACAAATTCAATTAACCGAGGCTCAAACAAAGATTTTACATGACCTAGCCCTAAAACAAGGAGTTTCCGTGGCTGAATTAATCCGCAAATCAGTGGATAATTATTTAAAACAGATTGACGGAGGAGACAAACGGGAACTGATTGAAAGAGCCAAAGAAGCGGCGGGAAAATATCACACCGGTTTGAGTGATTTGGCTCAAAATCATGACCGGTATCTAGCTGCCATTGTTTGAAGTTAAGTGGATTGACAATCAATTTTATCAACAAGCTGCTACTTCGCTTTTTGCCGCCAATCGGCAGCAGTTAAGTTTGGTGGATTGTTCATCCTTTGTTACAATGCATCAAAACAATATTGAATTTGCGTTTTCCTTTGATCG
>JAAYEK010000032.1 GCA_012728785.1 Bacillota bacterium | reverse complement strand
TAAATTTGGTTTTAACTCAAGTATCGGGACCAACTATAATGCTTTTTGAAAACCAATCAGGGGCCGGAGGAGAAATAGCCGGAAAGTTTGAAGCAATTCAAGAACTGATTGCCGGTGTCAACGAACCAGACAGGGTTGGCGTTTGTTTCGATACCTGTCATGCCTTTGCTGCCGGATATGATCTAAGTAACCGTGAAGGTTGGGAAGAAACTTTGTCTATCGTGGAAAAAACCGTGGGGCTTTCCAGTATAAAAATATTTCATCTCAATGATTCCATGGGACCTCTTGGTTCCCATCTCGATCGTCATCAGCATATCGGGATTGGAACTATTGGATTAGATGGATTCGACTATCTGGTTAATCATGAAAAACTTAATCAACTCCCGGGAATTTTGGAAACGCCCCAAAAGACTGCGGAAGATGATTTAAAAAATTTGGCGACTTTGCGTCAATTATTTAAGGAGAAAACTTGAAAACAGTAGCTATATATACTGACGGTGCTTGTTCCGGTAATCCCGGTCCCGGAGGTTGGGCTGCCATATTAATTCATAATGGTAACGAACGGGAAATATCCGGTTCAGAACCTCACACTACCAATCAACGAATGGAATTAAAAGCAGCTATTGAAGGGCTTAAAACTCTTAAATACCCTTGTGAGGTTCAATTATACTCCGATAGCGCATACTTGATTAATGCCTTTCGTCAGAACTGGCTTGGCAATTGGCTGGTCAACGGCTGGCAAAATTCCCAGAAAAAGCCGATTGAAAACCGTGATCTATGGGAAGAATTGCTCCGATTGGCCAATATCCATCAAGTTGAATGGATTAAAGTTCCTGGCCATCGTGATAATGAATATAACAATCGTTGTGATCTATTAGCCCGAAATGCTATCAATTGAAAAGCAAATATTTTATTAAAACTTTTGAAAATATAATCGTTTGGCAGGATTTAAGTTTTTTAATGGAGAACCTAGTCCAAAAATTGCTATAGTCAAAATTTTTAAAGGAGGGACCGATTTTGCTGACCCAGGCCCAATTGGAAGAATTAACGGAAAGAGCCCGCCAGATGCGGGGTCATATTATCAGAATGTTATCTGCCTCTAAATCAGGGCATCCCGGTGGATCGCTTTCAGCCGTTGATCTCTTAGCTTATCTCTATTTTCACAAGATGAAAATAGATCCCAAAAATCCTCAAATGCCCGACCGAGACCGTTTTATTTTAAGTAAAGGACATGCGGCTCCGGTTTTATATGCAGCCCTGGCAGAAAAAGGCTATTTTGAGATGGATTTAATCGATACTTTACGTCAATTCAAAAGTAAGTTACAAGGACATCCGGATATGTGGAAAACCCCAGGGGTGGATATATCAAGCGGTTCTTTAGGGCAAGGACTTTCCGTTGGGAACGGGATTGCGATTGCTGGAAAAATGGATCAAAAGCCGTACCGGGTTTATGTTCTGATTGGCGACGGTGAGAGTCAGGAAGGTCAAATCTGGGAAGCCACCATGACCTCGGTTCATAATAAACTAGATAACTTAACTGCATTTCTTGATTATAATCATCTGCAAATTGATGGTAAAGTTGAAGATGTTAAATCATTCACCGATCCGGCGGCCCGTTTTGCGGCTTTCGGTTGGCATGTGATCGATATTGACGGACATAATCTTAACGAGATCGATCAGGCTATTAGTGAAGCCGAGCAGACCAAAGGAAAACCTACAATGATTATAATGCATACCGTCAAAGGTAAAGGCTGTTCTTTCATGGAAAATCAAGCCGGCTGGCACGGAAAAGCTCCCAATGCGGAAGAAACGGAAAAAGCATTAAAAGAATTTGGACTTTGCTAACTCTATAATGTCAGCTATTTTAAGGAGGATTAAATATGGGTGACCGAATCGCAACGCGGGACGCGTATGGAAAAGCCCTAGTTAAATTGGGTGAAAGCAATCCCAATATTGTTGTATTAGACGCTGATCTTACCAAGTCAACCAAAACCGCTGATTTTTTTAAAAAATTTCCGGAACGTTCGGTTCAGATGGGAATCGCCGAAGCCGACATGATGTCTACCGCCGGCGGTTTAGCCTCGACCGGGAAAATCCCTTTTGCCAGTACTTTTGCGATTTTTGCTACCGGTAGGGCTTATGATCAGGTCCGCAATACTATCGGCTATGCCGGTTTAAATGTAAAAATTGCAGCAACTCATGCCGGCATCACTGTCGGTGCAGATGGCGGTTCGCATCAATCCATCGAGGATATCGCCTTGATGAGAGTTATTCCGGGAATGACAGTTTTAAACCCGGCGGACGCGGTTGAAACTGAAAAGTTAATTTTTGCTGCGGCCGAGCATAAAGGCCCGGTATATATCAGGCTTGGTCGTGAACCAATGCCGCTGGTATTTGGTGAAGATTATCAACCGGAAATCGGCAAAGCGGTCCGTCTTCGGGAAGGCAAAGCGGCCACGATTATGGCTACCGGGATAATGGTTGAACGGGCATTAATCGCTGCTGATCTCCTCAATCAAAAGGGTACCAATGTTAGGGTAATCAATATCCATACTATCAAGCCGATTGATAGCGCTGAAATTATTAAAGCCGCCTGGGAAACCGGCGCTATTATTACTACTGAAGAACATTCGGTAATCGGAGGCTTAGCAAGTGCTGTTGCTGAGGTAGTAGTTCAAAATCATCCGGTCCCGATGGAATTTATCGGAGTAAAAGATAAATTCGGCCAATCAGGTGAACCTGCCGAACTCATGAATGAATACGGCCTTAATCCCGAACACATAGTAGCAGCAGTGGAGAAAGCTATTGGGCGGAAAGATTCTTAAAATGGGCTAAACCATTATTGGCCACAGAGACACTGAGACACAGAGTAATCATTTTCTAGTAGGAGTGATTAAATAATGATCAAAAAAATCGCTTTTATGACCGGTGGTGGTGATTGTGCCGGGATTAATTCTTTTATTGCCGCGGCGACGCGTCAAGGGATCAATAAATATGGGGCGGAGTTTGTCGGAATTCGTAAAGCTTTTGAAGGAGCTTGTTCGGATCGTATTGAAGAGCATTTGGTCCCATTATCATTAGAAAGCATTATTGGGCTGGAGATTAAACCCAGCACCATTTTGGAATCTTCCCGGTTTAATCCGTTTTCTTCTGAAAATACAGCTAAGGGATTTCCCCAAAAATTAGTCGCTAACTTGAAAAAAATCGGTGTTGATGCTGTTTTAGCAACCGGCGGCAATGATACCATTAAATCGGGTATGGGGCTTTCAAATCAAAACTTCCCGGTAATCGCCGCCCCTAAAAGTATTGATAACGATGTCTCCGGGACAGATACCATGCTGGGTTATAAGACCGCAGTAGCTTTCGGCGCATCTGCAGTTCGAAGCACCGCCGAATCTGCTAAAACCCATCGCCGGATTTCAATCGTGGAAATTATGGGGCGAGATGCCGGTTGGCTAACTATGGAGATTGGTATCGCCGCAGGGGCCGACTTAATCTTGATTCCTGAAAAACAGGTTGAGTTGTCAAGATTATGCGAACGGATCTCCGCAATCAATCAAACTCAAAAGTATGTGAATCTGGTTGTCGCCGAAGGGTTTAGAATCAAACCGGATGATCCTGTATTATTGAAAGCCAAGTCGGAGAGCCCGGTAGTCAAGGCCTTGGTCGAAGAGGACTTGGGGGTGGACTCCCACGGCAACCCTAAATTGGGAGGTATTGGCCAGATTTTACGTCGGATTATTAAAATTCAATTAGGGTTGAAAAAATTGGAGGATGTACGGGCGACGGATTTAGGATTCACTCTGCGGGGATTGGTCCCTAACGCCGACGATGTAATACTGGGAACCAGATTCGGCGTTACCGCCGTCGACCTGTTATTCCAAGGAATGAGCGGAAAAATGGTAGGGTTGCAAGGTAACCAGATTGTGACCGTGCCCTTTCCAGAAGCTTTAGTCCAAAAACAAGTAAATTGGAATGAAGCCGATTTGGCTAGTATAGGTGTGGTGTTTTAGCTAGGCAATTAGGCACTAGGCGAGAGGTATAAGGTTTAGGTGAAAGTTATTACTCAAGCCTCGTTCCTCAGGTTTTAGGCCTATTCTATAAAGAATATCAAGGAGTGATTATAGTGTTAGTTACGTCAAAAGCCATTTTAGAGGCAAGTTTAAATGCCTATCGGGCTGGTCAACCTTTTGCGGTTGGAGCTTACAATGTCAACAATATGGAACAAATGCAAGGAATCATGAAAGCGGCTAAAGAAACTCAGTCCCCGGTGATCGTTCAAGTAAGTAGAGGCGCTTTGAAATACGCCGAAGACAAGTACTTAAGAAACATCATTATGGCCGGTGTGGAATTAAACCCGGAGATTCCCATCGCGATCCATCTGGACCATGGTAATAATTTGGAAAGCGTCAAACGCGCTATTGATCTTGGTTTTACCTCTGTAATGATTGACGGTTCTTTAATGGAGGATTCAAAGACCCCTTCAGACTTTGCCTATAACGTCAAAGTCACCAGTGAAGTAGTAAAATATGCCCATGATCGCGGAGTTTCAGTTGAGGGAGAAATCGGCACTCTAGGTGGAATTGAGGATGGTGTTGGCTCCGGTCAAACCCATTTGACCAAACCTGAGGAAGCAGCCGAATTTGTCGCTAAAACCGGAGTCGATGCTTTGGCAATCTCCGTAGGCACCTCCCACGGCGCTTTTAAGTTTAAAGGTGAAGCCAAAATTGCCTTTGATGTTATTGAAAATTGCCGTAAGCTAATTCCCAACGTTTATTTGGTTTCCCATGGTTCTTCCAGCGTTCCAAAAGAATTGGTCGACATCATTAACCAATATGGCGGGCAAATGGAACACGCCGCCGGTATGCCTTTAGATGCTTTACAAAAAGCCACCACTTATGGAATGAATAAGATTAATGTCGATACCGACATTCGTTTGGCTGCCACCGCAGCAACCCGCAAGTTTTTAGCTGAAAACCCCGGTAAATTTGATCAACGCGACTATGCCGGAGCGGCTCGGGAAGCGGTTGCCCAAGAGATTATTAAACGGATGAAAGCCTTTAACACCGCCGGGCACATCAAAGATGTTCCCAATTGGGGATTGGAAGAGATGAAACAGAAATACCAGGGAAAATAACTTTGATTTAAGTAGTAAGGAGATAGGAGCCAGGAGACGGCATAAGACCTTGAGTGTTTTTGTGCTGAAATTCTACTGGCTCTTAAATTATTATCAAAGCGAAAGACCTTATGGAATCATACTAGTAATGAAGTTAGTAGTTTAAATCTCAAATCTATAATATCCCTAGCAATATTAAGATAATTTTCATTCAGAGCCGATATCTACGAGGGAGGAGTGGAAGATGAAAATGGGATTCATTTTTAGTCAGGTTTTTTGGGGCATATTTTTAATTTTATTGGGTATTTCTTTTATTCTCAAGGTAATATTTCATTTGGACATTCCGGTCTTTAGGCTGTTTGTGTCATTTCTTCTAATTTACATGGGACTGCGAGTATTAACCGGCGGTTTTAGCTGTGAAAGAAACTGCCGTAATCTGATCTTTAACGATCACCAATTCAAGGTTAATGCCGACGGAGAGTACAATGTAATCTTCGGCCGGGGTGTTGTCGATTTGTCTGAATACACAGTTGATGCTAATACCGGTATAAAGATCAATGTTATCTTCGGTTCGGGTTTGGTTAAGCTGGATCCGGCCCAACCATTGAAGATCAAAGTTAACTCAGCCTTTGCCGGCGCCAAGATGCCGGATGGTAACATGATTTCTTTCGGTGAATATAATTATCAAACGCCTGCCGTGATAGAAGGTCAGCCTTATGGGAAGATGGAAGTAAATGTGGTTTTCGGAGAAATACAATTAACTGAAGCTAAGTAAGTATTCAATTATTGTGTGAGGGATCAATATGAACATTAGCGAAATGGCTCAATCGGCCAAGGCAGCAGCTTTGCAATTAGCGGCTTGCGATTCAACCTTAAAAAACAGAGCGTTGAAACAGATCGCCCTAACACTGGAGCAGAATAAGGAAGCGATTATCCGAGCCAATCAGGAGGATTTGCAACGAAGCCAACAGGATAATTCACCTGCTCCACTATTAAAACGGCTAAAATTCGATGAAACCAAACTAGCCGATGTGGCTGCCGGAATCCGAAGCCTGATCAAACTGGAAGAACCGGTGGGTAAAACCTTATTAGCTACCGAATTAGACCAAGGGCTGGAACTTTATCGGGTATCTTGCCCTATTGGTGTGATCGGTATTATCTTCGAATCCCGCCCAGATGCTTTAGTCCAAATCTCTACCCTCTGTCTTAAGAGCGGCAACAGCGTTTTACTAAAAGGCGGTTCCGAAGCTTCCGCCACTAACCGGATTTTAACTGAGCTAATTAACCAGGCGACCCAAAGAGCAGGTATTCCTCAAGGGTGGATTCATCTTTTGGAAACCAGGGCTGATGTGAATGAAATGCTAAAGCTGGATCAATATATTGACTTAATCATTCCCCGCGGGTCCAATGAATTTGTCCGTTATATCTTGGACAATTCGCGTATTCCGGTGATGGGACATGCGGATGGGATTTGCCATTGTTATGTGGATGCCGAGGCCGACTTGGGGATGGCGGTCCGGATTGCAGTTGATTCGAAAACTCAATATGTGGCTGTATGTAACGCTATGGAAACTTTATTGGTCCACCAGCAGATTGCACCGGAATTTTTACCATCACTTAAAAAAGCCATGGATGAAAAGAAGGTGGAACTATATGGTTGTCAGAAAACTCAGGCAATCATCCCGGCGAATCCGGCTGCGGAAAAGGATTGGCGCTCCGAATATCTTGATTATAAACTTTCCGTTAAAGTAGTGGCAGATATTGCTGAAGCTATCAACCATATTAACAGCTATGGTTCTAAACATACAGACAGCATCGTTACTAATAACCGCGCTAATGCCGAACTGTTTTTGAATATAGTAGACTCAGGCAATGTTTTTTGGAACTGTTCTACCCGGTTTAGCGATGGGTTTAAGTATGGATTTGGAGCGGAAGTCGGGATTAGCACCAGCAAGCTCCATGCCAGGGGACCGGTAGGTTTGGAGGGACTAGTCAGCTATAAGTATAAGTTGCTGGGAACCGGTCAAGTAGTTAATGATTATGCCCAAAAGAAGCGGGTCTTTAATCATCAAAACTTGGATAAAACATGTCCTGTATAACTGTAAATTTACCTAATAGGGAGGGCCTAGGGGGAGAGTATTTGTTGGTCTTTGATTTTGCAAATTCCCTGGTAATGGCATGGGCGTGAATAGACCTGCTAAGATTACTAGAAAGTAATTTTGGCGGGTTTTTTAAGTTGGGCGGTTTCTGACTTTTTAACAATATTCACATTACTAGATAATATTGCATGGGTCTCTATTTTTTAAAAGGATTTTGGCTCATTTTACCGAATTTAAAATCAAGTAAGGTTAATCTGAGGAGGCGCGTTATGAATCGGTTCATTAAAAAAATAGTCATTATTTTTGTGGTTATCTGCCTTATTATTGCAATTTCTTCATTTTGTTCAGCAGAATCAAGAAAAAAAATAGAGATCGTGAAAATTCAAGGAGTTTCTTTACAGAATAATTTAATTCGAGAATCTCTCGAACAAGATCTGGTTATTTATCTGCCGGTTTCATACTGGGAGACAGAAAAACGTTATCCGGTCGTCTATTTCATTTCCGGGTTTGCCAGGTATCCTATTGATGTCGTCTCCTTGACGACCTATTTTGATTCGGCTATGAAGGAAGCCGACTTTGAGTTTATTGTTGTTGGAGTTAATGCCCGCAATAAGCTTGGAGGGAGTTTTTGCGTAAACTCCCCAGTCACCGGCAACTGGGAAGATTTTGTCGTCAAAGATGTAATAGAGCATGTGGATTCCAACTAC